>NZ_JBEXDG010000116.1:0-13037 GCF_040605635.1 Dactylosporangium sp. NPDC005555
TTTTTTTCTCGCGTTCCCCATCCCCCCGGTGTTCACACCCCACCCACTTCACCAAGTCCCAACGCCGCGCCGCCCGGCCCCCACCCCCCCGCCCGGCGCTCTGCTGTCATCCGGCGGCGACGCGACGCCGAAGAGCCGCCCGCACCACCCTCACCAGGATGACGACGGCTGCCGCCACCGGTGCCAGCAGGCACAGCAGGCACAGCGCGGCCTGCGCGACGACCGGCCAGCGGGCGGGCAGCATCGCCGGTGCCGGCACCGGACCGCCGAACTGCCCGTTGCGGACTAGGTCCTGCGCGATGTCGATGGAGGCGACGTCGGCCGGCGGGTCCAGCACCACGTCCACGGCTCCGGGCCGAAGCGCCAGCACGCGGACATGCCGGATCTCCCGCGTCTCGCTCTCGGCTGCGGTGACGTAGTCCTCCGACTCGTACTGCACGACGACGAGGGCATCGCCGTGCCAGCCGAGCGCCCGTACCGCCGCGCCGGTCACCTCGGGCAGCGCCGGCCCTTCGCGGTCGGTACCCGTGGCGGGGTCCAGATACGAGACCCGCCACCCCCGGGCATCGCGCTGATCGTGATCACACTGAAACGGGCATTCGTCGACGGTCAGCAGCGCCAGCGTCGAACTGTCCGAGGTGTAGGCGCCCGAGCCCGCCAACCGCCGGCCGCCGCCGAGGTCGCGGGTCCACAGCCGGCGGCCGGCGGCGTCGTAGCCGCGCAGCTCGGTGCCGTGGGCGGCCGTCCTCGCCGCGACGAACCCACGGCCGTCGGGGGCGAACGCCGCCCCCCACGCCGAGGCGTTGTCGTCCCACAGAAGCCGGTCTTCGACCGGAGTCACCGCGCCGCTGGCCAGGTCGACCAGGACGTACCACGCCGCCGGGCCGTCGATCGGGTAGCCGTCGCGGGCGGACTGCAGTGCCAGGACGGCGCCGCTGTCCGGCCGCCAGGCCACGACCTCCGCGCAGCAGGCCGTCTCGCCGCCGCTGTAGCCACGGCTACGACCGGTACGCAGATCGGTGACCACCAGCCACCCAGCCGGCCCGCCGGTCAGATCGCTGTGCGCGACCAGGCTGCCGTCCGGCGACAGCCGCACGCCCTGCCCGGCGCGCACTCCATCGCTGGCATAGCGCAGTATGCGGTAGTCGCCGTTGAGGCCGAGCACGGCGAGCTTGCCGCCCTCCTCCTCGAACGGGTCGCCGCTACTCAACCCCAGACTGTCGCCGCCGAACAGCACCGAGGCCGGGCCGGGCGGCGCCATGTCGACCGTCGCCTGCCAGAAGTACGGAAGCCCGACACTGCGGGGGACGACCGGGCCGCCCTCGGCCGGCTGGGGCTCGGCATGCAGGCCGGGCAGCACGGCCACGGCCGCACAGAGCAGCGCCACCGCGGCGACGGCAATGATCCTGCCCCGGTACCGCTGCCGTCTCCCGCGCCGCCACAGATCCGCGGGCAGCCGCGCCGGCGACATGCGTTCTCCCAGCTCACGCATTGTGTCACGCAACGGTACGGTCATGACGGCACCTCCGCCGGTTCGCCCAGGTCGGCCAGCTCGGGCGCCCTGACGCGCAACGCGGCCAGCGCGTCGCGGGTCTGGCTCCTCACCGTCGACACCGAGCAGCGCATCGCCTCGGCGGTCGCCGTCTCGGTCAGGTCCTCGAAGTACCGCAGCACCAGGACCGCCCGCTGCCGCGGAGCCAGCTTCGCCAGCGCCGCCTGGACCGCGAGCGCCGTGCTGACGGCTTCCGCGGCGTCGGGCACGGGGCGCTCCGGCGGCCGCTCGGTGAGCTGCACGAGGCGCCACCGCCGGCGCCACAACGACACGTGCCGGCTGACCATGACGCGCCGCACGTACGGATCCGGGTCGCCGCCGGCGCTCACCCGTTCCCAGTGCCGGGCGACCTTGATCAGCGTCACCCGTACCAGATCCTCCGCGGTGTGCCGGTCCCCGCACAACAGATACGCCAGCCGCGATAACGCCGCGAGCCGGCCCGACACGTACGCGTGGAACGAGTCCTGTGCCGCCATCACACCTCCCTGAAGGCGCACACGCTGACACATGCCCCGCCGGGTGGGCCGCCCGGGTGCCGATTTGAAAACCCTGCCCACACCCGGCGGGCGGAGGACCCGTCGGGTGTGGGCAGACAGCGCCGCGGCGAGCCGCCTGCAGACCTGAACGGCCCGGATGAGCCTCGCGGCGCACCGGTATATCTGACCGACCGGACGGTTGCGGCCGTGACGGAGCCCGCCGCTCGACTCGCAGAGACAAGGCCCATCCGGGGGATTCCAGAGCAAGATCAGGTGCGCGTCTGGTGGTTCTCGTCATGCCGCACCCCGACTCGGGACCTGGCCGGCAACTTGAACGCCTGGCGAGTCCGGCGGGCGTCGTACAGTCAGCCATGCGCCGCGACTTGACCGAAATGCACGCCCGTGCCGACGGCTCCCGCGACCGTGGTTGGCCCGACGACACACCCGAGGACCTGCTCCAGGGCTACTTCGAACTGCTTCGCAGCGCGAACGACCTGGAGCGGATGGTCGTCTGTGCCACCGACAGCGACCGTCACCACCGTCTGCGCGAGTACACCGGCGGCATCGGTGCCGCGCTGGCGGAGATGACCGCCACGCAACAGCTGCTGCTCGGCAGGTACCCCGTCGACCTCGGCCTGATCGCCAGGGTCGCGGTCCACCGGGAAGCGTTGCTCGCAAGCCGCCCGTACCTGCCGGCCAGCATCCCGGCGATGTGGCTGCGGCTCGGTAACGTCGACCGCGCCGAGGCGATCATCCGGTCGGGCCGGCGGGCCGAGCCGGCACCGGCCGACCTGGCGAAGCTGGCCAGGGTCATGGCGGAAACCGGTCGGCCGGACCGTGCGAAAGCCATGATCGCCGAAGCGGTCGCTGGGGCGTGGGCGATGACCGACCGCGACCGCCGCCGCTACACCGTGCTCGGGGTCGCCGCCGCCGCTGTCGGCCTCGTCGACCCGGCGGAGGTCGATGCGCTGTTCGCGGAGGCGGAGCGGCTGTCCACGCTGGAACAGTGGCCGATCTCCCAGGTCTCCAGTCTCGAGCATGCGGCCCGCGTCGCGGCGGACGCGGGCTGCCTGGACCGAGCCCGGGGCATGATCCGCCGAGCCGCGACCCTCGCCGACGCCATTCCCGAGACCGCTTCCCGCTCGGATGCCTTGTCCTCGATCGCGTTCGCCCTGGCGACCGCGGGCGACCTCGACGAGGCCGAGGCGATCGCGCGTGGCATCGAGCCGGCCGACGACTGGAACGCGCAGGCGGCCCTCTACTACGTCGCCCGTGCCGCCGCACGGTCCGGCGAAACGGACGGTGCGGCGGCCCTCGCCGCGCTCATCGACGGGCACTTCGGGGCAATGGCCCTGGCCGAGGTCGCGGGGGCGGCCGCCGCCGGTGGGGACCCGCTGCGGGCCGGGGACATCGCCCGGTCGATCACCATTGCCGACCAGCGCGCTCAGGCCCTCGCGAACGTGGCCCACGAGCTGATCGGCGTGGGTGACCTGGACAGCGTCACCGCGCTGCTCGACGAGGCGGTGACCGCACTGGGCCCGTCCGACGCCGCGACCAAGGACGTCGGGATCGCCCTGGCGCAGGCCGGGCACGCCGGCCGCGGTGCCGCGCTGATCCGCACCATGCCCCGTGCCCACGACCGGGCGGAGGCGCTCGCCGGTGTCGCACAGGCCGTCGCGGAGGCCGGCGACACCGGACACGCGACCGCGCTCATGTACGAGGCCGAACGTGCCGCGTGGACCGACGACAGCGCCGTCCGGTCGACCGACCGGGAGGTGCAGCTCGTCACCCTGACCGAGGCCGTCGCCGCCACCGGGGACCTCGACCGGTCATTGAGCGTCGCCGCGCTGATCGTGATCGAGGGCCGGCGGGAGCTGGCCGTCGCCAAAGCCACACAAGCGGCGGCGGCGGCGGCGAACGACGATCCGGCGCGCCCGGAGGCGGTCGCCCGCGCCGCGCTCGGGCCGTACTGGCAGACGCAGGCCCTCGCGTCCATCGCCGCCGACAACCCGCAGCGTGCCGGAAACCTGCTGCGCGACGCCGAACAGCAGGCCGGTACCCACGCCGAATCCCTGGCCGCCGTCGCCGTCGCCTACGTGTCCGCCGGTGACACCGCCTGGGCCCGGGCGCTGCTCGACCGGATCGAGATCGACGCCTTGGTGATGGATGACGAGCGCGTCGCGGTGATCAGGGCGTTCGCGGCCGTCGGCGACCTCGACCGCGCCACGCGGCTGCTCACCACCTTCGAGACCGACCGGCAACGGTGCGAGGCGCTGTCGCAGATCGCGCTCGCCGCCGTCGAAACCGGTGACACACACCGCGCGGAACGCCTCGCCGGTGACATCACCGGCCTGGCCGTCGCGACGCAGGAACTCTACTGGCCGGCTCAGGCGCACCTGATGGCGGCCGAAATCCACCAGCGGTGCGGCGCGGACGATCGGATGCACACGTCGGCCGCGCTGGCGGAAGCCTTCGCCTATGGCATCACCAACGACCACGCCCGCTCCGACGCGCTCGTGAACGTCGCCCGCTTCGCGATCGCGATCGGAAGACCGGATCACGCCGAGGCGCTCAGCCGCGCGATCCCCGACCCCGGCCGGTCGGCGCGGGTGCTGGTCGCCCTTGCGGACGCGGCACCACCGGCCCGGACCCCACACCTCGTCGGTGAGGCGCTGTGCACAGGGCCGTGGTCGGCGTACGTCGACCTACTGCCGCACCGCCACCCGTCCGTCGTCACGGCCATCACCGATGAAGTCCTTGCGACCGCCACACCCCGGGACAGGACCACCCGGCGCCGATGAGCGCACGCACATTGGCATAGCGTGCACCCGCCGCTGGCCACTACCCCTGGGCAGGCACGGGAGCGATGTCGCGCCAGACTAGGGACTGATCAGGGTCAGGGTGAGTGTGCTGACGTAGGTGCCTGTGGGTGAGGTATCCGGGATCCAAAGGGTCAGGTCGGCGCGGAGGTTCTGGGTACCCAGGCCGCTGCCGGGCGAGGCCGAGCCGAGGACGGAGCCGCTTTGCAGCCCGATGAGGCTGCTCCCCTGTTGCATTCGCGGGTTGACCTGTGGGCCGGGAGTTACGGACCCTTCGGCGTCGCTGCCGGTGGTCTGGAGTTGCGGCGCCCAGCCGAGCTCGACCGCGGACACGGTGGTTGTCCCGTTGACGAAGGCGCTGGCCTGGCCGGTCAGCGTCCAGCCGGGTTGGTCGGGGCGAGTGTCCACGACGGCGATCCTGTCGAGCGAGCCGGTGAATACCCAGGCGTGCCGGTGCTGGGTCGGGTCGGTTGCCTGGACCGGGTGGCCGGCCGCCGTCGTGGGGTCGACCTGGGTCAGGTGCGCGTGAGTACCCGGGGCCAGTCGCAGGCTGAGGCCGCCGGCGAAAGGCGGGATCGTGTTGTTCGTGTTGAGCGGCGCGTACCCGCGGATCCCGCACGCGCACGGCAGCATGGAGTACGGCACCACGGCCGAGGTCTGCGCCAGCGCCGAGCTGCCGGCATGGGTGAACACGGCGATGAGGCCGTGCGGGACCGGGGCCGGGCTGAGCACGACCGACTTGGTCGCCGTCCCGGCGCTGGATGAGAAGGTGTCCGCCGGTCCGAGGTCGGTGGTGCCGTCGTAGATGCGCACTGAGCCCGGGGTGTCGCGGGGGATGCCGCCGATCGTGAGGGTGATGGGATCGGGGCTGCCGGTGTCCGGCGCGGTGACCGGGCCTGCTGGTGTCGCCGACATGCTCAGCACCGGCGGCGCCGAGACGACCATGACGGGCAGCACCGCGGCGGGGGTGATGTCGGGATACGCCGAGTCAGTCGGCGTCAGGGTCATGGTGAAGGTATGGAACCCGGGGTTGGGGGCGATCGGGCTGCCGTTGGCGACGCCCGGGCCGTCCCACCCGCCGGAGAGGGGAAAGTCGTCGTAGCGGACGTTCACGTACGCGGAGATCGCCGGGGTGACGGTGGCGGTCGGGATCACCATGGTGCCCTGCTGTATCGGGTCGCGTGGGTCGAGCTGGCGCTGTACGCGGCCGGGGTTTTGTGGGTCGGATACGCCGAGTGACAACGCCACTGCCACCAGCGGTGCCGGAGCGTTGGCGATGTGCACCACCCCGTGCAGTGCCGCAGCGATGCCGCCGCAGTGCAACGTGAAGCTGGCGTCCAGGCCACGGATGTACCCGGGAGTGGGGCCGTAGTCGATGGCGGAGATGGTGAACGACGACCCGGTCACCACGCCGCGACAGGGAAACCCGCCGTCCGTCACGGACATCGCGGGCTCGCTGAAGCTGTTGGACGGGTATTCCTTGTCCACCGAGTAGGTGCCCGGTGACATCGGCCGTTGGGACGCCATCTGGAGGTTCAGCGTCCAGGAGTCGCCGTTGCGGCCGTGCACCGATACGTCCAGCGCCTCGTTCGTCCGGCTCGTCACGTCCAGCTGGTCTCCGGCGGCCACCGAGTAGCTGTAGGACTGTCCGTGGCCCAATGGGTCCCCCGGGTCGCTGACCAGGCTGAACGTCCCGCTGTCCACCATCTGGGCGGGCGCAGCGGTTGACCCCACCAGGCTGCCCGTTGTCATGACCAGCGTCAGCCCGATGACCACCAGATAGCGCGACGCCTTCGGTTCTCTACGCATCCGCTGGACTATCAGTGGCACAAGCGACCAGAAAGCCTGACGGCGGGGACGAATACATGAATTCTCCGGGCGCGGAAGACCAATCGTGCAGCCGAGTTCGGTGTTCACCCCACCGGGCGGCTCTCTCTGCGAGCCACCGTCCCGGCGGGCGCCGGCGGCGTGCTGATGCGCCCGGACACTGGCGGAATCGACGCTGATTCTTCCGGGCGGCCGACACATCGTCGGACTTCCCCGACGCGGCGGCACGGCAGCGATTCTGCGGTGCCGCACAGCCGCTGGACATCGGCGCCGGGGAGGTGAGTCCGAGTGACCGCAACCGGATCGTCGCTGAGCTGTCCCGCGACGCACCGGCCGAAGTCCGTCCGTCGTTCGACACGCTCGTCGCCTGGTACAAGGATCCGCACCCGGAAGACGAGCAGGCGGCGCGCGGCGCGAGCCTCCGCGTGGGTCGCTTCATCGAGCAGACATGCGCACTGAACCTCGGTGGAATCCGATAACATCAAGGTGCCGTGATGACGAGGCGGGTCCGTGACCCGCCGATCTCGCTGGGCCACGGACACGCACACCGGCGGAGAAGAGGCCAACGGTGGACACCGGCCAGCACAGCGCGGCGACGGAGCAGCCCAGTCCTCCGGCCGCCCCGCCACGGGGGTCGTCCGTAGATGCGCCGGCCACCCAGACCGCCAGTGATCCATTGAGAATCGCCAACTCCACCGGGAGGCAATTCACCGGTCAGCCATCGGCCTTCGGGAGCACCAGTTCGGCGAACACGGCTCTGTGGTCGCTTCCCGCGACGCGATGGACCACGACCTTCCGCACCCCGACGCGCTTGTCGGCGAGGATGTGGTCGAGCGTCATGCTCGGGAAGTACCACCGGTTGTCGTAGGGCCACGACGTGGAGAGCCCGGCACCGGCGAGGTCGGCGGCGTCGTGGTAGCCCTTCGCCAGCACCCGGCGGAACGCCTTGTGGTCGAGGGTCGAGTTGAAGTCGCCCATGAGCAGGTTGACCGGCCCGTTTGGTGTCGCCGCCGGCTGCGCCGCGAGATCGGCCAGCCAGCAGGCGTCCGACACACGGCCCATCGGGGCGCACGGGTGCGCCGACTCGACGTACACCTCCGGGGCGCCCGGCACCTGCACTGTGGCGTGCGCCTGCATGAAGCCGCCGGCGAGCTGCCGGTATCCCTTGTCCGCGAGCGGGAAGCGGCTGTAGACGGCCGAGCCGCCCGCGTCGGCCCGCGGATAGGTGACCGTGTCGGGCAGTGTCTCCTCCAGCCCGGCCGCGTGCAGTGCGGTGCGCCCTTCCTCGGTGTACTCCTGGACGGCGAGCAGGTCGACGGCGCCGTCGCGGACGAGGCGCACGATATGGTCGGGGTCGGCCTGGCCGTAGAGCATGTTGACGCTCATCACCCGCAGCGTCGGCCCTGCCGGAACCCCGGCGTCGGTGTCGGCGATCCAGCGCGGCAGGACGCACGCGGCGAACGCGACCGCCACCACCGCCGCCGCGACCGCCGGCCAGATCCGTTTCGTCAGCACCGCGAGCGCCAGTGGCACCAACGAGACCACCGCGACGTACGGGGTGAAGGCGATGAGCTGGATGGTCGGGTAGCCGCTCTCCAGGCCGAACACCCGCGCCGCCGCCCACACCGCGAACGGCGCGATGAGCAGCCACAGCAGCACGGTCAGCCACCGGCGCCGCCGGGGGGCCGCGGCAGGCGACGCACGCGGCAGGGCCTCCTCGGTGCTGATCATTCCGCCAAGGGTAGAGGAATGGGCAAGTCGGCCGCGATGACTCGCCATCCGCTCAGTTGCCGGACCTGCAGCGGTCAGCAGGCCCCATGGCAACCTCACCTCGAACATCCCCGGCGGACGGGCCTGACGGGTCACGACCAGCCGTGAGGCGGTTCGTCGAGGCCGACAACGGTGCGCGGTTGGCGGATGTCGTCGGGTCGGCGCACGTTTCTCGGGAGTGTCCAGGCGGGGACATGTCGGTGCCTCCGGAACTCCCGGACTGCCCTGTCCTCGCGCTTCTCGTCCGGGCGGGACGGTTGGTCAGGGTTCGGCACGCCGTCGAGGCTTGCGCGGCGGCTCTGCGGATCCACAGAACCGGCGCCCTGGTTGCTGCGCCGCGGACACCCGTTCCGCACCGAACGACCGGCAGACTTCCCGGCATGGTGGTGATCAGCAGCTGGGTACCGGAAGACCGGTCGCAGGGAACGCTCGACGTGGCCCGCGAGTTGGTCACCGTCTGGATCGTGCATCTGCGGCGGTCCTTCCGGATGATCCGGGACGCCTGACCGGCCCTCGGCCCGATCCCCTTCCCGTGGCGCGGTCCGGTCGTCTACCTTGGGCGGCATCCTGCGAGATGAGTGCCGATCGATAGGTGAGGGCGCGATGGCCTCCGACGACACCAGCGACGTGGCACGGAAGTATCAGCGGCTCGGCGGCGGCTACGACAAGGTCAGTGCATTGCTCGACCGCACCGCCGTGAGCCGGATGCGCGCCCAGCTCGTCGCGCGGGCCACCGGCGACGTGCTGGAGGTCGCCGTCGGCACGGGCGCCAACCTGCGGCATTACCCGCCTGGGGTCCGGCTCACCGGACTCGACGTCGCGGCCAAGGCCCTGAGAGCGGCGTCCCGGCGCGCCGGGACGCTCGCGGTCGAGTGGACGCCGGTCAGCGGTGACGCCGCACGCCTGCCGCTGGCCGACGCGTCGGTCGACACCGTCGTCTGCACCCTGGCGGGGTGCACGTTCCCGAGCCCGGACCGGGCGTTCGCCGAGATCCGTCGGGTGCTGCGGCCGCATGGCCAGGCGTTGTTCCTGGAGCACGTCCGGTCCGCCAGTGTCGCCGGGCGGGTGGTCCTGCGCGCGGTCACCCCGCTGACGCGGGCAGCGCTGGGCTGCCACCCGGATCGCGACACGGTGCCGGCCATCGCCGGGGCAGGGTTCACGATCGAGGTGCTGGACCGCGCGGTGGGCGGCCTGTTCCTCAGCATCCGCGCCAC
The DNA here is from genome assembly GCF_040605635.1 of Dactylosporangium sp. NPDC005555. NCBI lineage: Bacteria > Bacillati > Actinomycetota > Actinomycetes > Micromonosporales > Micromonosporaceae > Dactylosporangium > Dactylosporangium sp. NPDC005555. The sequence continues at coordinate 9,659 of NZ_JBEXDG010000116.1, forward strand.
GCCGACCACCTGAGAGGGGCTCGCCCGTGTTGTCCATGGCTTGGTCCTTCCGCTGCCGGCCGCCCAGGTGTGGCGGCGAAAGCACCAGCGGACCAGACGATCACCGCGTGAATGCGAGGGGTCGCGGGTAACGCCGAGGCGGTGGAAGCGGCGAGGGGAGTGCGACGGATGGTCCGGACACCGTGGAGGGTCCGCTTCTACCTCGTCGCGGGCGAGGGCCGGCCCGGGCTCCCAACGTAGGCTTGCCGGTGCCACTGCTCGGCGCGTGGACCGGCGGCAGACGGCCCGGTCTACGGTCGACCATCCAACGGTACCTATGGTCCGTTCTGGCGGACCGCCACCGCAACGGGGGGAATCCGAGATGTCTTCCGATCAGCAGCAGCAGCAAGCGCCGGAGCGGACGCGCCGGCGCTGGAGCGCCCCGACGGTGGAGTGCCTGGAGACGCGCCCCGAGATCTCCGCCTACTCCGGTGCGGGCGACCCGTGGAACCGTCCGCAGCGCTGAGCCAGGACGCGTTCGCCGGCGCCCTGCGGGGATTCGCGACGCGGTACTGGGACAGACACCGTTTCCACGTCCGGCTGCACGCGGGCGGCTGCAGCCCGGCGGAGATCCGGTCGTGGGTCGCCAACCGCTGGTACTACCAGCGCTGCCTGGCCCAGAAGAACGCAGCGGTCATCTCCCGCTGCCCGCTGCCGGAGGTCCGGCGGGCGTGGCTGTCGCGGGTGAGTTTCCACGACGGGACGCACGACGGTGAGGGCGGTCTGGCCGACTGGCTCGTCCTCGCCGAGGCGGTCGGCCTCACTCGCGAGGAGGTGCTCGACGAGCGCCACGTCCTGCGCGGTGTGCGCTTCGCCGTCGACGGCTACCTGCAGTTCTGCCAGACCCGGCCGTGGACCGAAGCGGTGGCCGCGACCCTGACCGAAATGTTCGCGCCCGAGCTCATGGCGACCCGCGTGCTCGCCTGGCGGCAGCACTACGGCTGGATCCAGCCCGACGGCTTCGCCTATTTCGACAACCGTATCCCGGTGGCGCGCAGCGACAGCGAGGCCACCCTCGATCTCGTCCTCACCCACTGCCGCGGCGCGGAGCAGCAGCAGGCTGCGATCGCGGCGCTGCGGTTCAAGTGCGACGTCCTCGGCGCGATGCTCGACGCCGTCGACTACGCGGCGATGACCGAGTGACCGCACCGGGGCTCAGCCGCGGGGTCCGGCTGCTCTGGGACCCCGTGCGCGAACGGCATGCCCTGGTGTACCCGGAGGGCGCACTGCTGCTCGACCCGGTCGCCGCGGACATCGTGCGGGCGTGCGACGGTCGCCGTGACGCCGCCGGGATCGTCGCGGTGCTGGCCCGCGACTACAGCGGCGTGGCGGAGGCCGACGTCGGGCAGTTCCTCGCCGATCTGACCACGCGGCGTCTGCTGGTCACCGCCGGCCGGCCGGCGCACGCCGAGGTCGTCGCCGGGTCACCGGCGGCGGCCGTCCCGCACCCGTTGCCGACCGGCCTGCTCGCGGAGCTGACCTACCGGTGCCCGCTGCGCTGCACGTACTGCTCCAATCCGATCGAACTCGCGGCCTACCGCGCGGAGCTGGACACCGGGCAGTGGCACGACCTACTGGAGCAGGCGCGGGTGGCCGGCGTCCTGCAGGTGCACCTGTCCGGGGGAGAGCCGCTGCTGCGCCCCGACCTGCCGGCCGTCGTCGCGCACGCACGCCGGCTCGGGCTGTACACGAACCTGGTCACCAGCGGCGTGCCGCTGACCGCCGAGACGCTCACGGCGCTGGTGGACGCCGGCCTGGACCACCTCCAGCTGTCGGTCCAGGACGCGGAGCGCGCCGACGCCGACCTGGTCGCGGGCGCACGGGTCCACGACCGGAAGCTGGCCGCCGCCGAACTGATCCGCGGCAGCGGTCTGCCGCTCACCGTCAACGTGGTCCTGCACGCCGGCAACCTGGCGCGGCTGACCGCCATCGCCGAACTGGCGGTCGCGCTCGGCGCCGAGCGGCTCGAGCTCGCGCACACGCAGTTCTACGGCTGGGGGCTGCGCAACCGTGCGACGCTGCTGCCGTCCCCGGCTCAGGTCGACGCGGCCGGCGTCGCCGTCGCCGAGGTGCACCGACGCTTCGGCGACACGGTCGAGGTGGTGTACGTCGAGCCCGACTACCACACCGGCCGCGCCAAACCGTGCATGAACGGCTGGGGGAGCCGCCAGCTGGTCGTGGCACCCAACGGCGACGTGCTGCCCTGCCTGGCCGCCGCGCAGCTGCCGGGGTTCCCGATCCCGTCCGTCCGCAACGACCGGCTGATCGACATCTGGAACGACGCTCCGGCCTTCAACGCCTTCCGCGGCACCGCATGGATGGCCGAGCCGTGTCGCAGCTGCGCGCTGCGCGAGGTCGACTTCGGCGGCTGCCGGTGCCAGGCGTTCCAGCTCACCGGCGACCCGGCGGCGACCGATCCGGCGTGCCGGTTCTCGCCACGGCACGAGGACGTCGCCGGCATCGCCGCGGGGGCGGGCACCCGCGCCCGGCCCGAGCCGGTCCCTCGGCGGCCTCGATGAAGGTCCGCATCCTCGGCACCGCCGCCGACCGGCCCGTAGCGGTCAGACCCTACCCCCGGCTTTCAGCACTATCCATGCATGAATATCGGCCACGGGGTCGGCAGGCGCCGATCACGCTGCGGTGAACTCCGCGTCGTACTTTCAGTCGGATCTGTGAGATGGCCGGGGTACCTCGCGCCCGTATGCGCCGATTCCATCCGTAAAGCGCGCGTTGCTGAACTGGGAATCTCCTGGGAGATTCCGCGGGTCCGTTGTGCAACGCGTTGAAGAGGATCGCATGAAGCTACGGGGATTCACGCGGCTCGCCGCCGCAACTGCCGCCAGTGTCCTGCTCGTCGGCCTGTTCGCCGCACCGGCCCGCGCCGAGGGCGACGACAACATCCCGCTGGACGACCTCGCCGAAGCGGTGCTCAAACTCGACGAGCCGATCCAGGCCGCGTCGGCGCCCACCAAGGGCTGCGCCGGCATCGACACCGGCACGGCCGTCAAGGGCACGGACGGCTGGCTGTTCAGCAAGCCGCGCGGCAAGTACACGGACCTGCAGTACATCTTCCTGTACCTCAAGGTGGAGGAGCCGAAGAGCATCGACGACGTGGCCTTCCTGCTGCTCAACGACGACGGCGTCTTCCTCGTCGACGACGAGGGCGCGCTGACGGCGAAGGACCTCGTCAAGTCCCTCAAGGCGGACGTGACGCGGGCCCGCGCGGCGAAGCTGGTCGCCAATGGCTACGGCATCCCGACCCTGCCCGCGCCCAAGGGCGTGACCGGCAAGATCACCGAGACCGGCGCCTGGATCAAGACCCCGGCCGGCTGGTGGCTCG
>NZ_JBEXDG010000117.1:0-12809 GCF_040605635.1 Dactylosporangium sp. NPDC005555
CGGCACCGCAGCACACCCTGCGGGCAAGACCGGGACCGTCCCGTCGCAAGACAGGACAACCACATGAGCGCCAAACAGCACTCAGTGGAAACGGCATGGACACGTCATGGCTCACCGACCCGGACGGGTAACGGATCGAGTTCGTACAATGGCCGCCCGGACATTAGGAAGGCATGTCCGCGGGCGACTTCACCTGACGGTCAGATCCAGGCGAGCGGCCACAGGAAGGTCGTCGGCGTGATGCCGTCCACCTCGGTGAACGCCGGGACAGGCTTCGCGGAACCGTCGGCGGGCGCGGTGAGCCAGCCGTTGCCCGTCCACAGCAGCAGCTTGCCGCCGTCGGGCGAGGCGAACGCGCCGATCAGTCCGCCGAGCGGCGGCTCGGCCAGGACGGGACGCAGCGTGGCGGTGTTCTTGGCGGGATCGACGGTCACCGCGACCACCGCGCCGTGCACGGGCCGCTTGTCGGCGAAATCGGCGACGCACCAGACGGTCGTGGCGCCGGGGCGGGCACCGCACTCGTACGGCGGGTAGTCACCGCCGCCGATGCCGCCGTCGGCGAGCCGGGCGTCGGGCGAGATCGCCCACTGGACGACGACGCCGTCCTTCGTGGTCGCCTCCCCCAGCTGGTGCGGGTCGCCGAGCGCTGTCGTCTCGCGGCGCGGCTGCTCGCCGGGCCTGGCCGGATCGGCCGAATACCACAGTTCGGAGTTGTCGTCGACGTCGCGCGGGACAGCGTTCGCGACCACGCGGCCGGTGCCGTGGTCGAACCACCCCACGATGTACCAGTTCTCCGGCAGGTCCGGCACCTTCCAGCTGGTCTCGTCCTCCCAGTGGCCCCCGCGTCGGGCCTTGACCGTCACGACACCGTCCCCCATGGCGGCCGTGAGGTCCCAGTCCTTGCTGTGATACCTGCCGTACCCCCAGCGGGGCGTGTACCAGTCCTTGGCCCGGACCGCGGGCGTCATCGGCTCGGCGGGATCGAGGCCGGTGTCCTCGTCGTCCGCCTCGGCCTGCGACCAGATCCGCTTGCCGGTGGCCGGGTCGATGACAACCAGCACCCGGTGCTCCCGCCGCGCGTCGGCGACGACCGCCAACAATCCGGCCGGCGGTCGCCCGTCCGTCGGGACGGCCCGCTGTGCGGCCTTCGCCGACGGTACCGCTGCGGAATCCCCCGCATCGCTGTCGCAGCCCGCGGTGAGCAGCACCGCCACCGCCACGCCAGCCATCCAGTGCCGTTTGCTCATGTGTATCCCCCCGGGTCCGGAAGGACTGTATAGGTTCAGCGCATCGCCAGTTGCCCGGCGCGTGGCGGCCGGCTGGAGTATCGGATCAGGGCGTCGATGCCCCGGCCACCGAGGAACGACAGCCAGGCGAGCGGGACGCCGAGCGGGCCGTCGTACCAGAACACCCAGCCGCCGGCACCGATCACGAACGCCTCTTCACCCCGCTGCTGGCCGACGCGGCCCGGTTCTGTCGGCACGCACCCGGTGACAGGTGGTTCACCGACGAGACCTATGTGAAGGTCAACGGCGTCTGGCGGTGAGGGTGCCGCCGCCGTCCGAGGCTGGCCACCCAGCCAGGCCGCGACGAGGAGGCTGTCGCTCGCCGTTACTTACGCGACGCGGGTGGCGCCATAGGTGGCGGCGACCAGGAGTACGACTCCGCCGAGACCCACCGACCAAAATGGGCCCGCACCGCCGTTCGCGTCTCCCACCCGGCCGGTCGGGTCCTTCGGGTCGTACCGGATTGGCATTTGCGCGCCCACCTTGACCTCGGTTTCATCGCCCGGGTTGGACACGTCGGCCTGGACGGTCTTTCCGTCGGCGGTGGTGAACCGAACCGTTGCGTGAGTACCGCTCTTGCCGTAAGACACCGCCACGACGTCGCCCGTTGCGACCAGTCCACGTTCCTGCAAGATCCGATGGTCGTAGTACATCTGGAGCGCGATGAACACGAACACCACCCCGGCGACGGTGGCGCAGGCGACGCCGGCCCACCCTTTCGTGTTGGCGTACGGCGCGCTATGCCGTGGGCGGCTTCGGCCGGGCAGCGTGGGATGGCGCATTGACGGTCGGGCCGGCCCCTTTGCCTGGTCGCCCGACGGCAACCGTCGTTGCCGCTCTCGCTTCCCTGACATGCGATCATTATGTGCGCCGTCCGCACGTTGCAGACGTTGCGATCACTCGCGAGCCGGCCACAGCACACGGCGCGTCCCGCCCTGTCGCAGCGCAGGCGTACAGCAGCGTCGTACAGCGACTACTCGAACCGAACCGCGACGCGAACGACCAAGACAGCCCGCCTGACTGCGCCGCAGCGTGGTGTAGCGCATCGCTCCGCCCGGGCGGAAACCCCACACCCTAGCCGTTGTAGACCGCGACGGCACGCACGGGGAACGACGCCATCGCGCGTACCGGCGCAGGGAGGGCGGTCAGGCAGGCCCCGGTATCGGGTACTGATTCGAGGTTGGTCAGGTGTTCGATGATCGGGATGTCGGCGCCGAGCAGCCGCTGGTGGGCGGGCCGTTCCGGGTCGGCCGGGTCGTCGATGTTGAGCGAGTCGATGCCGACGAGCGCGGCGTTGGCGTCAACGAGTTTGTCGACGGCGTCAGCGGCCAGGTGCGGGCAGTCCAGGTCGAGGTAGCGGGATGTGGCCCAGTGATGGGCCCAGCCGGTGTGCACCAGGACAGCGCGTCCCCACAACCGGTCGGGGTTGCCGAGGTCGGCTGCGGTCACTGAGGTCCGGCCGAAGGCGCGCACAATCGTGATCGATACGTTGACCAGCCGTTCGAGTGGCAGGTGTGCGAGGTCGGCCTGGTCGGCGTGGTAGTGGTACGGCGCGTCGAGGTAGGTGCCGGTATTGCCGAGCAGGCCCAGCGACTCGATCTCGAACGAGCGGGTGAGTATTCCGGCGGCGATCTTGTGCGACAGGTCCACGATCACGATTCCGAGTTTACGCAGAGTAGCGACGTCAGGGCTCCGGCAAGACAGCGGAATGTCGCGGGGACTCAGCTGTCGTGCTGCGCACGACCTGGAGGCTTCCGGCACTGCTTGTCCGCGGTTCGTGGCCGGGCCAGGGCGTGGCCCGGCCACCACCGGACCGGTCGACGACCAACACGCCCCGGCCGCGGGTGGGCTCCTTCGCGGCTACGACGTCGCGTAGACCCGCTCGACGAACTCGGCGAGCCGGTGATCGTCGAGGTTGCGGGCCAGGTCCGACTCGCTGATGATGCCGACCAGGCGGTGGTTCTCGATCACCGGCAACCGCTTGACCTGGTGGTTTTCCATCACAGACAGCACCTCGCTGACGTCGGCCGTGGCTTCGACCCAGAACAACCTCTCCTGGGCGAGATCACGCGCCGTCACTTCGCGGGGGTCGCCGCCTTCCGCGATGCACCTCACGGCGATGTCGCGGTCGGTGATGATGCCGTGCAGCCGGTCGTCCGCGCCGCAGATCGGCAGCGAACCGACACCGAGGTCGCGCATTTTCTGCGCGGCGGTCGCGATGCTGTCGTGCTCGCCGACGCACTCGGTGCCCGGGTGCATGATGTCCCTTGCCCGCCGGGTCAGGCCCGGTCGAGCCGACAATTTGCGTAGCTCCTCCGCGTGGGTGTCCAAGGCGGCAAGCTTGCCGGCCACGGCCTCATGCGTTGCCGTTCCGGAGTGCTCGGCGTAGTACGCCTCACCAAGCTCCCGTAGCAGCTCGGTGTGCCGCCGCTGTGCCCGTATGAATTCGATTCGCTCCCGGCCGCGCGCCACGCCACGCTTGGCGGACGCCCTTGCCCTGTCGAACGTCGTCATCACCCCTCCTTTCCTATACAGCCACCTCTGCGATGTAGCCAAAGCGGGAGCCAGTGGAGTGGGCCTCTCGCCTGCAACGCTACGACGTCAGGCGGCAGTGCGGCCAGGATCAGGATGTGGGACCGGGCTCGCGCCGAAGGCCGGGCTCAGCTCTCCCTGCCGTGGAACCACTTCGAGTCGTCGAACGGCACGCCGACGGTCACCGCGAACCCGCCGCCGACGTCCCGGCTCGAGCACCGGTAGGTCCGGTCGGCGTGTTGGTGTATTTCTCATGAGCGGGGGTACTTCCTCGCCGACATGAAGACCTGTCACCCGCAGCCGTCGGGTCAGGACCCCGCGCCGCTGCACCTCTGGTGATCCGGTAGGTCTGATATGGGCTCCCGACGGGATGGCCTGTTGACGTTGTTCCTGAGCGGCGACGTGATGCTGGGTCGCGGGATCGACCAGATCCTGCCGCACCCCGGTGACCCGGCACTGCGGGAGCGATACATGGACGACGCGCGCGACTACGTCGCCCTGGCGGAGGCGGCGAACGGCCCGATTCCCCGTTCCGCCGGCTTCTCCTGGCCGTGGGGCGACGTGCTGGGAGTGCTCGCCGATTCAGCGCCCGATGCCCGCATTGTGAACCTGGAGACGAGCGTCACCCGAAACGACCAGTTCGCACCCAACAAGGCCGTGCATTACCGGATGAGCCCTGCCAACCTTCCCTGCCTGATGGCTTCCCGACCGGACGTGTGTGTTCTGGCCAACAACCACGTGCTGGACCTCGGCCAGCACGGCCTCGAAGAGACACTCGAGGCGCTGGCCGACGCAGGGCTGCAGGTGGCCGGCGCCGGGCTGAACGCGAAGCAGGCAAGGCAACCCGCGGCCGTCGCCGTCAGCCATGGCGGCCGTGTTCTGGTGTTCTCGTTCGGGATGGCATCCAGCGGCATTCCACCGTGGTGGGTCGCAACCGACGACCGCGCGGGCGTCGACTTCGTGCCCGAACTCTCCGAGGACATCGCCGCGCAGATCACCAGCCGGATACGGCGACACAGACGCCCCGGTGACATCGTGGTCGCCTCTGTCCACTGGGGATCCAACTGGGGCTATGACATCCCGGACGAGCAGATCCGCTTCGCGCACGCACTCATCGACGGCGTCGTCGACATCGTGCACGGGCACTCCTCGCATCATCCCCGGCCGATCGAGGTCTACCGGGACCGGCTCATCCTGTACGGCTGCGGCGACCTCATCAACGACTACGAAGGCATCGGCGGCTACGAGGGGTACCGCGCCGACCTGCGGCTGATGTACCTGGTGTCCGTTGAGTCCACGGGCGCGCTGACCGGCCTGCGAATGGTGCCCATGCACACCAGACGCATGCGGCTGCACCGCGCCTCACCCGGAAACGCTGAGTGGCTGCGGGAAGTCCTTGACTCGGTCAGCGGCGGGTTCGGCGTACGGATCGACGCGACTGCACATGGCATGCTCGCGCTGCGCCGGCAATGATCGCACCGCCACGCCCCGGCATCACCCCCACGACCAGCGCGACCGGCGGCACCCGTTCGATGTCGATCGGCGTCAGCCAGCAGCGGCGTGAATCGCTGTATCCACCGGAACATCGGCGACGCTGAGCGCGACGGCCCTCGCGGACTTCTTCCGCCGGGCACAAGCCGAGAGCCGCAAGGGCGCTGAGCAGGCCAAGCATTTGTTGCGCGGACGGCTGGCCGGCTGACGGACATCCGGCGTTCAGGGCCACGCTCGATCAGGTGGGTTCCGGATTGGACGCGAGCTGGGTCAACAGCCGCAGAACCTGACGCAGGAGCAGGTACACCAGCGAGACGCTCATAGCCCGGATCGTCGCAGCCGCCAGCAGTCGAGCCACGGGCAAACCCGCACGCCAAAGCCGCTGTACCGAATTTACGAGCCCCGCATGCCGACAAGGTCGTCGCGGATCCGGATCTCGTGGTCGGCGGGCCGCTCGCCGCGGCACCGGTCCGACGCCACGAACACGGTGAGTAGGACCCGCTGCGACTCCTCGGTGACCTGTATCTTGTCCACGCGTTCACATGACGCGAACTGGATCATCACCAGGAGCTCGTGGCTGTCGGCGCCGGCCCGGGCACGACCAGCACGGACGGATGTCTCGGCAGGAACACGGTCAGGTCAGGGTGCAGTTGACGCCGGTCACGGGTTGGCTGGTGCCGTTGGCGATGAAGCCGAAGCTGGTGCTGCCGCCCGCGGGTATCGCCCCGTTGTAGGAGACGTTGGCAGCCGTTACCTGCGATCCGGACTGGGTGACGGTGGCGCTCCAGGATTGCGCGACGGTCTGCGTTCCCGCGAAGGAGAACCTGATCGTCCAGCCGGTCGACGGGGCCGTGCCGGTGTTACGCACGGTCACATCGGCCTGGTAGCCGCCGCCCCACGAGTTCGTCGTCGTCACCGTGGCGGTGCAGCCACCCGCCGACGAACGGCTGGGGGAGGGGGACGCCGACGGCGACCTGGAGGCGGAGGGAGAGACCGAGGCGGAGGCCGACGGGGACGACGAGGTGCCGCCGTTGGTGGTGTACGTCGTGGCGGTGTACGCCGCGCCGCACTGCGAGGAGCACGCCGCCGGCAGCGAGAACGAGTACTCGCGGCCGCCGGACAGCAGCGCGTCGGCGGCGTCGCGGACCCGGATGCGGAAGTCGGTGCCGCCGGACGTGGTGCCGCCGATGATGTACGACTGGCCCATGTCGCTGTTCATCGTCGCGGACTTCCAGGCGCCGTCGACGAAGTACTCCACGCCGTGGATGCCGTTGGGCAGCCGCGACACGGCGATCGCCGGCCACCAGCGCTGCGCGCCGGACAGGAAGCCGATGCGGATGTCGCCGCTGTAGGCCGGCGCGGAGATGAACTGCCAGGAGACGTGCCGGTTGTTCCAGTGCGACGGGTACAGGTCGCTCATCACCGTGCCGTTCTTCACGAACCGGTTCAGTGAGTCCTTCGACAGATCCAGGTGGTACTTGTCGTCGCGGCACCACGCGTTGGAGTCGCCGCAGCTGTCCGCGACGAGCATGTCGAGGGTGCCGTCGTTGTACGTGTCGGTCGTCCAAGAACCGTTGCGGCAGAACGGCTGGCCGAGCGCGCCGTCGTTCACGCCGGCGCAGTAGTCGCCGATCCTCACCCGCACCCAGCGGCCGCAGTTGTGGCCGTTGTTCCAGATCCCCATCTTGTCGGCCTGCGCGGCCGGCAGTGGCCGCGGGTAGAACGTGCTGTCGCCGGGGGTGTCGAAGACGTTGAGTGCGACGAAGTTCTGCGTCTCCAGCTCCGCCTGCGGCATGCCGCAGCCGCCGTAGGGCGAGCCGAGCCCGTCGAAGTACGTCGCGTTGCCGGTCACCGGCGCCGACGGCTCCGGCACCGTGGCCTGGGCCAAGGGCTGCAGGGCCAGCACGACGAGGGCGGCTCCGGCCGCGGCGATCGCCGGGACGGCCAGCCGGCCCCACAAGACACCACGTGCGTGTGTGGTCATGTCCGGGACGATCGGGCCGGGTCGCCCGTGGGTCAATCACGGGCGGTCCGGTGCGGCGCCGACCAGCGGCTCACCGCGAAACTTCCACCTCCGACCCCCCACACCGGCCTCACCAGGTTCGGATGGGGGTTTCGGTAAGCGCAACGTCCGGGGCACCGGCTGACAAGCAGCGAAGGAGCTGGCATGGGCAAGGTTCGACCCGGCCGCGCGGACCGGCGGCTGAGCCGCCCCGCGTGGTGGTTCGTCGGCGGGTACGGGCTGTCGGCCGTCGGCACCGGGCTCTGCTACCCCTTCCTGGCGATCTACCTGCACCAGTTCCAGGGGCTGCCGGCCGGGGAGACGGCGGTGCTGCTGCTCGTGCTCGCCGGCGCCGCGGTGCCGATGTCGGTGTACGGCGGTGCGCTCGTCGACCGGCGCTCGCCCAGGGCGGTCGCGGTCGGTGCGCTGCTGGTGCAGACGGCGGGGTGGCTGCTGCTGGCGGCCGGGCGCGGTTACGCGGCCCAGCTGGTGGCGCTGCTCGTCATCGGCGTCGGCACCGGACTGTTCCTGCCGGCCGTGATCCCGATCATCGCCAGGCTCAGCGGCAGCGAGGAGGCCAAGGTCCGCGCGATGTCGATGCGGTACCTGCTGCTCAACGTCGGCCTGGGCGTCGGCGGCGGGCTCGGCGGCCTGCTGCTGGGTGCCGCGACCGACGCCACCTACCGGTGGTTGTTCGCCGCAGACGGCGTCAGCTGCGCGCTGTACGCCGTGGTGATCGCAGTCTTCGTCCCCCTGCCGCGGGACGCCGACGCGGTCGGGTCCCAGCGCAGGACCCTGGCGCGGTTCCGGCCCGGGCGCAGCTACGTGCTGCTGCTGGTCGCGCAGCTGCTGCTGGTGACGTTCGGGATGGCGCAACTGGAGAGCGGCGTGCCGCTCGCCGTGCGCACCGACCTGGGCGGCTCCACGACGCTGGTCGGCGCCCTGTACGCCGTCGGCACGTTCGTCGTGCTGGTCGGGCAGCTGCCGGTGTCCCGCTGGATGGAGCGGGTGCACAAGACGCGTGCGCTGATCGCGATGAGCCTCGCGTGGGCCGGTGCGTGGCTGGTCGGCTACGCCGCGGGCGCCGTGAGCGGCGGGGCCAGGGTCGCGCTGCTCGTCGTCATGATGGTCACGTTCGCGCTCGGCGAGTGCGCCTACAGCCCGGCGTTCTACACGCTCGTGGAGCGGCTGGCACCGCCCGGCACCCTGGGCCGGGCCACCGGCGCCGCGTGGGCGACGTTCCAGGTCGGCAACACGGTCGGGCCGCCGGTCGCGGTGTACCTGATCAGCACGCCCGTCCCGTTCTGGCTGGTGCTCGCGGCCGCGGCGACGTCCGCCGCGGCGCTGGTGTTCGCCGTGGACCGGCGGATGCACGCGCCGGCGGAGCCGGACCGGACCCTGACCACCGTCGCCGGGTAATGCTGGTCCTCGATCCCATCGGTAACTAGCGTAGATGGTATGACTCCTTACATCGCCGACCCCGGTGCGTGGCAGGAAAGCTGGGACCTGCAGCAGGCCGCGTTCATGCCGGACCGGGAGCACCGCATCGCCGCGATGATCGACGCCCTGGAGGCGGTCACCGGCGACTCGCCTCGGGTGCTGGACCTGGTATGACCGGACTGCCGCCGCAACGCCGGTCTGGACGAAGCGCTGATCGGTCAACCGGCTTGCAGGGCGTCTCGGACCTGCGGTCTCCTCCTGTGCTACGGCGCCGCCGTTCAGGCCTGCTCTGCCGTTCAGGCGGCGGAGGTGCGGACCAGCGTTCTGATCTGGCGGAGCAGCACCGAGATGGCGGCCAGGTCGCCCGGGGACTCGCCGAACTCGCCGATGGCGTTGCGGGTGCGGGCGATCAATGTGGCGTTGCTCTGCTCCCACTCGTGGACGCGGGCCTCGGCGTCGTCGGGGGCCGTCGCGTTGAGGACCTCCGCCGTCAGGGCGGCCAGCGCGGCGTACAGGTCGTAGCGCAGCGCCATGCGGGCCAGGGTCTGCCAGCGGTCCTCGCGCGGCAGGTTGGAGATCTTCGACAGCAGGTCGTCGACCCGGAAGCGCTCCGACAGCACGTAGTAGACCGTGGCGACCTCGTTGACGTCCCAGCCGGTCTGCGAGGCGACCTCGACGATGTCGAGGAGACCGAAGCCGTACATGATCCGGGTCGTCGTGTCGGCGATCTCTGCCGGCAGGCCCAGCCCGCGCAGCGTGGCCGACTTGGTGTACAGCGCCTCGCGCTCCTGGCCGCGGAACAGCGTCTCCAGCTGTGGCAGCAGGCGCGAGATGCCGGGGCGCAGGCGGGCGATCTCGCCGGGGACGTCGATCGGCAGGCGCCGGTTGGAGACCAGCCAGCGGACCGCCCGGTCGAGCAGCCGGCGGGTCTCCAGGTTGACGGCCGTCTGCGCCTCCGTCGGGACCTTGTTGTCGAGGGACTCGACGGCGCGGAGGAGCTCGCCCAGCCCGTACACGTCCCGGGTCACCACGGATGCCCGGAGGATGTCGGCTGCGCCGGCCCCGGTCTCCTCGGCGGTGCGGTGGAAGAACGACGGGTCGCTGCCGTTGACGGCCTCGTTGACCACCTGCGTGGTGATGATCTCGCGGCGCAGCGGGTGCTCGGCCATCGCCTCCACGAAACGCTCCCGCAGCGGGGTCGGGAAATACTCCACGAGGACCTCGTTGGTCCACTCCTCGTCCGGTAGTCCGGAGTCGAGGATCTCGTGCTCCAGGACGATTTTCACGTAGGACAGCAGGACGGCGAACTCCGGCGGCGTCAGCCCGACGCCGGCCTCGGCCCGCGCGTCGAGCTCCTCGTCGGTCGGCAGCCCTTCCAGGGCTCGGTCGAGCTGGCCGCGGCGCTCCAGGTCGGCGATGAGCCGCTTGTGCACCGGCAGCAGCGACCGGGACTGGGCGCGGGCGTTGCCCAGCGCGATGGCCTGGTTGTAGTTGTCCTTCAGGACCAGCTCGCCGACCTCGTCGGTCATCTCGGCGAGCAGCGCGTTGCGGTCCTTCGGGTCGAGCGCGCCGTCGACGACCGCGCGGTCGAGCAGGATCTTGATGTTGACCTCGTGGTCGGAGCAGTCGACGCCGGCCGAGTTGTCGATGAAGTCGGTCGCGATGCGGCCGCCGCCGGGCGCGAGCGCGAACTCGATCCGGCCGCGCTGGGTGAAGCCGAGGTTGCCGCCCTCGCCGACGACCTTGGCGCGCAGCTCCCGGCCGTTGACCCGGATGTGGTCGTTGGCCTTGTCGCCGGCGTCGGCGTGCGACTCGGTGGTGGCCTTGACGTAGGTGCCGATGCCGCCGTTCCAGAACAGGTCGACCGGGGCCGACAGGATCGCGTGCATCAGCTCGTTGGGCGTCAGTGCGGTGTCCGCCGCCGGGATGCCGAGCGCGTCCCTCGCCTCCGGGGAGATCGGGATCGACTTCGCCGTCCGCGGGTGGACGCCGCCGCCGGTGGAGATCAGCGACCTGTCGTAGTCGTCCCACGAGGACCGGGGCAGCGCGAAGAGCCGGGCCCGCTCCTCGAACGACGTCGCGGCGTCGGGGTCCGGATCGATGAAGATGTGCCGGTGGTCGAACGCGGCCACGAGCCGGATGTGCCGCGAGAGCAGCATCCCGTTGCCGAACACGTCGCCGGACATGTCACCGACCCCGACCACCGTGAACCCGGTCGTCTGGGTGTCGACGCCGAGCTCGCGGAAGTGCCGCTTGACCGACTCCCAGGCGCCCCTGGCCGTGATGCCCATGTTCTTGTGGTCGTAGCCCGCCGAGCCGCCGGACGCGAACGCGTCACCGAGCCAGAACCCGTACTGCAGCGAGATCTCGTTGGCGATGTCCGAGAACGCCGCGGTGCCCTTGTCCGCGGCGACCACCAGGTAAGGGTCGTCGGGGTCGTGGCGCACCACGTCGGGCGGCGCGACCACCTTGCCGCCGTCGAGGTTGTCGGTGACGTCGAGCAGGGCAGAGATGAACAGCCGGTAGCACTCGACGGCCTCGTCACGGTCGCCCGGCTTCTCCTTGAGGACGAAGCCGCCCTTGGCGCCGGTCGGCACGATGACCGCGTTTTTCACCACCTGCGCCTTGACCAGGCCGAGGATCTCGGTCCGGAAGTCCTCACGCCGATCGGACCAGCGCAGTCCACCCCGCGCCACCGCGCCGAAGCGCAGGTGCACACCCTCGAACCGCGGCGAGTAGACGAAGATCTCGAACTTCGGCCGCGGCGCCGGCAGGTCGGGGATCGACTGCGGGTCGAGCTTGAAGGCCGTGTACGACTTCGGGCGCCCCTCCTCGCCGCGCTGGAAGAACGAGGTGCGCAGGGTGGCCTGGATGACGTGCAGGAAGGAACGCAGGATGCGGTCCTGGTCGAGACTGGTCACCGTTTCGAGGTCCTCGTCGATCGCCGCGACCATCTCCTTCGACCACTCCGACCGCGCCGTCTCGGACAACCGTAGCCGCAGGTCGAAGCGGGCCGTGAACAGGTCCACGAGCTTCGAGGCGATCGCCGGGTACTGCAGGAGCGTGGTCTCCATGTAGTCCTGCGAGAACACGGTGCCGGCCTGGCGCAGGTACTTCGCGTAGGCCCGCAGGACGACGACCTCGCGCCAGGTGAGGCCGGCCTTCAGCGCCAGGGCGTTGAACCCGTCGACCTCGGCCTCACCGTGCCAGGTGGCGGAGAACGCGTTCTCCAGGTGGGGGCGCACCTCGGTGATCGTCCGCGCGTCGGGCGGCAGTTGCAGCCCGAAGTCGTAGAGGTAGATGGTGCCGTCGGAGCGGACGATCTCGTCGGGCCGCTCGTCGGTGACCCGCACGCCGAGCGAGTGCAGCACCGGCAGCACGGCGGAGAGGATCATCGGCTTGCCGTAGCGGAGCACCTTGAACCGGATGTCGCTCTCGGCCTGGCGGCGCCGGTAGACGAGTATCACGAGCTGGCCGGGCTCGTCGAGCAGCTCCAGCTTGGCGACGTCCTGCACCGCCTCATTCGGCGTGTGGTCGTTTTTGTACGTGTCCGACAGCGCGCCGCCGTACCGCTGGTAGAGCAGCTTGGCCCGGTGCTCGTCCTCGAGCTTGCGCTCCAGCACCAGCCGGAAGTCGTCGTCCCACAGCCGGGTCGCGTCGGAGAGCCGCTCGGTGAGACGAGCGACGTTGATGTCGCCGGGTGGGTCGCCGGGCTCGGTGCGCACGATGAAGTGCACCCGGGCGAACTTGGACTCGCTGACCCGGGTGGTGTAGTCGACGCCGATGCCGTTGAGCTCGGCGAGCAGGATCTGCTGGATGCGCAGCCGGTTGGCGGTGGTGAAGCGGTCCCGGGGCAGGTAGACCAGGCAGGAGATGAAGCGGCCGTAGGCGTCGCGGCGCAGGAACAGGTGCAGCTGCCGACGCCCGGCCAGGCGCAGGACGCCCATGACGGCCCGGAAGAGTTCGTCGGTGGTGATCTGGAACAGCTCGTCGCGCGGATAGGTCTCGAGGGTCTCCATCAGGTCCTTGCCGGAGTGGCTGCGCGGGGACAGCCCCGA
>NZ_JBEXDG010000118.1:0-11850 GCF_040605635.1 Dactylosporangium sp. NPDC005555
CCACGTATTGCGGGGTGTTGTCCTCCGGGTTCCACTCGACCCCGTGCTGCAGCAGGTCCCACGCCTCGTTCGCGTAGTAGACCTCGTCGAACACCGTCTCCTTCGGATGGGACAGGTTCACCATCCGCAGGAGCAGCGCGATGCCGGTGACCAGCACCGCCGCCAGCCAGAACGCGGGTGTGGCGGGTCCGGGACGGGCGAGCCGGCGACGCACCGCGTCGGCGACCGGGCGGGCAGTGCCGTCCAGGGACGGCCCCGCGGGCTGCTGCGGCGTCTCGCTTGCGTCGGTCAGCACCGAGGTCATTGCGCGATCGTAGGCGGTGGGATGCCACCATCGCACATGTGCCATTGATTCTCCTCGGAGCTCCGCTGGGCAATCCTGACGACGCCTCACCCCGGCTGCGGTCGGTCCTCGAGACCGCCGACGTCGTGGCCGCGGAGGACACCCGCAGGCTGGGGCGCCTCGCCCAGCACCTCGGCGTCACCATCGGCGGCCGGCTCGTAAGTTACTTCGAGGGCAACGAGGAGCGCCGCACCCCGGAGCTCGCCGACCTGCTCGCCGGCGGGGCGACCGTCGCCGTGGTCACCGACGGCGGCATGCCCAGCGTGTCCGACCCGGGATTCAGGCTGGTCCGTGCGGCGGTCGCGCTGGGTGTACCGGTGAGCGTCGCCCCCGGACCGAGCGCCGTCACCACCGCACTGGCGGTGTCGGGGCTGCCCTGCGACCGGTTCTGCTTCGAGGGCTTCCCGCCGCGCAAGCAGGGCGAGCGGCGCACGTATTTCGCCTCCCTGGCCGCCGAGCCGCGGACCCTGGTCTTCTTCGAGTCCCCGCACCGCGTCGGCGACACCATGCGCGACCTGGCCGCCGCCTTCGGCGCGGACCGCCCGGCGGCGCTGTGCCGCGAGCTGACCAAGACCTACGAGGAGATCCGCCGCGGCACCCTCGGCGAGCTGGCGCAGGACGCGGAGTCGGCGCGCGGCGAGATCACGCTCGTCGTCGGCGGCGCCCCTGCCGTCGCACAGGAGCGCCCGTCCGACGCGGCGCTGTCGGCCTCGGTCGCCGCGCTGGTCGCCGCCGGGGCCACGAAGAAGGACGCGATCAGCGAGGTCGCCACGAGACACGGCCTCCCCCGCCGTGAGGTCTACGCCGCCGCCCACGCTCAGTAGCAGCTGACCAGGACGCCCAGGCCGAGCACGACCGGGGCGGCGGTGGTGAGCGCGCAGGCGGCGAGGCGGGTGCGGAAGCGGCCCAGGCGACCGGCGCCGGTGGCCCAGCACAGGGCGGCGCCGCACAGCAGGATCAGCGCGAGCCCGACGGTCCAGCGCACCCGCAGCCCGGTCGGGTCGCCCGCGTACGCGATCCGCCCGCCGTCGCGCATCCGCGCGTCCAGCACGGTGCCGGGGGCGTCGTCGGCGCCGACGACCGGTACACCGGCGACCGCCGCACCATCGGCGGACTGGAACGTCGCGTAGCAGCGACGCAGGACCCCGTCGCCCGTGCAGCGGGTGACCTGCGCCCGGCCCGCCTCGCCCTGACCCATGTCGAGCCAGAACGGCTCCGCGCTGGTCCAGGCGAAGAAGCCGGCGAGCAGGGCGATGAGCAGCATCGCGGGCAGGCCGACGGCCGGGCTGCGGGGGCGCGGCACCTTGCGGGCCCGGCGCTTCGGCGGCGGCGAGGTGACGGCGGCGTCGCGGGGCCGGCGCATGGCGCGCATCGCGGGCGGCGGCCAGAGCTCCCCGGCGTCGGTCAGCCGCGCCGCCGTCTCCTCCAGGCGGACGGCGGCCAGCTGGAGGTGTTCGACGACCGCGGTGGCGCCGGCGTCGCGGGCGACCGGGTCGGGAGCGAACGGCACGAGGTCGGCGCCGGGCTCGTCGGGCGCGGGCGCCGGCGCCCTGACCGTGGTGGTGGTCGTGTCGGGCCACAGCGGGAAGGCGTCGGGAGCTTTCGGGGGGATTCCGGCGGCCTGGCCTCGCCACCACGCTTCTTCGGTCATCGGTTCATTGGACAACGGGCGATACCGGAGATTTAGGACGTCACCTAGCGTGTCGGGAGAAACTATCCGTTCGCCGAAGGTCCCCGCGGTTCACTACGCTTGCAGGTCATGAGTCGTGTTCTCGCCGCGGTCGCCTGGCCTTATGCCAACGGGCCGCGCCACATCGGTCACGTGTCCGGCTTCGGAGTGCCTTCCGACGTGTTCAGCCGCTACATGCGGATGGCCGGCCATGACGTGCTGATGGTCTCCGGCACCGACGAGCACGGCACCCCGATCCAGGTCCAGGCCGACGCCGAGGGAGTGACCCCGCGGGAGCTCGTCGACCGGTACAACCGCGTCATCGTCGAGGACCTGCGCGGACTCGGCCTCACGTATGACCTGTTCACCAGGACGACGACCGGCAACCATTACCAGGTCGTGCAGGAGCTCTTCCAGGGGCTGCACGACAACGGCTACATCATCGCCAGGACCACGCTCGGCGCCCGGTCGCCGTCGACGGGCCGGACGCTGCCGGACCGGTACATCGAGGGCACGTGCCCCATCTGCGGCTACGACAGCGCCCGTGGCGACCAGTGCGACAACTGCGGCAACCAGCTCGACCCGGACCAGCTCATCAACCCCCGGTCGAAGATCAACGGCGAGACGCCGGAGTTCGTGGAGACCGAGCACTTCTTCCTCGACCTGCCCGCCTTCGCCGAACAGCTCAACGCCTGGCTCGACACCCGCGACGGCTGGCGGCCCAACGTCCTGAAGTTCTCCCGCAACCTCATCGCCGACCTCCAGCCGCGCGCGATCACCCGCGACCTGGAGTGGGGCGTGCCGATCCCCCTGGACGGCTGGCGCGACCGCGGCGACAAGCGGATCTACGTCTGGTTCGACGCGGTCATCGGCTACCTGTCGGCGTCGATCGAGTGGGCCCGCCGCAGCGGCGACCCCGAGGCGTGGCGCAGGTGGTGGCAGGACCCGGACGCCGAGGCGTTCTACTTCATGGGCAAGGACAACATCGTCTTCCACTCGGTGATCTGGCCGTCGATCCTGCTGGGCTACTCCGGGCCCAAGCCGGGCTCGCTCGGCGCGCTCAACCTGCCGACCGAGGTCGTGTCGTCGGAGTACCTGACGATGGAGGGCAAAAAGTTCTCCTCCTCGCGCCGGGTCGTCATCTACGTGCGCGACTTCCTGGAGCGCTACGACGCCGACGCGCTGCGGTACTTCATCGCGGTCGCCGGTCCGGAGTCGACCGACACCGACTTCACCTGGTCGGAGTTCCGCCGCCGCAACAACGACGAGCTCGTCGCCGGCTGGGGGAACCTGGTCAACCGGTCGATCTCGATGGCCGCGAAGAACTTCGGGGAGATCCCGGCGGCGGGTGTGCTGACCAGTGAGGACACCGCGCTGCTGGAGGCGGTCCGCGCCGGGTTCGCCCAGGTCGGCGACCTGCTCGGCAGGCACCGGCAGAAGGCGGCGATCTCCGAGGCGATGCGCATCGTCGGCGAGGTCAACAAGTACTTCTCCGACCAGTCGCCGTGGAAGCTCAAGGACGACAAGGCCCGGATGGGCACCGTCCTGCACGTCGCGCTCCAGGCGGTGCGCGACTGCAACACGCTGCTCACGCCGTTCCTGCCGCACGCCGCGCAGCAGATCCACGAGCTGCTCGGCGGCACCGGCGTGCACGCGCCGATGCCGCGGATCGTCGACGTCGAGGACCTGGACAACGGCATCACGTATCCGATCCTGACCGGCGACTACACGACCGGCGCGACCTGGTCGCCGCAGGACATCGTGGCGGGCACCGCCCTCGCGGCGCCGACGCCGGTGTTCAAGAAGCTCGACGAGTCGATCGTCGAGGAGGAGCTGGCCCGGCTGCAGAGCTAGCGCGGGACCTCACGGGGGATCTCACGGGGGATCTCAGCCCAGACGATCTTGCCGTCGGCGACCGCGCGGGTGCCCCAGCGGTCCGAGCTGACGCGCACGATCTGCAGGCCGCGGTGGTGTTCGTCGTCGAAGGTGGGCTCGATCAGGAACGGCAGCCGGTTGTCCTGGTCGAGCACCTCGATCGCGATGTGCGCGGGCAGCAGGTGCAGGCGCAGCTCGACGTGGCGGGTGCGGGCGTGGGTCGCCGCGTTGGCGAAGAGCTCCGCGACGACCGCGACCACCGTGTCGGCGAGCTCCCCCGGCATGTCCCACCCGCGCACGGTGTCGCCGGCGAAGCGGCGTGCGGCCCGGCTCTCCGCCGCTGTCGCCGGGTATGTCGCGACCGCGGTCAGCGGCACCTCGGCCGGCGGCTGCCGGACGTAGAGCACCGCGATGTCGTCCTCGTGGTGGGCCGGGTCGACCATCCCCGCGACGAGGTCGTCGATCGCGCCCAGGGTCGGCCGCGGGTGCAGGGCGACGCGCGCCTGCAGGTCCGCGAGGCGGTCCTCGATGTTGCGGTCCCTGCGTTCGACGAGGCCGTCGGTGTACAGCAGCAGCGCCTCGCCGGGCGGCACCGCGACGACCTGTTCGGTGTACGGGAAGTCCTCGATCCCCAGCGGCGGCCCCACCGGTCCGGTCAGCAGCCGCGAAGGCTGACCGGCGAGGACCCCGATCGCCGGCGGGTGCCCGGCGTTGGCGTAGCTGAGCGTGCCGTGCACCAGGTCGTAGACCGCATACACGCACGTCGCCATCTGCGTGTCGAGGTCGGCCGCGAGCAGCGTGTTCAGCTGCCGCATCAGCTGCCCCGGGGAGAGGTCCAGCGATGCGTAGGAGCGGATCGCCGTGCGCAGCTGCCCCATGACCGCGGCTGCGCGGATGCCCTTGCCCATGACGTCGCCGACGACGAGCGCGACCCGCCCGGCGGACAGCGGCACCAGGTCGACCCAGTCGCCGCCGACCTCGACGCCCTTCGCGGCCGGCAGGTAGCGCGAGACGACCTCCAGCCCGGGCAGCTGCGGGATGCGGGGCAGCAGGCTGCGCTGCAGCTCGACGGCGGCGTTGCGCTGGCGCAGGTACATGCGGGCGTTGTCGAGCGCGACCGCGGCGTGCGCGGCGACGCCGACGGCCAGGCGCTCGTGCCGCTCGGTGAACCTGGCCGGACTCGGGTGGCCGAAGAAGAAGCCGCCGAGCACCTCGCCGGTGGAGGAGATGACGGGCACGGCGAGGTAGCTCACGACGGGCAGGTGCCCCTCGGGAACGCCGGCGTAGGGCTCGTTGTGCCCGTAGCGCGGGTCCTTGCGGATGTCGTCGCTGCGCATGTGCCCGACACCACGGAACGTCGGGTCGAACACCTCCGTGTTGCGGGGCATCGGGAACTTCGTGAACGCGTCCCGCGAGACCCCGGACAGCGTGTGGAGCTGGTAGGACTCGCCGAGTTCGTCGGTGACGTTGGAGAAGAACGAGCCGAACGCCGCGCCGGTGAGGCCGGTCGCGACGTCGGTGGCGCGCTGCACGACCCGGTCGACGTCGAGCTCCGAGGACAGGTCTGCGCCGACGGAGTGCAGCGCCTCGACGAGGCTGGTCTCCTCCCGCAGCCGGGCCTCCCGCTCGCGCAGCGCCTGCTGGCTGCGGCGGAGCCGGCCGGTGGCGTCCGCGAACTCGGCGATGGTCCGCTCCATGCGGGTCGCCTGCCGGTCCGAGGCCCGCTCCACGGCGCCGAGCAGGTCGCCGAGCGCCGCCTCGCGGCCGTCGGGGCCGGTGTCCTGGTGCGGCAGCAGGCCGATGCGGAGGTTGAGGCTGATCAGCTCGAACAGGTCGGCGGTCTGCTGGTCGAGCCTGACGGTGACGCCGGCGGTCAGCCGGTGACCGGCGCAGCCGACCGCGAGCACGGCCCGCACCGGATCGTCGTCGACCTCACGCAGCCGCACCCCGGCCGGGCCGGCCGGCCCGGCCGGCCCGGGCGCCGGGAAGCCGGGCGGGAGCGACGCGGGGGTGAAGGAGCCGGCGGTGACGGTGTCGCCGCCGGCGGCGAGGTGGACCCAGGCGAGGGCCGGCGGGCCGCCGTCGCCGTCGCGCATGCGGTCGCGGAGCAGGGCGGCGACGGCGCGCAGCGCTCCCGCGACGTCGTCCTGCGTCGCGGCGGCGGCCCGCACGTCGGTCCCGCAGCGCACGATCTCGCTCAGCGAGAGGCTGTTGAGGTCGTACACCGCACCTCCGGTCCCGGCACATTCACGGACGAACCATCCAAACCAACGACCCGGCGTCGGCGCAACGGCGGCACCGGTCACGGCGGCCACGCTGGGCGCCTGGAATGTACCCTATGCCGGATGCCATGGCATGCAACTTGCAGATTGGCATGCGTTTGAGTGAGAAGCCAGGCACCTATGAGGAGTGTTGCTGATGACACGGCTGTAATTATCCGTGAATATCATCGCAACCTCTGTCAATGCATGAGTACTTCCGGAAGATCAGATGAGTAGATCGCGTGTCGGCTCGCCGCCAACCACTGGAAGATGATCTTCACAGTCGTGCGGGACAGGTCCGGCACGGGTCGAAACGGGCCGTTCCGCACGCCCCGCGCGCCACCCCCGCGCGGTTTCGAAAGCGGGGCTCACGCTGTGTAGCCACAAGACGCTGCGTCACAACTGACACGGATAGCAAAACTAGACAAATTCCGCATGTCGCTGACACGATCGCGTACCCGGCGTACGGTAAGGCAATCCTACTAATTGAATTCTATCTATAAGTACAGCGTTCAACTTGACGATATTTGTCAATGTTTGTAGCGGTACAATCGACGCACGCGAATATGGGGCTCCCGTTGGGACGGGTCTGAGTTCTATGGTGTTCAGCATCAGTCGAACGACGATTTCCCACCCCAGGGAAGGGCCGACCAACACGTCAGAAACGCGTCTTCGGGAGTGACGGTGCAGACCAGCCATCACGGCGTTCCACGCGAGAGCACTCTTGACAAATTGGCGCACAACGACGCCGCCGAGCGGTTCCGTGTATGGGTCGCGCCGAGCCGGCCGATCGAGGCGCCCGCGGCCGAGCGCTGTGGCAGCACGCCCGAGCTGCCGGCGGTGCACCTGGTGCGGCAGCGACTCCTGGAGCAGCTCGACGCGGCTGTCTCGCACCCCGTCACCCTGCTCTGCGCGCCCACCGGCTGGGGCAAGACCGCCCTGGTGGCCTCCTGGATCCACGCGGGCCGCGCACCCGGTCGCGCCGCCTACGTCCGGTTCGAGGTCAACTGCGGCGCCGCGGCCTGGCGGCAGCTGACGAACGCCCTCGCCGCCGCCGGGATCGCCGTCGACCCGGCCACCTACGCGTGGAGCAACGCCCACCACCACGAGCGGGCCGTCATCGTCCTCGACGACCTGCACCACGTCACCAACCACACGGTGCTGCGCCGGCTCGAGCGGCTCATCACCCGCCTCGGCGACCGGATCAGCTTCCTCATCCTGGCCCGGACCGAGCCGCCGCTGTCGCTGTACCGCTGGCGTGTCCGCGGCCAGCTCAACGAGCTGCGCACGGATCACCTCGCCCTCACCCAGGACGAGGTCGCCGGCCTCGCCGACGGCTACGGGGTGCGCATTCCCCAGCACTTCCGCTACGCGCTGTGGCACGTCACCGAGGGCTGGCCCGCCGCGGTCGCTGTGATCCTGTCGGCGATGGTCGGCCGGCACGAGCCGGAGCGGCTGGTCACCGACATCATCCTCGGCGAGGCCGGGCGCAACGAGGAGGTCGGGCTCAGCGAGTACGTGCGGCGCGAGATCCTCCAGCACCTGGATCCCGAGATACGCGAGGTCATGCTGCGCACGTCCATCCTGGAGACGGTCTGCCCGGGCCTGGTCGAGGCGCTCACCGGCGGCCGCGGCGGCGCCCGGCTCCTGGCGCAGATGAGCCGCGCGAACGCGCTCGCGAACTTCTACGGCGGCTCGCACTCCTGGTACCGCTACCGCAGGCTGCTGCGGGCGATGCTGCGCGCCGAGCTGCGCACCACCCTGTCCTTCGCCGAGGAGCGGGCCCTGCACCGCGCCGCGTCCGGCTGGTACGCGGCGAACGGCCTGCCCAGCGACGCTCTGACGCACGCCATCGCGGGCGCCGACTGGGTCTCCACCGAGCGATTATTCCTGCAGTACTGGCCCGAGCTGGCCGGCTCCGGACCGCGGGCACTGACGACGCGGGACGGCCCGCAGCCGCCGCCGGACATCGCCGAGCGACCCATGCTCGCCTTCGCGCTCGCCATCTCGTGCCGTGACACCGGCGACCTGGCCGGTATGTCGGCGTTCATCAGGCTCGGCGAGCGCGGCCTCGGCGAGGCGCCGACCCCGCTGTCGGCCGAGCTCCTCGCGGCGATGCGGCTCGCGGAGGCCGTCGCCGCGGAGGACCCGGACCGCTCCCGCGAGGCGGCCGAGCGGCTGATGGAGCGCACCGGGGACGCGGCCGGCGAGCACGTCTACGCGGACTCGGCGGACGCGGCGCGGGCCGTGGCGCACCTGACCTTCGCCGGCGCGGCGGTGGCCGAAGGGCGGCTCGACGAGGCGGACGCGCAGGTGGACCTCGGCGCCGACCTGGCCCGCAAGTCCGGGTTCAACCTGCTCACCGTGCAGGCGAACCGCCTCCACGCGCTCGCGCACCTCAGCCGGGGACGGCTGTCGGCGGCGGCGGCCTACGCCCGGCGGGTCCTCGACAACTGCCGGGACGCGGGGATCGCCGAGTCGCGCAACATCAGCTACGCCCGGCTGGTGCTCGCCACCGTCTGCCGGGAGCGCGGCCAGCTCGACGAGGCCCGCTTCCACATCGAGGAGAGCGTCAACGCCAACGCCGTGCCCGACCCCAACGGGTGGGCGAGCGGGGCGATCGCCCTCGCGCTGCTGCTCTTCGACCGCGGCGACCACACCGGCGCGCTGGAGGCCCTCGAGCCGCTGCTGGACTCGCGGGTCGGTGCGATGCCACGCTTCGCCGACGTCACCGCACGGGCGCTGCACGCCGAGCTGTGCCTGCACGACGGCCGGATGGACCGGGCGCACGCGGTCATCGCCGAGGCGGTGCGGCACTGGCCCGGGGCCGACGAGCCGCTGCTGGCCCTCGGCCGTCTGCACCTGGCCGGCGGCCGGCCGGCCGCCGCCGCGCAGCTGGCCGAGCGGATCCTGGACGGCCGGCCCGGGTCGCTGGTCACCGTCGTGGCGGCCACGGTCCTGCTGGCGCAGGCGCTGCGGCAGCTCGGCGACGTGACCGCCGCGTCGGAGCAGCTCGACCACGCGCTGCGGCTGGCCGCCCCCGAGGGCATCCGCCGGCCGTTCCACGGGCACGCCGCCTGGATCTCGGAGCTCCTCGACGCGCCGCCGGGGCTCCCCCCGGCCCGCACGGGAGAGCCCGGACACGCTCCGGCGCTCCCCCCGGCCCTGGCCGGGGGGCCGGAGCATGGTCCGGCGCTCACGGAGCACGGTCCGGGGCTCCCCGAGCACGGTCCGGGGTTCGCCGCGCACGGTCCGGGGTTCGCCGAGCACGGTCCGGCCCTCACCCCCGCCTGGCCGCGCGAGCCCGAGCAGGGTGAGGAGCAGCGCGCGGCCGAGCCGGGGGGAGCACAGGCGGCGGGTCTCGCGGCGTGGAACGCGCCGGCGGGTGAGCCGATGGCCGACCCGCTCACCGAGAAGGAGGCGCAGGTGCTGCTCTACCTGCGCAGCATGCTCTCGGTCGCCGAGATCGCGGCCGTGCTCAGCGTGTCGACCAACACCGTCAAGACCCACATCCGGCACGTGTACCGCAAGCTCGGCGTCAGCCGGCGCCGGGACGCGGTGCGCCGGGCCCGGGAGCTGAGCCTGATCTGAGCCCTCACCCGGCCGTGTGGTGCGGGCCCCGCCGCCAACCACCCTTTCCGGGCGAGCCACCCACCCGGCCGTGAGGGCCACGATATGGGCGGTTGCCGGTGCTCCGGCCGGCGGCCGCCGAAGGCTCAGGGGTGTGACGTGGTGACGACGGCTGTTGCGGTCAATGGCGTACGGGTCGGCGTGCGGTATGCGGTGGCGGACACGATCGCCGGGGTCGGCGGTGACTGGTTCCTCGGGATCGCCCTGCCGGGTGGCGACGTGATGCTGGCCGTCGGCGACGTGATGGGCCACGGCCCCGACGCGGCCGCCACCATGCTGCAGCTGCGGGCGTCGATGACGTCCCTGGCCCTCGCCGGCGACGAGCCCGGCACGATCCTCACCGCGCTCAACCGGATGCTGTGCCGGCGCGGGACGACGGTGCTCGCGACCGCCGTGTGCGGCCGGTTCCGCCCCGCCGACCGGATGCTGGTCTGGGCCCGGGCGGGTCACCTGCCGATCCTGCGGGCCAACGCGGACGGCGTCGGGCCGCTGCGGCAGCCGCCCGGCATGGCGCTGGGCGTCGAGCCCGGCGCCGCGTATCCGCACGCCGCCGTGCGCGTCGAGCCCGGTGAGCTGCTGTTCATGTACACCGACGGCGTCGTCGAACGCCGCGACCAGGCCATCGACCAGGGCGTGCAGGGCCTCGCGGACGACGTGCGGGCCGCGATGCGCGCCTGGCCGCCGGACGAGCGCATGGACCGCGCCCTCGACGGCGCCTTCGACGTCGCCTCGGACAGGCCCTGGCGCGGCAACCCCGACGACGACGCCTGTCTGCTGGCCGCAGAGCCGGTGGCCGGATGACCCGGAACCTCACCCATCGAGGGTGATCCCTGATCACCCGCCTCGCTCGAATCATCTTCCCAGGCACGACGTGGACGTTCCGGGCGCGCGGGCGGCGCGTCCGGAACGGCCATCCGGGCCTGTTCCGGGGGGAACAGATAACAACGGGGGAGATAGGCCGTGCCGGTCCTGGTTTCGACCGGGGCCGGCACGGCCCGCATGTGTTTTCCGCGCTGTTTCCCAGATGAGACCGATTCAGCACACGGCAGAGGCAGGAGAGTACGGCGGATGGACAGCGGCGGCGGTGTGGTGAAGGAATGGACGACGTTCGGGACGACGATGCTCGCGCTCGTCGGCACATTGAATGTCTCGCAAGGACTGCTGGTGGGTTTCGCCAGCGGTGGTATCGGGTTCGACAGAAATGACGTGGCATTCACCAGCGCCACGACCTGGGCGACCGCGACGGTGACCCTCGGCGTGCTCCTCGGCGCCACCGGTGTCGCGCTGCGCGCCCGCAAGAGCAGCGCCCGGGCCGCCGCGGTCAGCATCGTGGCGCTGCACGCGATCTCGCAGCTGGCCATGCTCCGGGCGTACCCGGCGTGGTCGCTGCTGATGGTCACGCTCGACGTGATCATCCTGTTCGTCCTCACCGTGCCGAAGGGCAGGGCCGCCGATCCGGACGCCGAGCCGGCCGAGATGCCGGTCGCGTCGGTCACGAAGCTCGCGCTGCGGCGAAACAGCCGCAACGACCGGTACCGCGGCCGCCACAAGGCCGGCCGGCCGATCGTGCGCCACGAGGACGTGATCCTGGTGGACATCGTCGAGGAGCTGGAGCCCCACAGCGACATGGCCGGGGCGATGGAGCCGGACGTGGACGTCATCGACCTCGACTCGCCCCAGGCGTGGGTCCGCGCGGTCGGCCACGCCACCGTGCCGGTGCTGCTCGCCGAGCCGGTCGACGAGTCCTTCGTCCTCCCGGTCCAGCGCGCCTCGCTGGACCCGCTGATGGACCCGCTGCCGGTGCTCATGGCCGCGCAGGCCGACACCGCGATCATCGAGGGCGTGATGGTCGAGGACGACGAGGACGACGAGGACGAGCACGGGCACAGGCACGCCGTCGGGGAGCTGGCCGCGATCGGCGCTCGCCCGTACGTCGCGCAGTAGACGGACATCCCCACCGCCGACAGCGGCGGCGCGTTCCCCGCCAACTCCGCGTCCTGATCCCCATGATCGACCAGCGCGACCGAGTTCCACGGAACGAGCAGAAACCCATTCTCCGGGAATGCAGAGTC
>NZ_JBEXDG010000119.1:0-11421 GCF_040605635.1 Dactylosporangium sp. NPDC005555
ATGACCAGGCGCCCGCTGTCACGGCCGAGGCAGCCGAGATGTACCGCGAACTCTGCGACGCGGAGCCGGGCTTGTACGACCGCAGGCTGGCTAACATTCTCGCCATCCTCACCGCCATGCACGTCGACGCTGGTCGCCTGACCGACGCGCTCGCGCCGACGCAGGAGTCCGTGGAGGTATGGCGAACAATTGCCTCAACGGACAACGGGATCGAGTCGTTCCGCAGCTTCGGCGTTGCGATGCACCAGGCCGCTTGGGTCCGATGGCGCTGCGGCGTCGAGTTCGACATCGCGCTCAGCGACGCGGCCAAGGCATTCGGAATTTACGAGTTGTGCAACGATGGCGCAAGTGAAGCGGGCGCTGAGCGCTGCGTTGCTGCGCTCGAGCTGAGAGCGGATCTGCTCGATGCCCTCGGCGAGCCTGGCTACGCAGCCGCCGCCCGGCAGCAGCTCAACGAGAAACTGAGCCGTGACCCCGAATGACTGGCCCAGAAAGGCGGGCGGACCTCCCCAGCCCGGATAGAAGCGCTGGCCGCAGATCTGTTCTAGTGTCCGGTGCTCAGATCGCCGACAACCACCCCGGTCACGGCAACCCCACCATCGCTCGCCGTGGCATCGCCGGTGTTTGAGGCGATATACATCTGAGGCGTCGCGGCCTGCAGCCCGGCGATGAGCGGCCACAGTTCGGCGGCGAACTTCGGAGAGTCCTCAACGGCTTCCCTCAGCGCCAGTTCCACCCGCTGCCGGGTTCGGTTGCTGACCTCCACCTGCGCGGTATCCCGCCCAGCCTCCGACTCCAGCCGTTCGAGCGCGGAATCGCCGCTCAACTTCTCCGACACCAGATCGTGCAGACGATCCAGTCCGTGATCGACCAGCCGGTCGACCTCCGCGTCAGCCCGCCCGGCGGCTCGACGCACCTTCCCCCACGCATACATAGCCAGCCACCCGGCCACCAGCTCCAGACCCGTCACCACGACCTCCATCCCGCGCCACCACGTTCCGACTCCGGGATATCACCCGCCGTCAACCCGGACAATCGAAACGCCGACTACGCACCGCGCTCGGTCGCCCGGACCAACTCGTCGGCGACCGTCCTGAGTACGTCCGGCTCGACCTTGGCGAGCTCCCGCACGCAAGTGCGCCAGCCGTTGAGCCGGAGTGTCTCGGCCATCAGTTCGACCCGCCGTGGCTCGCTCGCCACGGCGATTGCCGCCAGCAGCCCGGCCCGATAGTTGATATCGCCGATGGACGCCGTAACCGCCTCGGCACGTTCGGCCTCGTCTGCGGCGACGGCGGCGTGACCGATCACCAGCAGTGCGTTGTCCTGGTTGTGCGGCCAGGTCATTGCCTGCGCGAGACGCTCCGCCCGCTCGACGTGGCCCATCCGGACTGCCGCTCGGACGCACTCGAATGCGACATGATCGCGCCAGCTGCTATTGCGCTGGGGCAGACCGAGGGCCTCGTCGAGCAGTGCACCGGCCCGGTCGCGGTCGTAGTCCGCGACCGCGACGGCGACGGCCGCGAGCGCGTCTGCGCGGTCTGCCGGGTCGTCGAGTGCGCGGGCGGCGGTCTCGGCCCGGTCCGCCAGTGTGTCGGCACGTAGCCTGTCGTCGGTTGCGGCTACGACCGACGCCACCTTGGCCAGCCCGGCTGCGCGTATCTGGCCGCTGCCGCTCCGCTCGGCGATGTCCTCCGCTCGGACCGTCGACATGTGCGCTTGAGCGGTCTTGCCGCCTTCCAGCGCGGCGCGGGCGATCTGGGTCCAGAGCTCGATGCGGGTTTCCGTGTAGGTGATGTCCTCGACCATGGACGCGGCGTGAAGCAGCTCGCCGTTGTCGATCGCCTGGCGCGCCAAGGCCGTCAGGGCCCAGTTGCGCTCGTGGTGTTCGGTCGACCGGCGGGCCAGTGCCGCAGCCCGTTGCGGCTCGCCGGCCGCGGCGACGGCACGGGCCACCTCGGTGAGCCATTGCATGCGCCAGCCCACTGCGACCATGGCATCGGCGGCGGCCTCTGCTCTGACGGCGAACGCTCGGGCCCGCTGCCGATCACCGGCCGCAGCGAGCGCGACCGCGATGCCAGCGAAGTCCCGCACCCGGATGTGTGTGGACTCGCTGGCCCGGGCGAGCCGCTCCGCTTCGGCGGCCAGCTCCGCAGCCCGGTCCGGGTGGTCATCGACGATTTCAAGGGCGATGTCGGAGAGCGCCTCCGCGCGTTCATCGAGCTCGTCGATCGACTCGGCGATGGACTCCGCGCGCTCGAGGTGGTCCACGGCGGCGAGCCGCGCGATCGTGGTGAGGGTTCTGTTGCGCATGAAACGGTCCAGTCGGCGCGCGACCGTCACGGACTGATTCAACTGGCCGATCGCGGCGAAGCCGGTGGCTACTGTGGCTACGGCCGCTGGGTAGGGATATGTGTCGTCCGGGGAGATCGGTCGTTCGACGAGTGTTGCGGCCTCATGGACCAGTGCGGCCGCCCCAGGGCGATCGGCGTCGGCCGCCACGACGGCGAGCTCGGCTAGGGCCTCGGCCCGAGCAACGGAATCCTCGATCGTCCGGGCCGCCTTCGCGGCGCGCGTGATTGCCGGGCCCGCGGCCGCTGGCTCGGCCGTGGCGATCACCTCGGCGACCGGGGTCAGGATGTTCACTTGGCTACGTACGTCGGCCACGTCGTCTGCGAGCCGTACCGCCTCTGCAGCAAGGTCGGCGGCGCGCCGAGGTTCGGTGTCGGAGAGCAGGTGGGCAAGGCCGAGCAGTGCCTCCGCCCGGGGCTCCGGTTCGGTCCGGCGCCGCGCCCAGCCCTCGGCCGCCTCTATCAGGGCGAGCCCGCGGTCGGCGTCGCCAGCCCGGATCATCGTCCGGGCAGCCGCGCCCAGTACCTGCGTGTGCAGGTGCGGTTCGATGGTCGCCTGTGCGGCAACCCGCTCCGCCAGCGCGCGGGCGCGGGCCGGGTCGTCATCAGCCAGCGCCAGTGCGATGGAGTTCATGGCCCAGACCCGGTCGACCGGGTAGGGCAGGGAGCCTGCCAGTTCCTCGGCGCGGTCGGGCTGGCCGAGGCGGGCCAGCACGCCCGGCAGGGTGCGCGGAATGTTCCGGTTTCGGTGCAGCAGGGCGTCCCGCCACACGATGAGGCGGCCGATCCCGTGCAGGTCGATTGGCTGGGCGTCGGCGAGGCGGCGCGCCGCTGCCGCGATCTCCAGCAAGGCGGCGGAGTCACCGCCGGTCAGGGCGAGCAGGCGATCGTGCCGGGCCCGGTCGGTGGCGCACGCGATCATGCGCGGGGTGTCCCCGATGCTCCGGAGCAGCTCGGGGTAGCCGCGCAGCAGATACTCCGGGGTGTCGTCCGGCCAACCCGCGGCCTGGTGGCGCTCGGCCCAGTCGTGGATCTGAGTGCGATACGACCCGAGGCGCTCCGTGCCCAGCTCCTCGATCGTCTGGCGGTGCAGCTCCTCATGCCCCAGGACGTAGACCGGTGTGGCGGGGTTCCAGTGGCCAGCCCGCCGGTCGAATGTGCGCGCGCTCAGCCTCGGCTCGATTCTCCAGACCGGCGCGCCCATCAGGGTGGCCAGGTCCGCTGCGGACAGGCCGCCTCCGGCAGCGGCGAGCAGGCCCAGCAGATCCTGGTCCGCCTCGGTCCCGCGCAGCAGATGCGCCAGCTCACGCTGGGCGTCCATGCGGATGACCGCGGTGTGCGGGGATTCCGCCAGGTCGATCACGGTGCCGGAGTCGCGCAATGGATGATGGTCCGGCACGTCGGCGGGCAACGCCGGGTGGGGTCGCGTGCTCACGACCACTCGCATCCCGGTCGGCGGACGGGCCGGCAGCAGGGCGGCGATGCTGTGGGCATCCGCCTCCGCCGTCATCCCGCGGTCCTCGTCCAGTCCGTCGACGACCAAGACGAGCCGTTCGCCGCGGGCCGCGCAGTCCTGTACCGCCCGCGCGTACCGGTCCAACAGCACACTGGGTGCGTTCGCCTCGGTCAGGGCCGGAGCCGGCTCGCCCAACAGTTCCGCGAGCTGCCCCGCGACGAGCTCGGTGAAGCCAGTCCGGTCGTTGTGGCCCGCGTGCCGGGCGGTGACGAAGAAGGAAACGATTCGCACCCCGT
Source organism: Dactylosporangium sp. NPDC005555 (assembly GCF_040605635.1). Lineage (NCBI taxonomy): Bacteria > Bacillati > Actinomycetota > Actinomycetes > Micromonosporales > Micromonosporaceae > Dactylosporangium > Dactylosporangium sp. NPDC005555. The sequence goes on from NZ_JBEXDG010000119.1 coordinate 4,101, forward strand.
CCGGTGGGTGCATCGCGAACCAGGACAACAACCCCGATTTCCCCGCCCAGGCGAGAGCGCGCCAGGCGAGGTACGCGGGCGCAGGGTCCGGCGCCGTGCAGAAGGCCGCCAACTGGGCCAGCTCCGACTCACGGTCCAAAAGGTCCGACGGAGCGATAGAGCGAACAAGCTCCCGGTAGTCGGACCGTGCGGGAGCCGATCCCAGCGCGGTGATGATGGCGGTGCCGCTTACCGCAATGGACCCGCCCTCAGCGTGGGCCGAGCCGGTATTCTGGGCGACGTTTCCGGTCACCATGCCTCCGATCGGGTCACCGGTGATTGTGCCCGGACTGGCGCTGTTGTTCTACAGAGTCGCCGTTGATCGGCGGGTGCTGGCATCAGAGGGCTATCGGGCTGAGCGCGTTCGGCGTGGCGCTGTTGTGTTTGCCGCAGATACCTCCGGATCGCGACCATGATCACATCGGGCGAGATCGGTGCAGGACAGACTGAACCGCAGCGGGACTACGCTACGTCATGGTGAACGCCAGACGCATCGCACTGCCTACGACTCGATACCGCTTGAAGCCGGCCGGGCCGAACGGGTTCGGTAGTGGGATGATCCGGCATCGGCTCGGTTCAAGAACGTCAGTTACGAACAAGATGGTGTAGATCTCGTCAGCCGACAGATCCTGCGCCTGCCGGACCTCGGTCTCGCCAAGGTTGAACTGCGGCACCTGGCCCGTGGTTGCCTTGACCTCGAACAGATACGTTCGTTCGTTGGTGACGATGCGGAAGTCGAAGCCGAGCGTGTCATTACCTTTGCCGTCGGCGAGGATGTCGTTGCGGTAGCCCGACACCCAGCTTTCCTCGCGCGGAACGCCGTACTGCCGGTACAGCCATTCCGCGGCAACGATCTCGCCGGTAAGGCCGATCAGGCGGGTCTTGCCTGGATCGACGCCGACCGACGCCCCACCCCACCAGCCGCCGCTCGCCCGGCTACTCCCCTTCTCGGCCTCGGGCTGTTGCTCGGACAGGATCGCGGGTTCGGTGGGCGTGTCGAGGAGTTCAGGGCGGACGCTGTCACGGACGGCGTCGGCAAGGCCGGCGAGGTCCAACTCCCGATCTGCGTACATCTTGCCGCCGAATGTCACGTTGGACGCGGCTCGGCGGCGTTCATCCTCCTCGACGTCGAGTCTCTGGCGGACTTCGGTGGTGTGAGCTTCGGTGAGACCGAGCTCGGCTCGGTGCAAGGAGAGCGGCATTCCTGCTGGCCACTGTCCATTGCTGTGCAGCCAGGTGATGACCGCATCGGAGCTGGTCTGGGCGAAGTCGAACTGGCCGGCCTGGGTCATCGCATCGGCGACGACAGCGAACTCCGCCGGTCGGGTGTGCTGCTGTGGGGCGTGCCGCAGCAGCCAGGCGTCGACCAGCGGGCGGGCGGAGGACAGGATTCCACGCAGCGCTCGCCGGTTGTTCTCCCGCATCGTGTCCACCGGATGTGGTGCCGTCTCCCCGCTTTCTGGTAGTTGCGCGTGAAGCCACGCTTCGGCATGCCGGCTGAGGACGTCCTCCGGCACCTCCCAGTAGCGATCGAGCCAGGCGTCGTCAGCGACGAGGCCGGGCAAGTGCTGAAGCCGGAGATAGTCCTGCAGCGACTGGCCTGTCCGGAAGACAGGCAAGAAGGCATCGCGGACCCGGTCGCGCAGTCGTGGCCGGTGCACCTGCAAGTACGCCGCAACCTGACGGGCGTGACCCTCCTTGTTGTGCAGCACCGGCAGCCCCAGTGCCCTCCAGTTGGCGTTGGCGACGCCGAGTTCGACTCCGAGAGAGCGGACTGCCGCCAGGAGGTCGTCGTCGGCGGCGAGCCCGACGAACCGGTCAGCGTCCAGCCCGTGACCGGTGAGCCATTCGTGAAGCTCCTCCGTACTGTCGATCCCGTCGCGCTGGCCTTGGAGCTCGTTGGCGAGTCCGGGATCGACGCACGCCACGATGGGGATGATGCGGGAGAGTTCGGCGAGCGAAGCATCCCGGTCGGCCATGAGCGCCATCACGTCGTCGATCCCGACACCGAGCACCGCGGCGATGTCCGCGGGCTCGGGTGTGGCGCCAGGACCACACCGCTGCTCGAGATCGATCGCCGCGAGCCGGAGGGCATCTGCTGCTGCTGGCATCTCGATGAGCGTGGCGATGGCGTCGCTCGCGGCCTGCACGATTTGCCACATCGAGGTCAGGTTCCGGCCTGCCACCGCCAGCCGCGGAGGCTTGTCGGCGGCGATGAGGAACGATTGCGACGGGCGGTCGCTGGGGACGACGTGACCGTCGACGGAGGTGCTTCGCCGGGCGGCGACGGTCAGCCGGGCGTCACCGAGCCGGTCAGCTGCCTTGGCTAGCTGCGCGGCCGACGGCGGGAGGGCGCGACTGTTGAACTCGATCACGCTCAGCACGTACATGGTCAGCCAGGGGCCGACCTCGCCGAGCAGCGATGTGTAGACGCAGTCGTCGGCAGGAAGGCCGTCGAGCAGCACACTGACCGTCGCGTCGTTGGTGCTGCGCAGTGCCTCGGCGCCTGTTGCCGCGAGCAGGCGGCGGACCGCCGTGGCCAGGACCGGGTCGCGGACCGGCAACATCAGCACCGCGACCTGTTGCAGGAGCCGCTCCTTGTGAGTTCCGGCAGGGTCGGCGACGTACACGATGTCGGCTTCGGGGCCGAGGTCCACGACCTCCAAGCGGCCAAGCCGGGAGACGACGGCTTCGGGCCGCGCGCGGTGAGAAACACTCCCACCGGTGGCGACCAGGTCCTTCCACGCCGTCTCATACGCCCTGCGTACGGCCATGGCCAGTTGGCTGCGGACGCCGAGGGCGCGCTCTTGCACCAGGTCGGTGATCTCCTGCAGTCGGGCCGCGGCCGTTGCCGGGTCGTCCCAGAACCGGGTGCCAAGCCTGCTGAGCCGCTCAAGCACTCGATCGGTGGCGAGACTGCGGTAACGCGCGGGTTGGGCGCGCAGATAGTCGGGTGTGTCGCCCTGCCGTATCCACCAGGCGTCCGCCAGCGTGCTCAAGGTCAGATCCTTACGCCGCAGGGGTGTGGTCTGCGGCAGCCAGGCGGACGTGGCAAGGAAGGCCGCCAGCGGCGTCGGCCATGCAGGCTGATCGGCGCCGCGCACATAGCGGAACTGCAGGGCACTGTCCGGCCAGATGGCCAATCCGTGGAGGATCAGCTCGGCGTAGATCTCGCGGCATTCCACGTCGAACGCGTGATGGTCGACCTGTCCCGGCAGCACGGCGATGCCCGGGCTCGGCGTGTACGGCACCGTCATGAACTGCGGCTTGAGGCGGGGCCACCGCGCGACGTATGCACGCCAGATCTCCTGCTGCGCCGCTGGTACATCGATCTGCAGGTGCGGCACGTGCACCGGGTCCGCGACCTGATCGCCTCGCAACGCGAGCCCCGCATGGGTAAACATCTTTGGGACGAGGCCGTGCTGGACGCCAGCGTGTTCGAGGAAGGTCCGCAACGCCTCGACCCGAACGTCCCCGTCCCGGAGCATCGTGGCCGGTGGCGCGATCAGCGCTGCTGCAATGCCGGTAAGCGCGCGTGAAACCGGAGCTCCTCGACGGAGCAGTCGCACGAGAAGGTCGTCGACGTTTCGACGCTCCCCAGGCCAGCCGGTGCCGAAATACGCGCCTCTGGCCGGTCGCCATCCCTTGGCCACTGGTACAAGGAGACCGGCGTGAGCGACTACATCGGCCGCGACCTCGCGAGCGGCACCGGACCAGACGTCGAAGGCGAAGATGAGGCAGGCAAGCAGATCCGGCGCTGCCGCCGGATCGACGCTACGCATCGTCTCACCGATCAGGTCGAGAACGGCGTCCGTGCGGTACTCCCGAAGCAGGTCCTGGTTTTCCAGCCAGATCCGGCCGGGCCGTAACCGGCGGTTGGCGTCGGCGGTCCGCCAAGGAAGGTCGGGATGGGTGAACACCAGCCGCGCCGCGACCGCTGGCGGTGGGGTCAGTGTCGGGACCGCGTCGCCGGGCTGCGGTGCCAGGAAGACAGCGACGCCGCCTTCCTTGCCGGATCCTGCGGCGATGACGGCGCCGTCCCTGTCGACCAGAATCCGCCGTCCGACCAGTTGCCCGCCCTTCGGCATCACCGACGACAGGTCGTCATACAGCGTCGCCCACCGTTCAGCGTCGAACGGCTGATCGCCGAGGTGCGTGGCGTACCGCTCCGCCCACTCCGCGAGCTCCTCGTCACGTGGCTGCAGCACGAGCCGCCGAGCCGCCGCGAGCCGTCTGAGCCCTTCCTTGCGATGGGGGTGCAGCCGCGGGTCAATGAGGTGCTCGACGCCGGACGCAACGACCGTCTCCGCCGTGAACTGGATTCCTCGGCTCTCCCAGAGCCGGCCGGTGGTTATCGTCGTGCGGGGTGAGCGCCCCAACGCTGGAACGAAGGGCAGGGTGTACAGATCCTCCTGCCGCCGTTCGAAGGCACGTACCAGCCTGGGCAATGCTTTCTGCTGCCAGGTGAGCAGATCCACGACCGACTCGGCCGGCAGGTCGACCTGCCCGGTAACGGCCAAAACCGCGGCCTGCGCGCACAACTCGGCGACACGGTCCAGCAACAGGGAGTTCAGCGGAATCGTCTCGTCCAGCGTGCGCCGGTCGAGCCGGGCAAAGAACGGGGCGTTGACGAAGCCGGACAACGGCGCGTGCGCGTCCTCCCCCCATCGGCAGGAACGTGTACAGCCGTCCCTTCGCAAGTACATCGTCCATCGGCAGGGCAACGCAGACCTGCCCGTCGCCCTTCCACTGCTCCCAGTTGGCGCTCATCAGCCCGTCTTTGCGGCCATCCGCGATCGCCGCGCGCATGTCGCTCTCCGGGACCCGCAACCGCAGCATCATGAACCGCTTCGCGTCCTGCAGCAGCACCTCGTCGATCACGAGGTCATCCGTGCTGAACAGCCGACTCACCTTCCTGCGGAGGTTAACCGGTTTCGCCGCACGGTCCGAGCGAGTCCAGCGAACCGTCAACTCGCCGACGCGGTCCAGGAAGAGATGCAACGGCACTTCTGGCGCCGTCAACTCCTTGAGCTGCTTGCGCGCCCGCCCGCGTGCCTGCTCCGAACGCAGTACCAATCGGACCACGGTCGCGAAGCCCTTGGCCTGATACGACTGCACCTCGTCCGGCAGGTCGTCAAGCGGAATGGGCACCTGCAGGGATGCGACGTTCTCCCGGAGATCGTCCCCCAGCCCGGGCCGGTCCGGCGCGACCCGTTCGGCGAGCCCGTCGAAGTCGGCGGGTCTGGCGAACCGGAAGCAGTAGCCGTCGAACCCCGCCGAACTGGCATCGGCACGGCTATACACCTCGGGGCTCCCGGCGAGCTGCAGCACGCTTTTGAAGCCGACGCCCTTGTTGCCGATGCCCTCGTCCGGCCGCTTACTCGACATCGCGATCCGGCACATCGCTGGAAAGTCGTCGTGGCTGATCGGATCGCCGCCGTTCGCCACATACAGCACGCCCCAGCGGCCTTCTTCCTCATGGAGTAGGAACTCCAACTGGCCGTCCGACCGGTCTGCGGGGTGTGCGTCGTGGCCGTTCTGGAGCAGCTCGATGAGCGTGCGCCCGTCGTAGTCACTGGCGACGATGCCTTCGATGATCTCCTTGTGCTCGCGAGCCATCGGCTGGCCGACTTCCCGCCCCCGCAGGAACATCTGGGCCACGCCGTCGGCCTGGTACAGAATCCGCCGGCGATACTCGTCACTCGCGTCCGCACCGTGTTGCATACCGGCAGTGTGCCAAACCTGCATACCCCACTCCGGCGTCGCCTGGAATACCGGAGCCACGGTGCCGCTCTCGGCGCTCCTGGCCGGTTCCGGACAGCGATGAATTGCGCTCGGATCGCTCCCGGTCAGCTCCTGGCAGTTCAAGGCCGCAGCGGACTGTTGCCGTACCACGCAGCACATCCCGACCTTGTTTCCCGGCGGCCATGCAACTGCCCTCGTCCGCCCTTCGCCAACTCGGTCGTAGGTACCGCGCTGCCGCCCCACGGCAGCGCGGAGCGCTGTTGCCGTCTGCCTCACGGAGGAGCCTTATGCGTTGACGTCACGGCGTGATGAGTTCGGCGATGTACCCGGTGGCCTGCCGTCGTCGGGTCGCGTTGACGCGGGTGTAGTAGCGCATGAGTGTGCCGGGGTCGTGGCCGAGGCGTTCGGCGACTTCGTGGATGTTGTACCCGTCGTCAAGCAGGGTGGAGGCCAGTAGGTGTCGGATCTGGTGCGGTCCGATCCGGCGCACCCGGCGCCAGAGGCGAGCCGGCTGGTGACGTTGTCCGGCCGCAGTGGTTGGCCGGTGCGACCGGTGAACATCTACCGCGAACGGAACGCTAACGGACGGCACCCCGCGACACTGACAGCACTTGATTTTGCGTCAAGTGCGACGTGTACAAAAGGGACCAACATGGTGTTGACTAGAGTATTCTGCCCGGATTTGACCGAATTATTGTTAGCGCATCCGTTAGCGCGCGCTAACAAGAACTGTCCAATGTGTACATCATGAGCTTGAATATTCCCAGCCCACACTGTCGGGACGGCGGGATTCGAACCCACGACCCCTTGACCCCCAGTCGTCGGAGGCCCCAGCGACGTGCTCAAGCACGTTCTCCCAGGTCACCGAAAGCATAAACCGGCCGAGTAAAGGGGTCCAACGGATCACCTCATCGTGACGACCGTACGTGCGAGCGCCGGACCTACCGGTCCCATCCACCTGCCCAGGTCAGGGCGCGATGAGCTCAGCGATGTGCAGGGTGGCCTGGCGGCGGCGGGCGGCGCCGACCCGGGTGTAGTAGCGCATGAGAGTGCCAGGGTCGTGGCCGAGACGTTCGGCGACTTCGTGGATGCCGTATTCGTCATCGAGCAAGCTTGAGACCAGCAGATGCCGGATCTGATGCGGTCCGATCGGGCGGACCCCGGCACCTGCCGCGAGGTGGTTGAACCGGCTGGTGACATTGTCCGGCCGCAGCGGCTGCCCGGTACGACCGGTGAACATGTACCGCGAACCCGCCGGCGCCTTCGCGTGCACTTTGGTGGTGGTCAGAATTGTGAGGGTCGCCTCGTCCAGCAGCAGAGTGCGGATGCCGTTGTGGGACTTGGGCGGCTTCTCCCGCACCTCGCTTGTCGGGTCTTCGACCACCCGTTGCCGGCACACCTTGAGACTCCCCTGATCCGGCTCCAAGTCCTGCCACATCAGCTGCTAGCGGACAGTGAAAAATCCTTGCTGACGGACAGTTGAGTCCCGGCTCGCGGACACCGGAATTCCTGGTGGGCGGTCAGGTGATCTCCGTCA
>NZ_JBEXDG010000120.1:0-11220 GCF_040605635.1 Dactylosporangium sp. NPDC005555
CCCGAACCGCGTCAGGATCCCGGCGTCGAGGCATACCGACACCCAAGCACAGGGGTACGACAAAACCCGGCCAACGTTACTGGACACAGCACTAGCGAGGCCAGTCGCGCAGGCGCTGGCGTAGCTCGCTGACCCGTTCGGGCGTCAGCCCGTAGTAGGCGAACCGGCCGTCGTCGAGCCGGTCCAGGTAGCGGCCCGCGGCGTGGACATCGTCGTCCTCGAGCCCTGGGTCCTGCCGCCGGGCCAGGTCCAGCAGCTGCCGCACGTCGTAGTGCTGCAGCGCCGCCGCGACGTCGATGTAGTCGCGGACCTCCCGCCGGTTGACCAGCGCCGCCACCTTCGTCGCGATCAGGTCGTCGCGGTGCATGACCGGCCCGACGTCCATCATCACCGGACTCTCCGACCGGTCGAGCCTGCTCAGCGTCAACCGGACCGTCCTGCTGCCGTCGCCGACGGTGAACTCCCGCTGGTCGAACCCGGCGAACAGCTCCAGCAGGTCGTCGGCCTCCTCGACCTCGACCGTGTACCCGGCCGTCTGCAGCGCCTGACGGACGGCGTCGGCGGCCCGGCCCGCGCCGCCGTCGGTGTCGGTGAACAGGTCCACGTCCTCGGTCGGCCGGGACACCAGCCCGCTCATCAGCCACGCGAACCCGCCCCCGAGCACAAACCCGTGCCGCTCCCCCACGGCGAGCGCGATCCTGGCGACCTCGGTGTAGAACGGATCGGTCGTGCCCGCTGTCACCGCAGCCGCAACGGCTGGTGGCGGGCCTCCCACGCGAGGCGGACGCCGCGGGGCAGATTCAGCTCCGGCCACACCCTGACCAGCCGCCGCCCGTTGACCCAGCGCCGCAGCTCCTCGACGCGGATCGCCTCGCGCAGCACGTTCTCATACATCCACAGCAGCAGGTCGGGCTTGTCCAGGTCGAAGTCCCGACGCGGATTCCACATCAGCCGCTGCGGCAGCTCCACCACGCCGCGGACCGGCCCGCGCAGCTCGGTCAGCGTCCGCGAGACGAGCGCGGGACGGTGCGGCCGCGCGAGAAACGCGACGCGTCCCGGATCCGACTCGTCCTGCATGCCCGGCCCTTCCCTGGTCCTGTTGGCGGTAGTGTACCGCCGGTCACCACCCCGAGCCCCCGCGTGCTCCCGCCACGCTTGTTCCCTTCGGCGGTGCCGTGTCCCCTGACCGGCGCCGCGACCCGGCCGTCCGGTCGCGGCCCGGGCGCCTGCCCAGCGCCGTTCGGCGGACGCCCGGCCCTGCCGCCGCTGCGCATGATGTCGCGATGACGCCCCTGTCCCCCACCGTCGACGCCGCGACCTTCCGCAGCGCCCCGCCCCGCACCGCCATCCTGATGGTCGCCACGGCCGTCGGCGTCTGGGCCGTCTTCGCCACCGTCATGACGGCCGTGAGCCTCCTGGCCGGCGCCTCACTCGCCGGCGCCGCCGACTTCTGGCTCACCCCGCAGGCACCGCTCGTGGCGTCCCTCGCTCTCAGCGTCCTGTTCGTCAAGATGGTCCGCCGCCCTCACCGGGTCCGGATCACCCACACCGGCGTCGAGATCGGCACCACCCACGCCCAGGCCGTCCTCATTCCATGGTCCGACGTGCAGTCCGCCACCGTCCACGGCAGATCCCTGCTCGCCGTGCTCCCGGCCCGACGCACGGCGTCGACCTGTGGTGGTCGGGCAATTGCGCCACGAGACGCTGTCATTTCGGATGGAGGTGGAAGACCATCCATCGGCTGCCGAGTCGCGACACGTTCGGCACGCTCGACATGTCGGCGCTTGGTCGGCGTCGGCGGGTCCCTTCACATTCCGATCAGGCCACGGTGCAGGGGATGCCGTTGAGGGTGAAGGCGGTCGGTTCGGCAGGGTTGCCCGTGTGGGTGGCCTGGAAGCCGATCTCGATGGTCGCGCCCGGGGCGAGCGTGCCGTTGTAGCTGACGTTGCGGGCGCTCACCTGGCCGCTCGAGGGCGAGAAGGTGGCGTTCCAGCCGGACGTAATGGACTGGCCGGAGGGCAGAGCAAAGGCGAGCGTCCAGCCGTTGATCGTCGACGTGCCCGTGTTGGTGATGCTGATCGTGGCGGTGAAGCCACTGTTCCAGGTGCTCATCGTGTACGTGACGCGGGGACCCGCACCGCCGTTGGGTGACGTACTGGGCGAGGGGCTCGGGGAGACGGGAACCGAAGGACTGGTCGGTGGGGTGCTGCTGATGCTGGTCACGAAGGTCATCGCGCTGCGGGCGGGAAGCGTGGCGGTAAGCGAGCCGTTGGTCATGTTCAGCCCACTCTGCGGCGCCACGGTGCGGCTGGCATCGGTGAGCCAGTTCGCGACGCTGCCGGAGGCGGTGGTGTTCGCCAGGGTGAACTGCTGGGTCACCGGCGAGGTGTTCTTGTTGACGGCGACGATGACGACGGTGTTACCGCCGCGGTACGCCGAGACGAAGACGTTAGCCGTGGGGTTGGCCGTAGCGTCGATCCGCGCGTATCCGGGGCGGACGAACCGGGCGAAGTGGGCCATCATGGCGCCGCGCTTGCTGATCTGGCCGTCTTCGCGCATGGGGCCGTAGCTGCGCCGGATGGTCCACCAGACGTAGGTCTGGAACTCAGCGTCGACCATGGCGTGGTGGATGTGCTCGCCCACGTCGAGCGCCTGGGGCCAGAGGTCCCCCGAGTCGGAGCTGTTCGGATAGTAGACCTCGGTCATCCACAGCTCTTTGCCCGCGCCTTTCTGCTTGAAGAGCGGGTAAGGGAAGTTCGCGTACGACGTGCCGTAGAGGTGCGCGCCGATGATGTCCACGTTGGCCAGCGCCGTGGCGTCGTTGAGGATCGGGTCGGACATCGACTTCACGTACTGGAAGGACTCGGGCGCGATGATCCTGGTGCTGATCGCGCCGGCGTTCTCCCGCAGGAAGCGCACGATCTCGGCGGAGGTCCACCATGTCCAGTCCGTCGCGTAGTCGGGTTCGTTCTGCACCGAGATGCCGTAGAGGTTCACCCCATTGTTGCGCATGTACGTGGTGAAGTCGTTCAGGTGCTGGGCGTAGGCGCCGTACGCGCTGTACTTGAGGCGTTTCGCGTTGGTCTGGCTGCCACGGGTGAACGTTTCGATCATGCTCGCGGGCGGGTTCCACGGCGACGCGAAGACGGTCGCACCGAGCTCCACCGCGCGCTTCGCTGTCGCGAGATCACGGCTCCAGGCCGACTGGCTCTCGCCGACCGGAATCCGCAGCAGCGAGAAGCCGAGCCGGCCCTCCCCGGTGCCGAACGCCATGTCCCGCTGGGCGGCCGTCAGGTCGCCGATCCAGGCCGCGTGCGCCATACCGCCAAAGCCCCGGATCGTCTGCCGCGGCGACGACGGATTGACATTTGCCGCCGCGGCCTCGGCATCCGGGGCGTGGAACACCGACGCCGTGACCGCTAGGACCGGCACCGCGCCCATCGCCGTCAGGACGGCCCGTCGACCCAACACACTTCTGTCGCCGATCACCGGCTCATGCTGATGGTTTCTCATGTCCTCGTCCTTCTCGTCGTCGGTGTCAACCGCTGCAATCGATAGACGATGACAAAATCCCGAACCAATAAACAGCATGGAAAAATCGTTATTTGGAGAACCGCCGGTAGGTCAGCACGGCAAGGGTGCCTCCCTGAACAGCGGCGAACGCCGACGCCACTACGGGATTTACCCGCCGCGCGATCGTTCGCCGCTCGGCCGTCCGTGCGATCGCAGTCCCGCGCGGCAGGTCACACCGATCGGCGAGGTTGGAAAGTTTCAGCGGACAGCGGCCGCGCCGTGACGCGGGTGACGTCTGACAGGTGAGGCGGCATGCACCGCAATACCGCCTTACTTCTCAGAAGTGACACCAACTCCCAGCAAGTTCCCATGGGGTACCTTGTCCGTGGGCCCGACCGCAAGGCGAAGAGAGCGCCGTCGTCCGGCTTGCCAACCGGTCAATCGGTTACCGGATCGCACTTCCGCACACGCAGGCGCGCTTTGTTGCACGCCAATTCGGTGCTGCTCTCCGGTGGTCCGATTCGCGCGATCATCATTGCCCGTTTCCTGCATGCCCCGCCATGAAGGTGGGTCGATCGCGCCTGCCCAGATTCACCCGTAATTGTCCTGAGAGAGACCGACACAAGAGTTCGACACACAGGGAGGCCAAGACATGAAGAAGCATTTCAGCCGTGCGGCCGTCATCGTCGGCACCGCGGTAATGATCATCGCGGCGGGCGGCGCGGCAGCAGTCGCCACCAGCACCAAGCACACCAGGATCGAGTTCAAGATGGTCCGGTCGGCGGCCTCGGAGATGGCGGGCCCGGGCTGCCTGCCCAACGCCAAGGCCTCGGTCAAGGTCCGGTCGAAGGGGCCGGTCGAGGAGATGAAGATCGAAGCGAGCGGCCTGCCGAAGAACACCGAGTTCGATCTGTTCGTCATCCAGGTGCCGAACGCGCCGTTCGGCTTGTCCTGGTACCAGGGTGACCTGGACACGAACCGCAAGGGCAAGGCCGAGGGCACGTTCATCGGCCGGTTCAGCATCGAGACGTTCACCGTGGCGCCCGGCTCCACCACGGCGCCCGTGGTGCACACCTCGCCGATCCCGGACGCCTCGACGAACCCGGCGACGGGCCCGGTCCACCAGTACCACCTCGGGCTGTGGTTCAACTCGCCGGCGGATGCGAAGGCCGCCGGCTGCTCGGGTGCGCTCACGCCGTTCAACGGCGACCACACCGCGGGCGTGCAGGCGTTGAGCACGAAGAACTTCGCGCCCACCCAGGGTCCGCTGCGCATGCTCCAGCCGTGACCGACGGCAGACGGTGACGACGGCCAGGCGTGGTGACATCGTCCCCGCCTGGCCTCGTCGCGACGGGGCGTGGACCCGACGCGCGGTCATGCGTTCGCGGCCACCTGTTCCCGCGCGACCTGCGATACCTGTTCCGGCGTGAATCCGAACTTCCTCAGCAGCTGTTTGAGCGGTGCGGAGGCGCCGAACGTGTGCATGCCGACGACCGCGCCGGCGTCTCCGACGTACCGTTCCCAGCCGAGCGTCGACGCCTGCTCCACGGCGACCCGGGCGCGTACCGCCGGAGGCAGCACCTGGTCGCGGTACTGGCGTGGCTGCCGGTCGAACAGCTCCCAGCACGGCATGCTCACCACCCGTGCCGCGATGCCGCCGGCGCTGAGCTCGTCGCGCGCCGCGAGTGCGAGCGCCACCTCCGAGCCGGTGGCCAGCAGGATGACGTCCGGGTCGCCGGAGGGCGCGTCGGCCAGCACGTACCCACCCATCGCGACCCCCTTCGCGGCGGCCAGCCGGCTCCGGTCCAACGTGGGCAGCGGCTGCCGGGAGAGAACGAGCGCCGCGGGCTCCCGACGCAGTCCGGCGACGACCCGCCAGGTCTCGACGACCTCGTTCGCGTCGGCCGGTCGGAACACCAGCAGGCCCGGCATGGCCCGCAGCGAGGCGAGCTGCTCGACCGGTTGGTGGGTGGGTCCGTCCTCGCCGACCCCGATCGAGTCGTGGCTGAAGATGTGCAGCGTCGGAATCTCCATCAACGCCGACAGCCGGATCGCCGGGCGGGCGTAGTCGGAGAAGATCAGGAAGCCCGACCAGTACGGGCGGAGTTTGGTCAGCGCCATCCCGTTGGCGATGGCCGCGGCGGCGTGCTCGCGGACACCCAGGTGGAAGTTGCGTCCGGAGCGGTCGTCGGCCTGGAAGTCGCCGGCTCCGGGGAACGTGAGGCGGGTCTTGGTGGACGGGGCGAGATCAGCTGAGCCGCCCAGCACCCATGGCACCGCCTGGGCGAGCGCGTTGAGCACCTGGCCGGAGGAGTCACGGGTGGCGATCCCCTTCCCATCGGCCGGGAAGGTGGGCAGCGCATCCTGCCATCCGTACGGCAGTTGCCGTCGCTGCATCCGCTCGATCTCGTCGGCCAGCTCCGGATACGCCCCGCGGTACGCCTCGAAGCTCGACCGCCAGGCGGCGTGGGCCCTGCCACCCCGGGCGCCGACGCCCTGCGCGAACCAGTCGTACACGTCGTCCGGGATGTAGAAGTCGGCATCCTCGGGCATGCCGAGGAACCGTTTGGTCTCCCGTACGGCGTCTGCGCCGAGCGGCTCGCCATGCGCTGTCGCGGTGTCTTCCACCGGCGAGCCGTACCCGATGTGGCTGTGCACCAGGACCAGCGTGGGACGCTCGTGTTCGGCCAGGAAGCTGTGCAGCGCCCGCCGCACGGAGTCGAGGTCGTTGGCGTCCGCGACGGTCGTCACGTTCCAGCCGTAGGCCAGGAAGCGCTCGGCCAGGTCCTCGGTGAACGTGATGTCGGTGTGGCCCTCGATCGTCGTGCGGTTCGAGTCGTAGATCCAGCACAGGTTGGACAACCGCTGGTGAGCGGCGAACGAGGCGGCCTCCGCGGAGAGGCCTTCCATCATGTCGCCGTCCCCGGCGATCGCGTACACGTTGAAGTCGAAGAGCGGGAAGCCGTCCCGGTTGTACCGGGCCGCCAGCCATTGACCCGCGATGGCCATTCCGACGGAGGTCGCCACGCCCTGGCCGAGCGGCCCGGTGGTGCTCTCGACTCCGCTGGTCCACCGGTACTCGGGATGACCGGGGCAGCGCGAGTCGAGTTGGCGGAACGTCTTGAGGTCATCGAGGGTCACCGAGGGACGGCCGAGCACCTCGTAGTCCGGGTCGACCGCCCGCACCCCGGCCAGGTGCAGCAGCGACCACAGCAGGGTCGAAGCGTGGCCCTCGGACAGCACGAACCGGTCCCGGTTGGGCCAGATCGGATCGGCGGGGTCGAACCGCAGGAACCGCTGCCAGAGCGTGTATGCGACCGGCGCTATCCCCATAGGCGTGCCCGGATGCCCGGACTGCGCCCGCTGGACCGCGTCCATGCACAGGCCACGGATCGTGTTGACGGACAGCGTGTCCAGATCGGTTGTCGTGGTCGTCATCTACCCGACCTCCCTCGTTCCCACGCCAAGGGTCAGCGCGCCGACGTCCCGAGCCGTTCCGTACCAACCAATATCCACAGTGCCTCGACAGGCTCACCCGGACCGAGCGATTGTCACTCACCCGCGTGCGAACCGCTCCCACCAACTGAGTGGTGCGAGCGCGGCGGTGGTCTGCAGGGAGGTGGTCACGGCAGCGGCCGAGGCGGTGAGCTTGAGCGTGCCGACACCGGTCCCCGCCCCGACGTGGCCCGGCACGGTGGCCAGGGTGTCGATCCGGTAGGTCAGGCCGGGCCAGCCGAGCACGTCCACGTCGCCGGTTGCGGCGAGGGTCGTCTTCCTGCCCATCGGTCCCCGGGCGGTCGCCACAACCTCGCCGGCCCGCACGACCCGGTACTTGTGCAGCAGTCCGCTGCCGGCCTGGATCAGGCGACTGCTGGCCGCGAAAGCGTCCGCCATGCTCGGGCCGGGTGCGAATACGGCGCCGATGAGCCAGAACCGCTGCCCTTCCGCGGAGATCTCAGCCGCGAAGAGCAGGCAGCCGCCGGCCTCATCGGTGGAGCCGGTCTTGATGCCGACGACCCCGTCCTTGCCGAGCATGGTGTTGACGTTCCTGACCTGCCCGACCACGGGGAGCGTGGCCTGCGGCATCGCCACGATCTGCGCCAGTACCGGTAGCCGCATCGCCACCCGGGCCAGGGTTACCTGGTCGGCGGCGGTGCTGACGGTGGACGGTGCGAGCCCGGACGGGTCGGTGTACCGCGTGTCTGTCATCCCGAGCTGGGCTGCGGCCTGGTTCATTTTGGTGACGAACGCGTCGCTGCTACCGGCGTCCCACCGGGCGAGGATGTGGGCGATGTTGTTGGCCGAGGGCAGGAGCAGGGCCTGCAGGGCCTGCCGTTCGGTGAGCACCTCGCCGGCGATCACTCGGACCAGCGACTGGTCGGAGGCCAGCTGGCTCGGATAGGCGGCGGCCTCCTCAGCCGAGACGGTCAGCGTCGGGCCGTCCTCGTCCACGCGCAGGGGATGGTCCCGCAGGACCAGGTACGCGGTCATGACCTTGGCGACGCTGGCGATCGGCACGGGTCGTGCATCGCCGGACGTGCCCAGCCTGCCGAGTCCGTCAACCTCAACCGCCGCCTGCCCCGCCTGCGGCCACGGCAGCACCGGCGGAACGCCCGGGATCGCGTACGTCTGCGGTGCGGTCTGCACGATCTTCGGCGCCGGCACCGAACGGGCCAGCCTGAATGCGATGAATCCGCCTGCGGCGAGCACCGTGACCGCCACGGTCACGGACAGCCACAGCCGTCGACGACGAGCCTGCGGCGGTGCGACCACCGGCTCCACACTGGTCTTGACCAACCCGAACCCCCCACGACAGATCACTCAAAGGTCAAGCCGCGGCATGAGCGCGGCAGTGCGCGCTACCCGATGTCGCCGTCCGCTAACATCCGAACCTCCCTATGGCGATCTTGGTTGAGGCACGATGCTGCTGAAACACTGAGCCTGTGAGGGCGGCCTGCGACGAGCCGGGCAACCGCTTGCGACCGTCCCGGGTCTGTTTCAGCGACGATTCCCGGCCCATTCGCCAGCGAGCATGGCGAATACCAGTTCGGTGCAGCGGTGGCTCCGGGCTAGCGCTTGACCTGAAGCGCACTTGAGCGCTTACGGTCGAGCTTCGACAGGATTCCGAACCAGAAGGAGACAGACGTGCCTGCTGTCATCCCGGATCGTTACCGATACGCCGCCATCCCGCACATCATGCTCGACGGAGCTCGCGCGGCGGCGGAGTTCTACGTCGCCGCGTTCGACGCTGAGGAGCTGATGCGTATCGCCCATCCAGACGGCAGAATCCTGCACGCCGAACTGCGCATCGGCACGTCGGTGGTGATGCTGGGTGACGCCGAGAAGCCGTTCGTCTCCCCGCATGTCGCCGGCGGCACTACCGTAGGGCTGCACGTCTACGTCGATGACGTCGACGCCCTCTATGACCGCGCCGTAACTGCCGGAGCCACGTCAATGCAGCCGCCAACGGACATGTTCTACGGCGACCGAACCATCATGCTGAAAGATCCATTCGGCCATGTGTGGGTGTTCCTCACCCACATGTACGACATGCCGCTCCACGACATCGTGGCACGAGGCACGGCTCTGTTGCAGACTGACAAGGTGGACTGAACACGACGCCGACCGACCAGCGGAAACAGCTGGAATAGGCTTCGTGATCCGCCGCCGAGTTCGCGCGCGGTGTTCGACTGACGGGCGACCGGCATCTGTGGGCGGTGACAGCCCAGAACGAGCCAAAGTCTCCAAGGTCAACTTTGTTGCGCGACCGGTCCACCCGTAACGCGGCCACATCTCCGCGTCGTCGCCCTGCGCATGCGCACGGTTTGGGCGCCGGCCCAGCGGTAGTGCGGGAGCGGTTCGGTCGCGGTCAGCGGTGGTGTCAGGTCGTGGGTGGGGTGGCGCTGAATCGGGGTGACGCGTTCGGGAACGTGGGAGGGAACTGCGGCACCGGGTACTTCCCGGACAGGACAAGCACCAGAAAGTACAGCAGGCCGGTGGTGACGTCCCATGGTGCCGTGTCCGGGCCGGTGATTCGCAGGCCATGCCAGGCGTCGTTCCAGTTCGGAGCCCCGAGCAGCGACACCACCACCCCGTCGGCGGTCGTGGCGACCGGCAGTGACCACGCCGTCCCGATCCGCAGCACGCCGGCGAGCGGACCTGGTGCAGGCCGCGGCAGCGCCGCGGGCGGGGTGAACGTCAGGTAGCCGTCGAACGTGCCGGGACCGTACTGCTCCATGAGCCAGCGGTAGCCCTCCGGCAGTTCGACGCCGATCCGGGCCGACACCGCTGGCCAGTCGACCGGTCCGGGGCAGGGCACGGGTCCCGTCAGCTGGGCCAGCCGGCCGGGCAGGTCAGCGCCGTATGTCAGGTCGACCTCCACCGTCAGCGGTAGGTCGGTGTCCTCCTGCACCGCCGCCACGGTCACCGCCCAGTGCCCTGCCCGCAGCCGCACCCGACTTCCGTAATCAGCGCGCGGATCCAATGCGAGGGGATCGGCCGGCTCCAGCGCGAGCCGGTCAACGATGATGCTCACCATCGCCTCGGCGTCGTCGCGCAAGTCGTCATACAACCGGTCGACGGCCGCATGGTAGGCCGCGGCGTCGTCGAAGTCGTCCCATTCGAGGTCGCCAGGGCTCCCGAGCTCGGCAAGCACGACGGACACGGTGGCGGTAGTCCAGTCGGTTCGGACACGCGCCCTGACACCATCCATCACGAACACGTCACGCCGCCCGGTTGCACCAGGATCCCAGCCAGCGCCGGCCAACACGCCGGCAAGCTCCTCACTCGTCGGCAGATCAACCAGGCGAGCCAGTCCACGCGCGAGCACCGCAACGCCGTCCGCCCCCGCCCGACAACGCTCGGCGCGACCGTCGCGCTCGTCACCGCTCACGCCGAAATGCTAGTGCGCTTGACAGACCCGCCGCCGCCCAGGCGTTCGGACAGGCGGGCCTTCGCTGCCGGCCACTCGGCCCGGCGCATCGTGTACAGGAGGAGGCCCGGCTCGGCGGCGGCGGCCGGTTCGGGGCCGATCAGGGTGGCCCCGATGCGCGTGATCGCTTCTCGTGAGCGGAGATTCCCCGAACCGACGCGCCAGACGACGGTTGTGTAGCCGAGCGTCTCGAACGCATAGGTCATCGTCAGGAGCTTGGTTTCGGTGTTCGCTGCGGTACGCCACCACTTCCGGCCGAACCATGTGCCACCGATCTCGATGCGGCCGTCGGCGCTATGCCAGCTGTGCAGATTCGTGGTGCCGATCGCCGCACCCTCTTCGCGGCCCAGTACAGCGAACGCGACCCGCTTCCCGTCCTCGACGTCCTTGAGGCGCCTGGAAACGATCTCGCGCAGATCTGATTCGGAACGGGGAGTCGGCGCGCTCAGCCAGCGCCAGACCTCCTCGTCCCTGCCGCCCGCTGCGAACAGGGCGGGGACATGGGACCGGGCGAGGGGCTCGAGACGGACGAAGCGGCCTTCAAGGACCGTCAATGCAGGAGTCAACGGCACGGCGGGGACGCTACCGGCCTGTCGTCACAGACCGACGACGACAAGCCAGGAACGCGAGCGTACGTACCTGGCATCGCACCGGTAGGCCGCTGGCGAGGTGCCTGTGGTGCAGGTCCTTTTCCAGCGGCCCCCGGCCCGAACCCGCCGTGCCAGTTGTCCCGGCAACGGGCTCTCCAGTGACTACTGCGTGAGCGTTGTGGCAGG
>NZ_JBEXDG010000121.1:0-10984 GCF_040605635.1 Dactylosporangium sp. NPDC005555
ATCGGGATGCATAGCCCCGTCCGGTTTGAGCATTCCCTGACAGGAACAGCGAGAGCTGCTTAAAGCCCTGTCCACTGTTCAGGGGGAACCTCAGCGTGCGTCAGGAGCGCCGCAAGCTGAGCGGCAACGGCCGGCGCGATGGGACCGGACTCGACATGCGCCGAACCTGCCTTATCCACGGTCGTGCGCAACTCTGGGAACGCTCGCCCGACGTCGAAACCGGCATCCTCCAGCGCTACTGCCAAGGCATCTGCTGCACGCTGTGCCGCCTCGTGTCCGGCCATGTCCATCTCGCTCTCGTCCGACCCGACATCGCACTTGGGCGGGCCGTGTGGCCAAAGCGTGCCGTCCTCGTCAGCCTTCTCGGCACAGTCCGAACCCGGAACCACATTCGAGGGACGTCTAGGGACTTCTTGACTAGAATCGGCTGCATTCGATGCCTCATGGGAGGTCAGCGTGCGACACCCTCTCACCCGAGCGCTCGCCAGCGCCGGCCTCAACGCCCTCGACGTCGCCACCCGCCTCCAGGTCGACCCCAAGACCGTCGACCGTTGGTTCAACGGCCGCGTGCCTTACCCGCGCTACCGCAACGAGCTGTCACGCCTGACGGGCTGGGCCGAGGCAGATCTCTGGCCTGACTGCGTCCCGCGAGAACCGCAGATCGGTTCGGACGAGGTCCGGATGACCTACGCCCACCGAAGCCTCGTCCCGCTCGACACGTGGCGTTCGGTCTTCCGCCGAGCCGCCAAGGCAATCGACATTGTCGCGTACAGCGCTCTCTTCCTGCTGGAGGACCCGGTCATCCTTCGCATCCTTGCCTCGAAGGCCGAGGACGGCGTACCGATCCGTATTGCCCTGGGCGACGTCAACAGCCGACACGTAGGAGTCCGAGGCGCCGAGGAGCAGATCGGCGACCTCATGGCAGGCCGCATCCGCAACGCCTTCGTCCTCATCAAGCCGCTCCAACGCCTCCCACACGTCACGGTGCGCCTCCACGACACCGTCCTCTACGACTCGATCTACCGCGCCGACAACGAGGCCCTAGTCAACATCCACATCCACGGCGTCCCAGCTGCCCACGCCCCGGTCATGCACCTTCAGCTTCACCAGCTAGACGGCCTGGCTGCCAGCTACATGACCGCCATCGAACGCGTCTGGTCCGTAGCTACCTCCTACGCCGACTAGCCTTACCAGCGCGCCGAGCCTGCCGAAGCTGCCGCTCGCCCAACCGGGTTGCGTGGTTCGACCAGACCCGCCGGAACTCCACCATGTGCTCACCCCTGTGAAGCTTCTCCGGATCCAGCGCGCCCTCGACTCGTTCCATGTACGCCTCGAAGTACTCAGCGAACCCGGCAGCCTCGTCACTGGCCAGCGCAGCGGCGTAGCCAACCGCCAGGTCATCCAGGACATGTTCACGAAGCCGCGGACTCGCGATGTGCAACGTCAGGTAGTAGGACGCTTGCGCGGCGACCGCGTATCTCACTGCCCACCTGCCGCAGCCGGCGCAAGCTGTGTCAGCCTCGCCCGAGTGGCCGCGATTTCTATCGAACGTGACGGATGCTCGGCTTCCTGCGGCCGGAGTACGCAATTCTGCACGCATTGCGACGTCACCCCTATTCGTGACTGGCCGGCAGAGCCCGGTCCTCCCGGCAGAGACTTCAGGGTCCCCTGGTGCATACGGAGACTTCCACCACTCAACCCAGGACGTCTTCGGACGTCGTACATGTCTGCAGAAATTCTGAAGAGCTACTGCGCGGTAAGCAGCAAGACACTATCGAACCGATCCGCTAGAAGAACGTGGGTCGGTAGACATCTACGCAGACATGAATCCGCCCGAGCAAAACCATGTGCTTTCCGCCATGGCTCGATAGGCAGCAGCATTCCAGGAATTTGGCCGTACCTTCGACCAGCTTAAAGCCATCTCTGCGAGATGTTCGCGGACGGCTATATCTCCAGCGGCCTCATGTTGCTTTGAAAGAAAGCTGGCGATGCCGGCAACCTCGTCATTCGCTTGCACGGCATACAATTCTTCAAGACCAAATACCTCGAAATGATGGGACACCCGGGCGGCAAGCGACTCTGGCCACGACGAAGGGGGCGATACAAAGAATCGGAACGGTGGTGGGCTTACCTCGACTACCTCGGCTACGAGCCAGGCGGTTTCGTCGATACTATCGAAATACGGATGTAGCGTTTGAGTCTCGACAGTCTGGGGACGGCTGTCGGTCTTGATCCTATTGCACTCGGAGCAGGCGGGGATCAGGTTGTCCGGCACGACGGAGAGCAGAGGAAATCCGGTTTTTGGTAGATGGTGATCGAGCGTTGTTACACTTCGATGACCGCAGAGTGGGCAACGCTTTGCCGCAAGCCGGATTGCATCGTATATCTGGCGACCAGGCGCTTGGCGTCCGACCATTTTATCAGTGTAGACCTTGACAAGGTTACTCTGAACGACATCGGTGGTTCCTAGCGCAGGCGGAGGCCAAAAGAGCGACTCATCAAGCGAGTGGAGCGTAGCGGCTCGCGCGCCGAGTTCGAATTGTTTAGCGGCCGTTACGACGAACGGCTCAAGTGCCTGGTACCAGGACCTCATGGGCTCCTTGGTTCGAGCCAAGCACATTTGGAACGTGTCACGTGGTGTCCAAGCAGGACGGCTTAATGGCCACACAACTATCGCGCCCTACGATCTCTAATCGCGATCAAAGTACGTACGATGCCCTTGGCTTCAGTTCCCAGTTGGTGGCGGAATTGCTCGACGACTTCCTCGTATGAAAGGCCGGTCGACACTGCCTGGGCCAATTCATTATGGAAGCCGGACTGCGTGGTTTCGAGGCCAAATACCTCGCGGGTTAATGTTCCAACATTTTCGCCGAATGTTTCTAGGTCGGGCCGATCTGCAGCTTTAAGATCACCAACACGCCGCAACATCCAGACACAAGTTTTGGGCGTCTCTTGCACCACTACCGGTGAGTGAGTAGCGATAATTGCCACACCGTTGCGGTCTACCAGCAGATCTGAAAGTGCACGTATGAAGGCGGCAAGCAGTGGTGGATGAAGATGTGTCTCCGGCTCGTCGATGAGAACAACCGTTCGTTCAGTCACGAGGTCGGCAAGATAGCTAATCGCCAATGCAACGATTTTATGGCCCGAGCTAAGATGGTTGAAAACTTCCTCTACCTGCTCACGTGCAGCAGGCTCTGTGTCATCTACTGTCAGCTGCTCTAAGCCGTCGCGGAACAGGGGGTCGGTTCCGAGTGTCTCCAGCGCATGCCGCCATCTAACTCTGCGAGCCCCAACAAGACTCAACACCACCTCCGCAAACTGCATCGAAGCGGTGCGGCCTTCGGGGCTGTGATTACGATCTAGCGTGACGTGAGTGTATTGAACATGCTCGCCAGCGTCGACCGGCTTTAGAACATCGAAAGCGCTAAAGCTGATTGATATAACGTTAGCAAATGCAGTAGAATCGGCCCGCTCCAAGTCGACCACCTCGTCTACGTTGTCATTGGAAAGTGGCCGGACGACGGCTTGGGCAAACCTGTTTAGCAGCTGTGTCTTGCCGACGCCATTACTGCCAATCAAGACATGGACATTGGTAGGCGGCTTCGATCCGGGTATCACTTCAAAGTCGAGCTGAAGCCCCTCGGAAGCTCGGTAAACGATTCGATATTCGACAAATGTTCTGCCACCCGTTGCAATACGGTGATACTGTCCAACAACTGTCTCTTCTACAACGGAGCGAAGAAGCGACGTGTCCATTGCCGGATCATGCCTGCGCCGTCGGAAGAGTTCCTGATCGAAGGCGGCATCACGTAGCGCGCGCAAGATAGTCTCGCGAGCGTCATCTCCGAGCGCCTTAAGGTTCTCGTAGTAGTCGACATCCTGGCCGAGCGAAAAGAATTCGTCAGAAAGTGCATGGAACTGGTTTGGAATAGATGTCTCGCCACCGTCCGTCATGCCGATTCTTGCGATCTTTACCGCGCCAAGCGTTACATAGTCACGGCCATCGGACGAATAATGTACGTGAAAAAGCGTTCGGAACGATCCGTCGTCCCAATTATCCCTTTCGAGGAAAATGCCTGCTTTCCCTGTGGTCGGCCGCGCGGTGGCCGGCAGTACGATGAACTGCATGCGTCCAGGGTATAGTCCATGCGCCTAAAAGTTGAGTTCAAACTGTACGTTTTTGCAACTGAGTGTCGGCGAGCGCTACCGACTACGTAGCCTCGTGGATCAATCGCTGATGCGGATCTTGCGCTTAACCTATCTTGAATTACCGATCTAGTGTTTGTTTGCGCCGAGTGCGTTCTCGGTCAGTAACCGCAGGATACGCTCAGCGTTCGCCAGCGGGTATGCAGCCCAGTGGTGCGCCAGAGAAATCGGAATAAGAGCGTCATCGTAAAGGCGAGTCCCCAGTCGATCGAGCAAGGCGAGAGTTCGTTGCAAGGTGCTGTACCGCTCTAGGCGGCTCAGATCGTCGGCAGGGCCTTGGCGCTTCGGGTTGGGACCTTCACGTTTTGTATCATAAGCAACATCAGCATCCGGCAGGATGGTAATGCACAGAAGTTGACCATCCTCAGCATGATAGAAGAGTTTCCTGCCAAAATACGTCTCGTCAAGACTGTTAACTCTCAGCCGCTCGGTCATGTATCCGTGGCTCAAACGCATCATATGCTGGGGCTCGATAAATCGGCGAATCCCGTGCAAATGTTCAACGGGGTAGCCGCTCTTCGCAACACCGATCACGGCCGGCGGCTGATGTCCTTTCGCTTTGGCGCGGGCCGCGAGCGCTTGCCAGGCGCCGCGAAGACAACGCTGGAACCGTGCAGCCTGTCCAAATACCGCCAGGTCGCCATCGCAAATGAATGCGGTCTGCTGAAGCAGCTTCGGCGACAGTTCTTCAAAGCCTAGAGCGACACCGAAGAGAACAAGGTGCTCAATCAGCTGATGAGTTCTGCCGAGTGCTTCGCCGTTGCTGGCATCTGGTTGGAATGCCTCCCAGATCCGCAGTGTATCTGTAGGCCACAGAATGCCCGTGCACTTCGGGCACGAACCCGGCCTGTCCCATGGGACGCGAATGCCAGGGCGCGCAGCTTTCGGGTCGTTGAGGTCGCATTTCTTATTAGGACATTTGGTAACTAGCTGAAACCCGGCGAGCGCGGCTTCTGATTGTTCTTGCAGGCCGTACCTGGCGATTTCGTGCAACAACTGTACTAGGGTACGTCTCTGGATCTCTGTTTGTGCGAAGAGTTCGAACATTTCTGCTCTGAACGCGACTACGGGATCCGAGTAGTCTCTGTGTTCTAGATATGATCCCGGCAGAAACCCTGACACCACCGACGATTCTATTGCGTCAGCTATGCGTGCAGGATCGACGAATTGACCAGGCTGATCTAGTAAGTTTTGCAGGCTAATAAAAATGCCGGCGATCTGCATATATAAGACGCGAGTAGAAGGGTAGCGGTCAAATGCTTCTTGAACTTCATGTCCTGATCCGTCGACTGCCACGACATACTGGATTTCTGGCGTAAGTGGCTGCTGGAGGTCGGTCGCTGCCGACACCAATTTTTTGATCTGGGTCGCGTCGAACTGAGTTTCAGGACGTTTGTAGAGTGACAGCCGTTCACCGATCACTGTGTTGGTGGTGGTAGGAAGGTGTCCCATCTTGGACGCCAGCTCGTATCGGATGTTGCCTCTTGGACTCGCGGAGTTGTATGGCATCTTGTCACGCTTCCGATTCGTCGGCTTGCGCCGACGGCCGAGCGCCGCGGCCATCATCATAGATTTCGTCAGGGTCGGGGCAGTCGTCGTAGTTATCCGTGTCACCGTGCTCAGGGGCGAAGTCGTAGCTCGGCTCGGTGGGTGCTTGACCTGTCATCTTCCGAACGTCATTAACCATTTTGAGATCAAACTTCGAAACCTGGACTGGCAGGGTGTACGGAGAGGAATCTGTTCGCAGACGTACAAAGCCCCGGTCGTCTGCCGTCAGGATCTGCTCTGTGAAGTCGCCAAAGTCATAATATTTCGCTAGTCGCTGGGTCTCAGATGCGTTGTTCATGTACGCGCATACCCAGTTCGCAGTGTTGGAAAGAATCATGTCATCGACGCTAGACACTTCTTGGGTTGCGTAGATCATTCCGATCTGATACTTGGCAGCCTCTTTAGCTAAACGCACATATGGGTCGCTGCTCTGGCTTGCCTGATTGAATTTGTCGCGGTGCAACAAGCGGTGAGCTTCTTCAAGAAATATCTGCATCGGCCTTGGTGGAAGACCTTCGCGAAATCGTTGCGATGCTCGTGTAAGAATGTCAGTCACCACGCGTTCGGCGCACGTTTGCAGTACCTGCTCGCCACCGCGTGAAAGATCAACAATTACAATCCTGCCACGAGCCAGGTCCCCATATATTGACGGTGCAAAGTCAGTTTTCGCGTTGGCAGCGTGGTAGGGTTTCATTGCCCGCAATTGCTTCCACCCGCCCGCGGATCCTGCGGGCGAAACCATTTCGACGACGCCATCGACGCCGGGATCCCCGCTTCCGCCTATCGATTCGTCAGCGATCCACAAACGAACGGCCTCGACGTCGTCGACAGTAAACTTTTTGCGGGCAGTAGCAGTTGCCCGCGCTATGCTGCTTGCTCTCCGCGCGATTATTTCGCAGGCGATTAGAAGTTGCCGTGAATTTAGGCTTAGGTAAACGGTGCCCTGCACGCCAGTATCTAGCTCTTCTGACTGGTCGAGAAGAGCGCGTGTATGCTGGTTGACTGGTAAATTGAAACGCCAGCTGATAGCAGGCCATAGTCCTGCCTTTACGAGCGCCGCAAAGTACATGGCTCGAACCGCCTCGATGCGACGTTTATCGCCCATGGAGTCGGTGTCTTCAGGTGCGCGGCTTGGATCGGAGCCCAAGAAGCTTTTCACATACTGCACCTTGAGATCACCTAAAAACGTGGAGATTAAGCTCCAGCAGCCTTCGATTTGAGATGCATCGAAGAAGTTTAGCGACAATGGGCGGATTCGTTTCTCTCGGTCTTGCGCCGTGGCACCGAGACGATAGATCCGAACGTCATCGCCGAGTTGTGACAGTGCGGTATAGTCCTGGCGATTGGCGTAGGCGTACTCACCTGCAGGATCAAATATCAGTTGTCCAACGCGTGTACCTGTCCTGTGGGAATAGAGATGGACTGCGGCGGCAATGACCTTCATCGTGTTAGATTTGCCGGCACGCGTCATGCCGAATACGGCGGTTTTGTGAGCGACGAAGTCTTTGGGTCGGACCTTGACGTCAACCTCGGTTTGCCGGCCGTCCTTGGCGCTGATTTGTTCCCGGCGCCTGCTTGACGAGTATCGCAGCACACCGACTTTCATGCTGGTGTCAGTGTCGGGGAGGTCGGCGTTTGGCGCATCGTCTCCGTGCTGCTCATTGGGACGCTCGCCCATGGGCAATTCCACATGATCGACGATTGCCTGTAGACTAGACCCGTGCGGTTTGGCCACCACATAACCTGCAGCCGCATATACTGCATCCACGTCTTTGCCAAATACCAGAATTCCGTTATCGTCCTCAACAAAGGTTCCGAGTACCCGGCACCTAAACGCAGCCTGTTGCATTACCGACTTCGTTAGTACATCCGTTTTCGGTTCCGGTGGATCCGATTCACGGTAATAGTTTGTAATCGACCGGTCGGTGTGTTCGGCACGCAGGTGAACCAGTTCCGACTGGTTTGGTAGGGCCGTTTCGCGAATCACTCTGAGGAGGATGATGTTTCGATCCTCTGGCAGCACGTCCTTTGCCGCCTTTGCAGGATCATCGAGTCCGTGTGGATAGGCAAGAAGAAGGCAGTGCTGAGGGAGCCCACGGGCGCGCTCAAGCCACCGGTCGTTTGTAAGTATGCTTGCTTCGTGATATCCGAGATCGAATATGCCACCGATTCTGATTGCATTCTTGAGTAGGCCATGCAGGGCCGACTCTTCTGCGACCGCCTGGGCGCCCAGTGAGAAGGACATATTCGTTTCTCCACTTCTATCGCAAGCGGGCGTACATCGGACGGTGCTCATGATGCACGCGAGGACGTGAGTTGTCATGAGTGGGAACCGTTTAGCTGCGCGGGCCTGCCCGTTCGGACCCTGTTGTCGAGGCGTGGATCTGGCACGCCGAGCACGTGCTCTGTCCAAGGGCGTGGTATGCATCGGAGTCCGGCAGATCTGTGAAGTTTGTAATTAGCAACTCCTCACGCTGGGGACGTTGGCGCTTCCCATCGGGCGAGGCCTTTAGGCTCGCGGCGGAATATCTGTGCTTGGCGTGAAGGACGTGGCGGCCTTCATGAGCCGGCGGATATAGTTCACGCGCAAGTGGGTTATCGTCGTAAGATAGGATCCAGTTGTAGTCGTGCGCCGCCGTCAGGGTGGATGCAAGGCTGCGATGTTCATCATCGCCGAACGCCCATGGGTAGAGAAACTCGGCTTTGTCGATATATGGCGGATCCAGATACACAAGAATTTCGCTCGCAGTTAGAGTTTTGCTGTACTGCGCTTTCAATCTCGCTAACGTGGTTCGCCAGTCCGTGTTCCATACGTCGAGAATTCTGCCGGAGTCGGCAAGTTCTCCAACTGCGCGTAGCCGCGCCGCAAGTCCGCCCTTATTGAAACGGCAATCAATCTTGTATTTGGTAGATTCTGACTGATTCTTTCCGCCAATTGGACCGGCTCTGCCGTGGAGGATGCCGGAGAATGTTGTTCTATTTAGAAATAGGCACTTCAGCGCTTTGTCGCGCCGATTTCTCGGGTGATAGAGGCGGAACCATTCCCACTTGGCGACTGTGACCTCGATTTCCATCATGCGGTCAATCAGCCAGTTTGTGTCGAAGGCCGCCACGTACCAGAAGGAGTTGACGAGTTCGTCGACGTCCGCCAGCACGGCGTGCTCAATGACGCCAGTCCCCACTAGGCGAAGGGTTGTCGACGCTCCGCCGCAGAATGGTTCAACGAATAGTCGAGGGCGGGGAACGTTCCCCTTAACTATTTGTTCGATTATTGGTACCAGTTGCCGCTTGGCGCCTGGATACCTAAGAGGGCTAATGACGGATTGGCTGAAGATCTGCGGGTCCGTAACTGGCCGAGGCTTAACCTCGACCTCGTCAGGGGCCCACGGCTTGCGTCTTCGTGCCAGGTTTGAGCTGCTTCTGTCGATCCGCCTGTTCGCCACCAAGGTCCTGTTCTCGCGCGTCGAGCGAAGCCAAGACTAGCGTTAAGAGGCATGGGTTGTGTACCCCCGGCAGGCCCTTGGTCGGCAAGGTCGTCTCGCCTAGTGCATAAGATGGGGTTCGGGCGGTGGCGGAGAGATAGCCAGCGGGGTCTGCAGGGTGGCACGGCTTGGTGGGATCGGGTAGATGTGGAGGTGCAGACCTCTCCCGTTCAGGTCAAGCTTCGAAGCTGCTGTATCGGGTCGCCCATTTCCTGCTTGTTGCGCGGGACGTGCAGGCAGTCGTCACCCTGCAATGGAGAAGTTTAGGTTGACTGCTGACATAGCTCGGATTCCAGTGCCAGTTTTTGCTCGTCAACGGTGTGTTAGGGGCAGCAGCCAGGTGGCTCGGGACGGTATATCGCTGGCGGACGGACGTGTTTTGTATTGTGGGTACGTCGTGATGCTTCGGCAGGCTGGCGGTTGTGACCTAGCACCGCTTGGCGAGCCGGTGCCGACCCTGTGATGGTGCCCCGGCGGCGCTCTGGCCGTCCACGCCGTTATCGCTGCCGCCGGAGTCGCCCAGCCGGCGACCGTGGCGGCAGCCTCGTCGTCGAGCGTGGCTGGTCGTTCGCTACGGAAGGGCCACTGACAGGCATACAGGTCGAGGTCAGTGACGCGGTCTCACGGGCGACGCCTACGTCGGGCCGTGTGAACGCCGAATGATGTGCCGTCGATCTCGATCGTGCGGTTCGTATGGTGCATCGTGCGCTCCACCGACCTGGGTCGACCCTGCTCACCGGACCTTCGGCCCGGCTCGCCATGGGTCGGCGGGATTCCCCGCGCACGGCTTCGCCGTGCTCCCCGGTGGGGGAGCTTCGCTCCACCCACACCCCCTCAAGACCGTCGCGGGGGTGCTCTTGTCGCGGCGGCTGCTGGGCGTGACTGTGGTGAGCGGCTGGCCCTCGACGGTGATCGAACGTTCGTATGGTGCATCGTGCGCTCTGCCGACCTGGGTCGACCCGGCTCGCCGTGGGTCGGTGGGATTCCTCGCGCAGCCTCGGCTGCTCCCTGGTGGGAGAGCTGCGTCTCACCCACGCCCCCTCAAGACCGTAGGGTGGCTGTGCCTGTCGCGTTGGTCGCTGCGCTCGGGCGCGCTTCGTTGCGTGCCCGACTGCTTGATCCGGTCGTCGGGGTGCTCCTTGCAGGGCATGTAACGTCCCTCTTTTGCCGGCCGGTGAACTGCCTCTGGAGTGTCGCTGTCTCCATGAGACCGTAACCGCGGGGTCCGACAGTTTTTCCGGCTCGTCCGAGCGTCGTGCTGACGGCCGGCCAGCGCTAGCGTCCGGCTTCGGAGGACGGTTCCGGCTGGTCGAACTGTCGTTGCTCCGGGGTGGGCTGGGGTGTGTCGGGAGGCGCGTGCTCGATCGCGTGCCGGGCCTTACTGAGTGCGTCGGCCGCCTGGTGGATCTTGGAGAACGCATCGGCGTCTGCCGGTGTTGGCGTATCGCGTTCCGGGGTGGGTTCCTCGGGGTTCGGTTCTGCGGCGGCTGCTCTGGCCGTTGGGTGTGTCTCGGGCTGGTCTGGTGGCGTGAGTTGCTGGTGCAGGTTGTCGAGGTCGACGGTGGGGTGGGCGTGGGGCTTGGCGGTGTCGACGATCGTGGCGAGCTGTGGCCACCATGGCCGGCCGAGTCTGGTCATGCCGTCGGGGAGTCTGAGCGGCCTCGCGTTTTCCGGACAGCTTCTAATTGGCCTGCTTTATGCGGCGAGCTGTCGGTTCAGGTACTCGGTGTGGGCCTCATGTGGGG
>NZ_JBEXDG010000122.1:0-10844 GCF_040605635.1 Dactylosporangium sp. NPDC005555
GATCGGGATGCATAGCCCCGTCCGGTTTGAGCATTCCCTGACAGGAACAGCGAGAGCTGCTTAAAGCCCTGTCCACTGTTCAGGGGGAACCTCAAACGCCCATCGAGCCCACCAATCCATGACAACAAGCCGCACCGATACGAGCCGTCCCCACGTCGATCACGGATCGACGACGAATCGCTCACCTCGACAGACGCCGACACGACCGGCTTTGCGATGTCCATCACGAGTACCAACATGCCGCTTGAGCTTCACGGGCGAGGTATTCGGCAGGCGCAGAGGCGGCTGGTGACGTTGCCCGGCCGCAGTGGTTGGCCGGCGCGACCGGTGAGCATCTACGGCGAACGGAACGCTAACGGATGGCATCCCGCGACACGGACAGCACTTGTTTTTGCATCAAGTGCGATGTGCCCAAAAGGGACCAACCCGGCATTGACGAGGGCATTCTGCCCGGTTTGGCGAGTTCTTGTTAGCGCCATCGTTAGCGCGCGCTAACAAGAACTGTCCAATGTGTACATCATGAGCTTGAATATTCCCAGCTCACGCTGTCGGGACGGCGGGATTCGAACCCACGACCCCTTGACCCCTAGGCCATTGGCGTTAACGTTTCCGCACGTCAAGCACGATATGCCTGCGATCAAGGCGTGTCCTTGAGTGCATGTCGTGCGTGATCGCGGAGGATGCGTGGTCCCCAGCTGGTCCCCGAGCGGGGCCCGCGCAGACCACGAGTGGAGCACTGTGCTCCCGAGGTAACCGATGGCTCCGCAAGAAACGAACTGTCGATGCCCGCCCTGGCTGGCGTACAGTGCCATGGTGCAGATTGTGGAACTGCCCCAACACAGGATGCTTGCCTTTATCGAGGCATGCAACCGATCACGTTACCGCCCTTCAAGGGAAGAGGCGCATGCGTGGCACTCCTCGCCGACGCCGAGGAAGGGCCACTTTGTCCCTGGCCCTAACAGCATGGGTGCCGGGGTTTTAAGGATTGCCGATATGCTGAGCGCTACCTTTGACGTGCTTGGCCCGCAGGGCGAGCGCGCTCCGGACGAGAGTGTGTTGGACCATCTGATTCGGATTCGGTGGGTCAAAGATGAGCGAGGACTAACTCTGACCCAGCTGGGTTTGGCCATGCTGGCGGAAGCACGGCATGTCAAGAGGGCCGAAGAATCAACGGTCATTGTGCTGGAGACGACGGATCGGTTTGCTTACGCGCGACTTGTTGGTCAAATCGCATCTATTGGTTCTGCGCTACTCGTTGATCCTTACTTCCGCCTGCGGGAGTTGGAGACCATTCTCGACAATACCGAAGTTAACCGCGTGCTGATTTCAAAGCAATACAAGGGCAGTTCCGAGGCGCGCGCGGAGCTTCGCACTGCACTCAATGCAGTTGCGGCCGTCGTTGACATGGAGATTCGAGCCACCGCGAGCTCGACGCTTCATGACCGAATTTTGGTGTCGGACGAGGGGCCTGTTTACATGCTGGGTGCCTCGTTGAACACCGTTGGCGTTGCTAATACCGTATTCATGCGCATTCCTGACTCAGCTGCCGCTGCGCTCCGGGCGCAAGCTGAGGATCTTTGGGACGCAGCTGACGCTGTAGGCTCAGCGTCGCTTGTTGCTCCCACTGAGCCGAGCGCACTTGCAGAAATCCGGGCCGCTGGCGACCAGTCCGTCTCTGTGACCCAGGCATAGACCTTCCCGAACCGGCGCCAGCGCCGG
This sequence comes from Dactylosporangium sp. NPDC005555, assembly GCF_040605635.1. NCBI lineage: Bacteria > Bacillati > Actinomycetota > Actinomycetes > Micromonosporales > Micromonosporaceae > Dactylosporangium > Dactylosporangium sp. NPDC005555. The sequence continues at coordinate 1,720 of NZ_JBEXDG010000122.1, forward strand.
GACGCCCCCTGCTCAATGCCGGGCGACAAGAGTAAGGAGCGGCAAGACGAGGGGCGGGCTTGGCAGGCCGGCAGGAAGTTGATAGCACCGAACGCCGGTGATGTGCTATGCCGGTGTCTCCTCGTTAGCGATGCGGGGCAGCTCGGCTGGCTGTTCAAGGAGAGAGATGACGGACCTTCAATCACTCAAGGAACGAGCCGAGGCGGCGAAGCTGCCTTGCGAATGGGAGGCAGTAGAAGTATTTGGATCCGATGACCCTTCGGAGCCGAACGAAACCGAAGATGTTCTACACATCGACTTTCCGAATGGTCGGGCAAGGAGGCGAGTGTCAATTGAAGCTGACATCGCGCCCAATATGAGTTCGATCGATTTCGAAAACTGGACTTTCCTCGGACGGTATCGTGCTGTCTGGAATAAGCAAGACGGGACTATTGAGGCGATAGCTGCGTCTGCTACAGGAAATTCGATCCTCCCCGTCAAGTCAATGCTTCGCAACTTGTTCGCGAAAGATGTGATCACCGGGGAGTTACAACAATGGGATGACACTCCGTCCAAATCATGGCGGCTTCCTCTTGCGCCAGCCACTGATCGTGACAGTGTTTCGGTACATTTGGGCACCGCAACCCCGGCATTGGTCATTGCTAGCTTCCACGGCCTTCGCCCCAAGCAATCCCGACTGAGCTTGACCATCGGCGACTGCGGCGTTTCAACCCATGACGATGCGCTGCGGCTTCTCGAAACAGTTTCAGCAGCAGTCTTCTTCGAGCTTGACCTTCTATACGACATCCCGCTCATGCTTGATGCCTCGTCACAGGGACGTAAGCGGCTCCTTATTCGGAAGTCCCAGCAGGACGCACGCCAGTTGAAGTTGCCCAAATCTAGGTATTCCGAAGACGCCGTCTCCTTGTACTCGTACGCACGATCGGCGCAAGCGATGCCGCTTCTTCAATTCCTTGCCTACTATCAGGTGGCGGAGTTCTACTTTAGACAATTTACGCAAGGCGAGGTTATTCAGCGAATCAAGCAGGCACTACGAGACCCTCAGTTCGACCTTGATAACGACCGTGATGTCACTCGCCTGGTTTCCCTTACCGCGAGCGTCAGCGGGAAGCCATTTTTCAGCGAGCTTGAACAGTTGACGACGACTATATCCGGCTGCACGGACGAGTCTTCGCTTCGTAGTTTCCTTGAGAGTCGCCCCGGCATGCTGGAGGCCATGAGCGGCAAATCAACGATTCAAGGCGTCCAATTATTGAACGCGAAGAATCGGAACGAGCGAATCATTGATCAAGTCGCTCGGCGGATTTACGACATTCGGTGCCGCATCGTGCACACCAAGGAGGATGGGGGTAGGGCGGCACAGCCGATGTTGTTGCCGTTCGGGGAAGAGGCCTACGCACTTCATTTCGACATCGATCTGATGCGGTTCATTGCGCAACGAGTGCTCATCGCGCGAGCAGTCACCGCTCCCTGGACTCGATCCTAAACTGCTGCGCCTACATGTCACATTCCACGCCTCAACAGCGGGTAGTCGTCAATGGGAACCCATGCTGACGCTAACGGCGTGGCGGCCCCTCATGCCAGGAGCACGAGTACCAACATGCCGCTTGAGCTTCACGGGCGAGGTATTCGGCAGGCGCAGAGGCGGCTGGTGACGTTGCCCGGCCGCAGTGGTTGGCCGGCGCGACCGGTGAACATCCACGGCGAACGGAACGCTAACGGATGGCATCCCGCGACACGGACAGCACTTGTTTTTGCATCAAGTGCGATGTGCCCAAAAGGGACCAACCCGGCATTGACGAGGGCATTCTGCCCGGTTTGGCCGAGTTCTTGTTAGCGCCATCGTTAGCGCGCGCTAACAAGAACTGTCCAATGTGTACATCATGAGCTTGAATATTCCCAGCTCACGCTGTCGGGACGGCGGGATTCGAACCCACGACCCCTTGACCCCCAGGCTTGCAACGACTCCACTGTGGAGTGTCGGCTCGTGTCGGCCGGTGTTCCCACATCCAAGTGACCTCCTCATATTAACGCTGCTGCGGGTTGGCCGGTGTTGCGTCATGCTTCCGTGTCCGCCTGGAGTTGATCTCCGCTGTGAGCGCGTTGTTAGCGCACCCCAATCAAGTGCGCTTCGTGATGTTGCGTCCATACCGACCGCGCGCGGAGAAACGAGCTGCCGGGCATGCTGGTGTTCAGGCTGCGGTCAGCGCCGCGGTGACCGCGTCGGGGTGCGTGACGGCCTCGATTGGTGCGACGAGGGTGGCGAGGTCGTCGGCGGCTTGGCGGCGGCGTCCGGCGTTGACGCGGGAGTAGTAGCGCATCAACGTCGCTGGGTCGTGGGCCCAGGCGTTATGCGACTTCCGGGATGCCGTATCCGAGATCGAGCAGGTTCGAGGCGACCAGGTGCCGGATCTGGCGTGGGCCGAGCAGACGGACCCTAGCAGTGCCCGCGAACCGCTTGAACCGATTACTGACAGAGCAGCTCTACGGCGGGGCCTCCGGTCGCGATTGCGTCGGCCGGGCAACGAACCCAACAAACATAGGCTGCGGCGGCAAGCGGCATCACGAAGTCGGTCCTGGCGGTCCTATTGCCGCCGGTGCGCGTGGCGCCGCTCAGCCATGACGCGGTAGACCTCGTCCCGTGAAATGTGAGGTCGGGAGCGGTGGACCGTCAGACAGACAAGCTCATCGTCGTATGTGGGATTCGCGTCGGCCACGTTGTTGATGTAGTCCCTGATGTCCGCAGTCACCGGCGGCACGTTGCGGCGTCGCCGTTCTCGGAACTCGTCCACGTCCTTCGGCGTGATCTCCTCGCTCGGGTCAGAGCCTCTGTCATCGTCGTAGGACATTGGACCTCCCAGTGCGGCGTCCTGTGTGAACGGTACGGCCGCCGATGTGCGCGGCTCCATGACGGGCATCTGGCAGAGGTGTGCTCGCAGCGGCGGCAGAACCTGCCAGAGAGTCGGCGAGGTTGCATGGCCGGACAAGCCCAGTTGCCTACTCTCGGGGCCATGCTGGTCGCGGTCGTCGATCCCCTTCCGCTGTACTGTCAGGGGGTTGCGGCTGCTCTGGCAGCGCACGGGTTCGACGTGGAGACGCCACACGATGTCCTGGCGTGGTTCCACGAGACGTCGCGGGGCGTGCTGCTTCTGACGTTAGCGGCGGCGCGTGACTGGAGCCTGCTGGCGCGGCTGACCGACCTGCCGTCTCGCTGCGACGTGATCGGACTGACGGCAGACGGGTCTGTGGAGGCGGGCGTGCGGGCAATCCGGCTCGGCGTCCGGTCCGTCCTGAGCCGAGACGTAACCGGAGACGTCCTGCGACACACAATCGAGGCGACCGCCCGGGGCCAAGCCGTCATGCCGTCGGCGGTCGCGACCGCACTAGCGGGAGCCGGCTCATCCGAACCAGCGGGCGTCTCGGCAGAGCAAGTGACGTGGCTCCGGCGACTCTCGGAGGGCGAGACCATTGCGCAGCTAGCGCGGCACGCCGGCTACTCGGAACGAGCGATGTTCCGCCTGCTGCAGTCGCTCTACCAGGCGTTGGGTGTGCACAATCGGATGCAGGCTGTCATGTACGCGCTGGAGCAGGGCTGGCTGCAGTCCGATCCGCCCGACCGCCGGGCATGACGCCGGCGGCTCAGCTCAGTGCTGGGCGATGAGATCGCGCCGGAGGACGTCGCGGACCGGTCCGAGCCTCGGATGTTCGGCCGAGTCGAGCTGGCAAAGCAGAAAGTCCAATCTGCGCAGAAGCCGGACCGGGCGATCCGCCACGAGATCGTTCCGTGCGGACTCGAACGACTCGATCGCCTTGTCGAGAGTGGACTCATCGGCGAGATACAGACCGCAGTGGGCGACGCCGGCGAGCTGCCGCGCAGCGAAGTCGCGGCGGGACGGCACGGTGCGGGGCTCCGCGGACCTCAGGAGTGCTCGAAAATAGTCGCAGGCCTTGGCGCTATCAGCCTCATGGTGCGTGATGCCAAGCAGAGCGAGCACGATTAGGTAGTTCTCGCCGCCGCGATACCGCTCGGCCTTGAGGATCTCCCGCCGGGCGCCCTTGGCGTCCGCATTTAGCAGGCGCGACCAGCAAAGAGTCGTCCGCGCCTGCAGGGTGATGATCGGATCGTGCATGGGAAGCGCGAGGTCCACCGCCTGCAGGGCCTGACGATCGGCTGTGCGCTGGTCGCGCTCAAGGAGGATGTCGGCGGAAGCGTCGAGATAGGCGGCCTGCAGCGATCGCTGCGGGGTGCGATGTGTGGGTTTCGCGACAGCCAGCCAGTGTAGTGCGGCTTCGTCGTCCTCAAGTTCGTGGTGCCAACGAGCAAGGCGAATGGCGACATGGGTCAAACGGTCGGGTTCGGCGGCCTCGAATGCCCGCCTGCCGTACTCAAGGGCACTCGGGTAGTCGCCAAGGCGTCGCGCGCACCGGGCGAGCCCCTCGTACGCGCTGGCTTGGACCTGGGCGCGGTGCTGGCGCTGCGCCGTGTCGAGCGCGGCCTGGTAGCGCCCCTGTGCAAGGTCGACCTCGTTGGCCGCCCAGTGCATGCTGGCGAGGTTGACGTCGATCTTCATAGTGATGTTTTCGTCGTCGCCGGCAATACGGCGGGCCTGGGCATACGCGTGTCGGGCCCGGGGAATGTCGCCCCGCATTCTGTACAGATTTCCGAGGCTGTTGTAGTTCGCCATACGGTTTCCGTCGTCCAGAAGCCGGTCACTGATCAGTGCCCGGGAAGCCAGCAGCCGTGATCCCGCGTTCCACTGACTCAGGACCTTGTCGATCTCCACGATGAGGCGGAAGGCGGCGTCCCAGTGACCCGCGCGCAGCAGAGCCTGCACTGCGGCGAAGTGACTGTGGAGGTCCTGCACGCTCTCAACGGAGCCAGCGTTCAAAGCCTTAGTTCGCAGAATCTTGAACGCACCGAAGAGCAGGTCGGCCCGGCTCGTCTCGCTAGGCCGCTCAGTCAGCAACCGGTCGAGGTCACCGAACGGGAGATAGAAATTCTCGGTTCCAGCGCGGACGACGTGCAGTGACACGAGTTCGTGCAGCTGGTACTCGATGGCGCCTTGCGAGCTAGCGTCCCGTTGTGGATCATCGATGGAAATCAAAGCGGCGACGTCGGAAATGTCGACCGGTGCGCCAAAGGCGGCCAGGGCACGCAGGATGCCGCGGCGAAGCGAACCGGCCCGCTCCATCAGCATGCCGGCCAGAAACTCGCCGGCGTCCTCGTTCGCTCGCAACACATCGCCGGCGAGCGCTATTGGGTCTTGGCCGGCCTGCGCGTCGGTGGTAAGCGCGAGAAAGAGCTCAGCCGACCGCAGGTTGCCGCCGAAGCGGTGATACAGCCGCTGCTGCGTGACTTCGGTCAACGCCAGCTGCCCGCGACGACGACCGCCGGTGCGGCGCATCAGAACCTCGTTGTACCAGTTGAACGGCAGACCACCCACCTCCACGCACCGGTCGGGCCGAACCCAAGTGCCCCCTTCGGCGGCTACCGGTATCGTCCGCGTGATCAGCACGATCTTCACTCCGCACCGCGGCCGGCTGGCGACGGCCTCGAACGCCTCCTCAAGAGCGAGATCCTCAAGTTGGCCGGTGGTCTCGTCGAACTGGTGATGCGCGGAGTCGATCACGATCAGGATGGGTTGGCCATCGAGGGAGTCAATCGCCATCTCCAGCCGGGCGAGCACGGGTTCGTCCTCGCGGACCGCGCCGACCGGCCGCCCCGAGGAGAGCTCGATGGCGAAGACGATGGCAGCCACGTCGATGAAGGTCTGCGGTGTCACCTGGTGTGAGTAGTCCGGCGACATGCCGTTCGCTTCCAGGGCGTGGATGACCAGAGTGCTGGTGCCGATGCCGGGTGCGCCGGTTACAACGATGACGCCGGCTTCGTCGTCGGTGATCATCGCCGTAAGCCGCCCGGTCTCGGCATCACGATCGGCGACGTTCGGGTCGTGTTCGGCGGCGAGCTGGGGCGGTCCAGTTTCCGGCGGGGCGGCGAGGGTGCGGGCCGCAGCGTGGCGGGCGCGTCGCCCCTGAAGAAAAGGAATGTATGCGGCAAATGCCGCCAAGGTGGCGATGACCAGAGTGATGACGATGTTGAGCCGGTCCCATGAGCCGGCCGAGTCGTCGTTCTCCAATGCATGCCAGACACCGAGGGTCCGACCACCGGCCGCGATCGCGGTCAAGGTTACGAGGACGGCGAAGGCCCAAATGGCTCGTCGCCAAGCACGTCTGCTCACGCGGTAATCGTCGCGCAACCGAACGTGTCGGGGAAGTCGTCGTTCGTACTAGACGTCGACCGATGTCGCTGAATTGCGGCCATCGAATCGTAGGACCGGCTCTGTCTCCAGATTGCCGGGAGGTCACTCAGTGAAGAACCTTGTTTGTAGACTGAGTTCAATCGAATCCATTGACCTTGGCGTTAGGTGGTCGTTGTGCCGCATCGGAACCAGCGGTGGGTGTGGGCAGGGCGCGCGGTTAGCGGCGTGATCGTTGCCGTGTTGGCGGGCTATCTCGTCGCGGTCGGGCTCGATAGGGCAGATAAAGCGGCGAGCGTTATCAGCGCTGTTGTGGCGTTGGTCGCTTTGGTAGCACCGTATTTGCTGCCTGACCCGGGAGGTACATCCTCACCGGTGCCGGACCGAGTGGAGGACACCGGCAACGCCAATGCTACAGGCGGCGGACTGGCGAACACGGGCCTGCAGGGCTCCGGCGATGACCGGCCAGCCCAGGTAACGCGTTCGGGGGATGCGATCGCTGACGGCCCTGGTTCGGTGGCCAACACCGGCGTCCAGCGCGAACGACGGCCATGACGACCGGCGACGCTCGTTTCCCTGCGACACCCGACGCAACCAACGTTACCGAGTCTGGTACCGCGTCGGCTGACCACGGCGGCATCGCCAACTCTGGGATCGTCCTTGGCGATGCCAGGTCGGCGTACTACGACCATCGTCACTACGGTTCATTGATCGTGATGGGTGGCCATCCGTTTCACTTGGAATGCTATCCGAGTCAACGCACCGAACAGCGGCCGCAACCGAGTCGGCTACTCGATCCTCATCAGGCGGTCGTTCCCTACCACTCTCGGACCACTGATGAGCTTCGGCTCATGGCGTGGCGCGACGACCCGGGGCCGGGCTCGTCGGTGCTATACCTATACGGCCCGGGCGGGCAGGGCAAGACCCGGCTCGCTCGCCACCTCGCCTCGATCTCCGCGTGTGTCGGTTGGCAAGTACTCCGTGCCGAGCATCGGTCAGCAAGGGCGAGCACGGAACCTCAGGAGCTTTCCAGTACCGACTCGCGGCCCCTGCTAATCGTCGTGGACTACGCAGATCGCTGGCCCGACCTGGACCTAATGGAGCTGGCGCGCACCGCTCACCATGTCGTAGCGACGCGACGGCTGCGATTACTGCTGCTGGGCCGATCAGAGGAGCAGTGGCACGCGATCGCAGCCGAGATGGACGGGCTCGGTGTCGCCCTTGGCGGCGCCGTCGTCCTCGGCCCGTTCGCGCCCGAGGGACGAGACCGCATAGCCGCGTTCTCCCAAGCTGCGGCCGCCTTTGCTGCGGAGTCGGGATACCAAGACGTGGTCGTACCGCCACCTAGTGACATTGATGACGACGCCTTCGAGTCGCCACTGATGTTGCACATGGCCGCCCTGGCCGCGGTGTATGCCCGGCGGGACGGCGAATCGATCCCAGTCCGCTCGGATCTCTCCAGTTTCCTGCTCCGCCAGGAGCAGCGGTACTGGAACGCGATTGCAGCAGCGGAGGGGAGACCGCTGACCGATGCCTTCGTGAGCGTCGTGTTCATCGCGACCCTGTTCGGGCCGCTCCGGGGCCGCGTTGCCGGAACATGGGCGCTGCGGCGGGCCGAGCTCGCCGACGGGCCGGCCGAAGCGGGTAAGTTGGTCAAGCTGCACGCTCGGTTCTATCCCGCAGGCGAGACGACGACGGCGGGGACTCCAGTCATGTTGCCCTTGGTGCCCGATCGGCTGGCAGAGGACTTCATCGGTGATTACGTCCGCCGGAACCCCGACGCCCTGACGACGGTGTCCGACGTCGTCGAGCTGCACGAAGACGAATCTGACATCGACGACGATGCCGTACGGCGCTGCCTGAGCATACTCGCTGCAGCGGGACAGCACCACGAGCCCGTCGCCCGGCTGCTGTTCGAACTCCTCCACGAGGCACCCGGCCTGGTCCGGTGTGCTTCGCGCCCGGCGCTCGACTTTGTGGCACGTCACGCGCCGATCGAGGTACTGGAACTGGTCGGCCGGGAACTGCCGGACTCCGCGGCAGACATCGCCCGGCCCGCCTTGCTCGTCTACCAACGCCTGTACGACGCCGTGCCAGCCAGCGAGACAGGCCTCCTTCGGGCGGTCCGGCTCATCAACCTCTCACACGGGCTGTCGCAGACCGGAGACCGGACCGGCGCCCTGGAGCGCGCGGAACAGGCCATGGCGGTGGTCCAAAGGTCTTCGGGCGCTGATTCGGACCCGCACCGGCAACCGCTCGCGGTGGCATTGATGCACCTCGGCGCTGAACTCAGCGCGGTGGGACGGCACCAGGAGGCCCTCGAGGCACAGCAGGAGGGAACGACGCTGTACCGCATCGTCGCCGAAGACAACGCGGAAGGACATCGCAGAGAACTCGCCAACGCACTGGCTAATCTCACCGCTGCACAGTCGAATATGGGACAGAAGCGAGCGGCAGTCGAATCGGCGAGAGAGGCCGTCGAGATCCTTCGCTCGATCGCTGACGAGCATCCTGATCCTGACCTCGCCCGATGCCTGTTGCACCTCGGCCTGGCTCTGTCGGAAGCCGGTGACGCCGCCCACGCCGTAGAGCCTATCGGCGAAGCCGTGCAGATGATCAGGACGCTGAGCCGGGACGATCCGCGCAGTCACGAGGCGATGCTCGCCACCACCCTGCTGAACTACAGCACCCATCTGGGGAGCGCTGACCGCGCCGCCGAGGCAGCCGATGCCGCCCAAGAGGTGGTGGACATTAGGCGGCGTCTCGCCGAAGTCGAGCCTGCCGCGCACGGGGCCGAACTAGCCACGGCCTTAGCCAATTTGAGCGGTCAGCGTGCCCTGAACGGCGATGATGGTGGCGCCATCGACG
>NZ_JBEXDG010000123.1:0-4333 GCF_040605635.1 Dactylosporangium sp. NPDC005555
GCGAGCTGCGGCAGGCGGCCGGCTCGCTGGGGCCGGGCGCCCGCCGGCGCGGGGTCCGCCGGGCCCTCAGCAGGACGTTCGCCGGAGCGGTCACGGTCGCCGCCGCGCTGGTCCTCGCCGGCTCCGCCGCCGTGGGTGGCCCGCCGCCGGGCTGGGTGCGGGTGCGCGACGCGGACGGGGTGGTGTCCGTCGCGGTGCCGCCGGCCTGGGCGGGTCAGGTGCGCGACGCGGGCTGGAACCCGGCGGTGCTGCGGCTGGCCGCCGGGCACGCGCCGGGCCTCGTGGTCGCGCCGGACGTCGCCACCTGGACCGATCCGGCGAGCACGCTGCCCGGCGTCTTCGTCGGCGCCAGCGACGCCCTGACCACGGGCGAGCCGGCGCTGCCCGAGCACCCCGCCCCCTGCGTGCGGCAGCCCGACCGTGCCACGACCGTCGCCGGGGCACCGGTCCAGGTCCGGCGCTGGACGTCGTGCGCCGGACGCGTCTCCTACAGCGAGGCGGTGTTCACGGTGCCGCGGCGCGGCTACGGCGTCTACGTGCAGATCAGGCAGGTGGGCACCGCGGACCGGACGGACGAGGTCCTGGCCGGCCTGCGGCTTGCCGCCTACCCGTAGCCGTCCGGTCCGGTGGACGGCCTTGTCGTTGCGGAACCGTGGATCCGTCGGCCCCGTAAGGTCGGTGGCATGAAACTGCGTGAGGACGAGGTGTCGGTGCCGGCGCCGGACGGGCCGATCCGTTCGGTCGTGCTGCGCCCGGCCGGCGACGGCCCGTTGCCCGGGGTCCTGCTGTACACCGACATCTTCCAGCTGACCGAATCGACGCTGCGGACCGCGCGCCGGCTCGCCTCGGCGGGATTCGTCGTCTGCGTCCCCGAGATCTACCCGCACGGCGACCTCGCGGGCGTCGCGCTGGAGTTCGACGACGCGGGCAAGCAGGCGGGCCTGGCGGGGGCAGCGGCCACCACGACCGCCCAGTTCGACGCGGACCGAGTCGCGGTCCTGGACTTCCTGGAGCGGCGCGCCGACACGACGACGCTCTTCGCGACCGGGTTCTGCATCGGCGGGCACCTCGCGTTCCGGGCGGCGTTCGACCCGCGGGTCGCGGCGACCGTCTGCTTCTACCCGACCGGCCTGCACAACGGCGCGCTCGGCCGGGACCCGGACGCCGGCAGCCTCGCCCGCGCCGCCGACATCCGCGGCCGCCTCATGATCGTCTTCGGCTCGCAGGACCCGCACGTGCCCGCCGACGCGCGCGTCTCGATCCTGGCCGGCCTGTACGGTGCCGGCCTCGACGACCTGGAGCTGCACGTGTACGCCGGCGGCGAGCACGCCTTCATGCGCGACGTCGGCCCGCGGCACGACCCGGCGCTGACCGACCTGGCCCTGACGGAGGCGGTCTCCTTCTTCGCCGCCCGTTAGCACCCGCGTCGCAACCGGCGGCCGTCAGCCTTTGAAGGACCTGGCGGCTCTTGCGAAGGCGGTACTGCATGCGACGTCGACTCACCGTGCTCTGCCTGATCGCCGCCGCCACCGCCGCGCTGCTGGCCCTGGATCAGGCCGCGCTCGCGGCGCCCGCGTCGCTGCCGGGCACCGTCTCGTCGGGCAAGGTCAAGCTCACCGTGCGCTCGGGGCCGACCGCCGCGTCGGCCCCGGTCGGGACGCTGCGCAACGGGGCGAAGCTCGCGCTGGTCTGCTCGGTGCAGGGCACCCGGACGAAGGGCCGGGTCCGCACCACCGACCGCTGGGACCGGCTCACCAGCGGCGCCTACGTGTCGGACGCCTACGTCTCCCGGCGCAAGCCACTCCCCGCGTGCCCGGCGCCGGCGCCCTCGGTCACCCCGACGGTCTCGCCCTCGGTGATCGCGCCGCCGACCGGTGCCGTGCCCGTCGGCGCCTGGGTCGCGCCGGTGCCGGGCAAGGGCACCAGCGGCTTCCGCACCGTATCCCGCCCCACCCACGACGGCATCGACATCATGGCCGCCCGCGAGACCCCCATCCTGGCCACCGCCGCGGGCACCGTCATCACCGTCGTGTGCAACACCTCCGGCCCGTCCTGCGACGTCGACGGCTCACCGGCCGTGAAGGGCTGCGGCTGGTACGTCGAGATCCACCACGCCGGCGACGTCGTCACCCGGTACTGCCACATGGTCCGCCAACCCGACGTCACCGTCGGCCAGCAGGTCACCGCCGGGCAGCCCATCGGATCCGTCGGCACGTCCGGCAACTCGTCCGGCCCGCACCTGCACTTCGAGGTCCACTACGGCCGCCCCGCCACCCGCCTCAACGCCATCGACCCCGTCCCCTTCATGCGCACCGCCGCCGCCCCCGTCGCCTGAACGGGCTGTAGGTCCTCTTTAGATATGGCGGTGTGCTCGGCGGTTCCGCCATTCACTGAGCACCGCACCGACCGGCTCGACGGGGCACAGCGACGGTTTACGATCCGGCAATGACCCGGACGCCGTCAGCTCACGCCGTCAGTCAGTACGCGACCACGACAGGCAACCTCACCGCCCGCATCGCATTGCACACCTATGGCACGAACCCGCAGGACTGGTTCTCCTGGCTGGACGAACGGCTTCCCCTCGCCGGCGACGTCCTCGAAGTCGGTGCCGGCACCGGCAAGCTGTGGAACCACGTCGACCACGTCACCCGCGGACTCAGCCTCACCCTGACCGACTTCTCGCCCGCCATGTGTGAACAACTACGCACCATCCCCGACGCCCGGGTCCAGCAGTGCGACGCGACCGACCTGCCGTTTCCCGACGCCAGCTACGACACCGTCGTCGCCAATCACATGCTCTACCACCTCGACGACCCCGCCGCCGCGCTCCGCGAGTTCGCCCGGGTGCTGCGCCCCGGCGGGCGGCTCGCCATCGCCACCAACGGCAGCGACCACCTCGACGAACTCAACGCCATCGGACCCGCCATCGGCCGCCCGGAGCTTGCGCTCGGCGCTAGGCAGAACGACTTCACCGCTGAAGCCGGACCCACCTACGTGGCCCGCTACTTCACCGCCGTCGCCGTCGAACGCTACCCGTGCAGCCTCGACATCCCCACCGTCGAGCCGATCCTCGCCTACCTCGACAGCATGGCGGATGACCCACTCACGCCGCCGCAACGATCGGCCGCCCACGACTTCGTCCAAACCGAGATCGACGCCAACGGAAGCTACCGCATCCGCAAGCACACCGTGCTGATCACCGCCTCTCGCTGAGCACCTGAACGCCCTCGCGCCAACGATCCAATCGGCACCTATCAACCTGTCCCGATCAGCACAAACAGCTCAGCCGGCGCCAGCAGGACAGCCGACATGACGGCGGAACGTGGGTACTCAACGCGGCAATTGGCAGTCCTGCGCCACCATCTCCTGCCAGCGCCCCACCAGATCAACCTTCATCTCCACCGCACGTCGAACGCCGTCGGCCGTGACCACCACCAACGCAAGCGGCAATGGCCGCTGCTCGACACCGGCGGAACACATAATCCGGACAGTCACCGGAAACCGCGCAGCCGTGGCCGCCGCGAACGAATCCTCCGAGCGGCGGAGTCCCTGCTCAAACGTCGCCGCGCACTCCCCACCACACCTGAACGCCACAACACCTGACCACTGCTGCTACGCAACCCTTCTTTGCGTCAGCCACCGGCCATCCAAAGTTGCAGTGCGTCGGCTGACGCAATGGTGTGCGGGTGTTCCGGGCCGAGGAGCCGTTCCAGTTCGGCGACGACCCGCTCCTGGATGGTGATCGCGTCGCCGGTGCGGCCCGCCAGCCGATAGGAGCTGGCGAGGTTAACGTAGGCGGAGAGCGTGTCCGGGTGTTCTGGGCCGAAGAGCCGTTCCAGTTCGGCGGCGACCCGTTCCAGAATGGTGATCGCGTCGCCGGTGCGGCCACCCTGCCAGTAGGAGGCGGCGAGGCGGAAGTGGGCGGTGAGCGCGTCCGGGTGTTCCGGGCCGAAGAGCCGTTCCAGTTCGGCGACGACCCGCTCCAGGATGGTGATCGCGTCGCCGGTGCGGCCCGCCAGCGAGTAGGAGGCGGCGAGGTTGGAATGGGCGGTGAGCGCGTCCGGGTGTTCCGGGCCGAGAAGCCGTTCCAGTTCGACGGCGACCCGTTCCAGGATGGTGATCGCGTCGCCGGTGCGGCCCGCCTGCCGATAGGAGCTGGCAAGGTTGGCGTGGGCGGTGAGCGTATCCCGGTGTTCCGGGCCGAGAAGCCGTTCACGGTCGGCGGCAACCCGCTCCTGGATCGTGATCGCGTCGCCGGTGCGGCCCGCCAGCGAGTAGGAGGCGGCGAGGTTGGAATGGGCGGTGAGCGTGTCCGGGTGTTCCGGGCCGAGAA
>NZ_JBEXDG010000123.1:4431-10627 GCF_040605635.1 Dactylosporangium sp. NPDC005555
AAGCCGTTCACGGTCGGCGGCAACCCGCTCCTGGATCGTGATCGCGTCGCCGGTGCGGCCCGCCTGCCAGTAGGAGGCGGCAAGGTTGGAATGGGCGGTGAGCGTGTCCGGGTGTTCCGGGCCGAGAAGCCGTTCACGGTCGGCGGCAACCCGCTCCTGGATCGTGATCGCGTCGCCGGTGCGGCCCGCCTGCCAGTAGGAGGCGGCAAGGTTGGAATGGGCAGTGAGCGTATCCGGGTGTTCCGGGCCGAGAAGCCGTTCACGGTCAGCGGCAACCCGCTCCAGGATGGTGATCGCGTCGCCGGTGCGGCCCGCCAGCCGATAGGAGCTGGCGAGGTTGACGTAGGCGGTGAGCGTGTCCGGGTGTTCCGCGCCGAGAAGCCGTTCACGGTCAGCGGCAACCCGCTCCAGGATGGTGATCGCGTCGCCGGTGCGGCCCGCCAGCGAGTAGGAGGCGTCGAGGTTGGCGTGGGTGTCGAGCGTGTCCGGGTGTTCCGGGCCGAGGGGCCGTTCCAGCTTGGCGGCGACCCGTCCACCCCAGATCCAACGCCAACTCCGACGAGGCATGACATTCCCCTTCAACACGAAGACCATCGCCAACCATGCGCTACGCGCCTACAAGCAGACATTCACACTCAGTGATTTGAACATTACCCATTCGTGTCCGACAAACGGGTTCACCGTCGAACACCCGAAACCAACGCCCATCCAGCACCAACCCAACGACCAACGCGCCCCCGCACCCAGCTAACAGACCACCACGCCCCCGATAGCTGACGGACGGGAAGCCGAGCGCCGGCCAGTCCCCCACACCAACGGTCGGCAAGACCCAACACCAGAACACAACACCCTGAAAAGCACCAAAAGGTTTAAGACAAGCTCATGCCGCGGATAACGCTCGCACGCGTGAGAACAACGCGGATGCGATCACCGAGAGTGACGACGTGCCGGGGCACGTTTACATAACGCCGGTGGGTGCCAGTTGAGGGCGTCCTGGTGGGGCCACCGAACTCCGTCACTGCCACACCCGCCACTCCACCCGAACGTCACAGCACCCGACCACTGCTGCCACGCAACCCTGGACGACCGAGCCGCCATCCACTGACCGGCAACCCCAGACGCCCAGGTCACAGCGCTGCCGTTGACAGAGCAACGACGGAACCTGCATCAGTTCAGGCAAAGACAGAAGGGGTGACCTGCTGGGTCCAGGAAGACCCGGAAGGACGTGCCGGGCTGGTCCGGATGTCTGGTCGCACCGAGTTCGATCACTGCCGCCTCGGCGGCATCGAGATCGTCGACGAGCAGATCGAGGTGCATCTGCTGGGGCCGCTCCTGGGTCGGCCACGTCGGCGGCGTGTAACCCTCCACCTGATGGAAGGAGATGCACTGGCCGTTCTCAGCGCAAACCGAAGCCCGGTCGGTGGAGACGTCGATCTTCCAATCCAGCATCGCGCCGTAGAACTCAGCGAGCGCACCAGGATCGGGACAGTCGACAGCGATGAGAGGCATGCGGGCGATGGCCATGCCGGCCAGGATATCGACGATTGTGGTCGGCACGCGTCCAGATTCCGCGGTGACGTGCCGGTGCTGTTGACCGTCGTACGCTCGGTCGTGCCGCGACCCGCGTCCTCGCTATCCCGCGCCACGGTGGCACGTCGTGGTCGCGGGGCGAGTCGCGCGGTTGGGCCAATGCAGACCGTCACGCCGCCTCTCCGACGATCTCCAGTGGGGCCTGCTCGCCGCCGTCCGGGTGGGGCTGAGCGAGACCGTGAGAACCACCCAGCACGGGTGCATCCAGGTCGCAGTTCGAACGGCCGGAAGCCCGCAGCCTGATGCTACGACTGACGCATCCCGCTACCTCGTCACGACCGCCGGAGCGACGCAACCTCGGTCCCACCAGCCAGAGTCGTCACGCGGGCCACGCTGCCTACGCAGCGCCTCGGCCACCGCCCCGGCCTGAGAGGCGGCCGCCGTGCTCGGCGCCTGGGGCGGTCCGCGCCGGCTCCAGGCCGGGATCGTGCACCTGCAGCGAAACCCGTCGTCGCGCAGCGGCCCGCTCCGTGGAGGTGGGATTATCATCGGTCGATGGCGGTGCAGGAGACCGATCGCCGGGCGGCGCGGGCGTTGGGGCTGTGCGTCGTGGCCGCTGTGACGTACTTCCTCCTGGCGGCCTACGGGCCAGGGTGGTGGCGCGGGGCGCGGCTGGACGACGTGGACGCGCCGCTGGATCTCGGGTGGCTGCACGACGGGTTCGCGTGGCTGGCGCAGTATGTCGGGGCGGTGCTCGCCTGGCTGTTCGGCTCGGCGGCCGGGCTGCTGGTCGTCGTGGTCGCGGCGCGGTTCGAGCCGGCGTGGCTCGCGCGGGCCGTCGCCGTCGCGCGGACCGTGCCGATGGTGGCGCTCCTCGCCGTGCCGGGGCTCGCCGTCGCGTGGTTCCTGGCGAGCCAGGTCGCGCTGCTCATCGCGCCGTTCCTCGGCATGTATCACGGGGAATACCACCCGGCCGTCCCGTAGCACCGGCGAGCTCGACGACACCCTCGTGATCCTGCTGTCGGACAACGGCAAGTTCTGGGGCGAGCACGGCCTGCAGGAGAAGTTCATGCCGTACCTGCAGGCCGAGCGCGTCCCGCTGCTGATCTCCTGGCCGGGGCACATCGAGCGGGGCAGCGACCAGCGACTCGCGGCCAACCTCGACATCACCCCGACGGTGCTCGCCGCCGCCGGGGTGACGCCGGGTCACGTGGTCGACGGCCGCGACCTGGCGCGCCCCGGCGACCGCTCGTCGCTGCTCACGGAGTACTGGCGCGACCCGGCGAACGGCGCGGGCATCCCACCGTGGGCGTCGACGTACGTGCCGGGGCGCTACCGGTACACCGAGATCTATGACGACGCGGGCGCCGTCACCGACCGCGAGTTCTACGACCTGCGCAGTGACCCGTGGCAGCTGACGAACGTGCTCCGCGACGGTGTCGCGGGCAACGACCCGGCGCTCGCACCGCTAGCCGCGCAGCTCGCCCGCCAGCGGACGTGCGTGGGTGCCGCCTGCCCGTGACCCGTCGGGCCTCTTGCCGGTGCCGGCGCGCTGCGGCGTGGCGGTCAGCAGGGCGGCGACGGGGTGCGCTGCGGTGTCCTCGCCGAGCAGTCGCAGTCCTTCCTCCCTGAGCGGCGCGGCGTCGTAGGACCGCTGCCGCCGCTCCAGCATGTCCGCGGCGTGCAGGAGGGCCCGCGCGAGCCGGGTGAACTTCCGCTCGCGCCGTTCCCGCTCGATGAGCTCCCGCACCACGGTGAGGGCGGCATCGGCCCTGCCCGCCTCTTCGAGGGCCACCGCGACGGCGAGGAGCTCCCACGCGGGTCCGTCGTCGGCGGCACGGCGTCTGCGCTGCCGCACCACGACGTCGGTGATGATGTCGGCGGTGGTCGATGTGCGGGTCAGCCCACGCGCCCATTCGAGCAGGTTCGTCACGGCCTCGGTCACCAGCCGTTCGACCGCGTCCGCCGGGGCCGCCGCGGTGAACCCGTCCACCAGGTCGCCGAGCGCTCTGGCGAGTCTCGGCCGGTACACGTCCGGTCGCACTGTCGTCATGATGCGGTACGCCTGCACCAGCTCATACCGTCGCGGGTGGTCCTGCAGCAGCACCACGCGCGCCCACGTCACCATGCCGGGATCGAGCAACGTTTGCCTCCGGTTCGTCGGGAGCGCCCACCGTACGACAACAAAACCCCAGGTCAACAGGCCTGTTCGCCCGAGTGCCCGGCGCCGGTGGGTGCGGTATGCTGATCGCGGAATTGACCTTCGCCCACTATTGCGGCGGCCACGTATCGTGTATTGACATGAGTCGATTCCTGTCGAGGATGGCCGCGGTCGCGGCGGCCGGTCTCCTCGCGATCACGCTCAACCCGGTGCCCGCCGGCGCCGCCACCGTGCCCACCGCCGTCTTCGTCCAGGACAGCACCTGGCCCACCGGCAACTCGGCCCACATGACCGTCACCAACGGCGGCGCGTCCACCCTGCCGAGCTGGCGGGTCGAGTTCGACCTGCCGTCCGGCACGACGATCACCAACTTCTGGAACGCCACGATGACCCGCTCGGGCGCCCACTACGTCATCGTCGGCGCGCCGTGGAACGCGAGCCTCGCCCCGGGCGCCTCGACCGCCTTCGGCTGGGTCGCGTCCGGCCTGGGCACCCCGCAGGGCTGCCTGCTCAACGCCGCCCCGTGTGACGGCCGCCCGCCGTCACGCGACGTCCGCCCGCCGACGACGCCGTCCGGTCTGCGCGGCACGGCCCAGGCCACCACGTTCACCCTCAGTTGGACCGCCTCGACCGACGACACCGCCGTCACCGGATACGAGATCTACACCAACACGTCCACCGCACCGGTCGCCACCGTCACCGGCACCAGCTACAGCATGCCGACGCCGCCACCCGTCGTCATGTCGTTCGGTGTGCGGGCGATCGACGCCGCCGGCAACCGCTCGCCCTTCGCCACGCTCGGCCTCGGCACCCCGCCCGACACGGTCCCGCCCAGCGTCCCGACGGGCCTCACGCTGCGCGGCGTGACGGATGGCTCCTGGACGGTCGGCTGGACCGCCGCCACCGACAACCAGTTCGTCGCCGGCTACGAGGTCACCCTCAACGGCACCGTCATCAGCCTGGTCGGCAACACCACCGCCTACGTCCCGTACACCGGCTACGGCACCTACATCGTCACGGTCCGCGCCTTCGACGGCGCCGGCAACTACGGCCCCCGCGCCCAGGTCGGCATCGCCGTCGATCCGCCGCCCCCGCCGCCGCCCGGCGCCTGACGTCCACGGTCCGCACAGGGGGCGCGGTGCGCCGCGCCCCCTGTGCGGACCGGGTGGCGGGATAACCTCGGGTCATGACCAGTTTCGAGATCACCCCGATCGGCACGGTCACGAACGACCGGACGGACGTCCAGGACACCGACAACTGGGGCGCCGTCCGCAGCACCATCACCGTCGACGAGCGCTTCGGCGACGCGTGCCTGCAGGGCCTGGAGGGCTTCTCCCACGTGGAGGTCCTCTTCGTCTTCGATCGCTTCCCGGACCACGGCGACCACCGCGAGCCCCGCCCCTACCGCGGCCGCGCCGACCTCCCGCCGGTCGGCATCTTCGCCGGCCGCGGCCCCCGCCGGCCGAACCGTATCGGCGTGACGTGCTGTGCCATCGAGTCCGTCCACGGCCGCGAACTGACGGTGGTCGGCCTCGACGCGGTCTCCGGCACCCCGGTCATCGACCTGAAGCCGGCGATGCGGGAGTTCCTGCCGACGGACGTCGAGCAGCCGGACTGGGTCGGCCCCATGATGTCGGAGTACTTCCAGCCGTAGCGGTGGCCGCGGAGCTGGTCTTCGCCCGGCGGTTTTCACGGCCCGCTTTCATCGCGCCGTGGCTGACGAGGGACGCGCGACCGGAACCTCCACCGGAGCATTGACAGTGGCGAATCTGATCGATACGGTCCGCCACCGAGGAAAGCGCTTTCCTCATTCGGCGAAGGAGGTTCAGGCGTGGCAAGACCAAAGAGGCGGTGGCGGGCGACCCTGCTCGGCACGGTCGTCCTGACCGTCGTGGCGGCGGTGACGACCGTGGCCGTGCGGTCCGCGGACGCGGCGACGATCGTGCAGGGCACGTGGTACAACCTGGTCAACGTCAACAGCGGCAAGGTCATGGAGGTCACCGGCGCGTCCACGGCCGACGCCGCCACGATCACCCAGTACAGCGGCAACGGCTGCCAGTGCCAGCAGTTCAGGTTCGAGTCGGCGGGCACCGGCTGGTGGCGGATCATCGCCCGGCACAGCGGCAAGGCCGTCGACCTGTGGGAGTGGAACGTCGCCGACGGCGCCGAATACCGGCAGTGGCCGGTCAGCAGCGGCAACAACCAGCAGTTCTCCGTGCAGAACATCGGCGACAACATCCAGCTCATCAACCGGCACAGCGGCAAGGCCCTCGAGGTCTGGGAATGGTCCACCGCCAACGGCGCGCGGATCTCGCAGTACACCGACCTCAACGGGACGAACCAGCAGTGGCGACTGGTCGTGGCCGGCACCACCACGCCGACGACCGGTGGCGGCACCAACCCGAGCACGACGTGGCCGACGAAGTCCGGTGACGCGCCCGTCAACAACGGCACGATCAAGGTGTCCGGGACGCTCGACGGTGGGATGAAGCGGTACTGCTGCAT
>NZ_JBEXDG010000124.1:0-10516 GCF_040605635.1 Dactylosporangium sp. NPDC005555
CCTCCCGCAGCAGGTCTGGATCAACCGACCAGCCCTGGAAACAGTCATACAGAACAACTAAAAAGATCTTGTCTCAATGATCTTGACAGATTCCGTTGCCGCCGGCGCGACCACGATGAACCTGCGAGGCGATCTTCCGTCACCGGCATGCCGGCTCAGGTACTCGATGCCACCGCCAGACATCTCGGTCTTGCGGCTTCTCGGCTCCGCTGTGTTACCAGCTTCGCTTGCTTGATCGTCTCGCAGGCAAGGGCACGCTACACCGGAAACCGACCGGCACCCGGGTGAGCGCGTGGGTGACCCGCACGGCGTGGCCAACTGGACTAAGTGCCAGCGCACCGGTTCGGCGGCAGGCGGTCTCCGTGTGGAGGCGGACCAGCAGCGCGTCAGGTTCTGGGTCGTTGCCGGCGACGTCGACGACCTGTGCGAGCTGAGCGTCAGACAGAGCTCGGCGGGTGCTGGGGAGCCGCCGAGGCTTGGCGGACGCGGGCCGACGGGTCGTCGCGCTCCGCAATGTACCCATCGATGGGGCCGACAAGGCATACCGCGGCGCCGGCGGCGCGATCGGCGTGCCGCACTACGGCCGCGACCTGCCAACGCGGATGCGGGACTGCAACAGCAGCCACAACCAGATCCGCGGCATCGGCGAACGCGCCAACGCCACCCTCAAAACCTGGCGCCTCCTACGCCGACTGCGCTGCTGCCCACAGCAAGCCACCGCGCTGACCGCCGCGATCCTCGTCCTTCAACACGCCGAAGAGCAGCACGGATGAGGTTGGAAAAGGCTCACGGGAAACGTTGACGGCAAATTAACGGCCAACCGCAGGCGCCGTCAGGCCTGGCAGCCGGCTACGTCCTGCATGCCGTCGTGCTCCGAATGTGTTCCGAGGGACAAACCTCGATGGCAAACGACAACGAGCGAGATGAGATGGTCGAGGTGCCCGGGACTGGTTTTGCTCGCGAGTTCCGGCGCCAGATGTCGCTGAGTTCGGGCGCCAGCGAAATCTCATCACTTTCGATGTTCGCGAGTTCCGGCGCCACCGTCCGGGTCGGCTGGCCACGCCTGTCACCGAAGAAAGAATCCGCTTACACAGGGTGACACGCGTGCGTTGTCGGCGACAAATGAGGGTGACGCTGCAGAAGCTTACGCACCCCTGGCCGAGCTGCACGCCGACCGCGGTCGCATCGGCCGATTGGATGGGATCAGGCGATGATCGGCCATTTCCATGTGCGAAGGACCGTCCGCGACGTCTAGGAAAGAGCCATGGCCAACGAGGTAACCGTCCCCCTGCTGCCCTGCGCGTCGATTGACGACATCGTCACCTTCTACGGGGTTCTCGGCTTCAGCACTACGTATAAGCAGCGCAAACCCAACCCCTGCGTGGGACTGCAACGTGAAGACCTGCACCTGCAGTTCTTCGAGATTTCCGGGTTCGACCCAGAGCAGTCCTACGGCTCCTGTCTCGTGCTCACCTCGGACATCGCGGAACTGCACCGGGCTTTCGCCGCCGGCATGCGGGCCGCATACGGCAAAGTCCTGGTGTCCGGAATGCCGCGGATGACCCGACCCAGGGCTCGAAAGAACGCCGACGGGCTGGGCGGATTCAGCGTCATCGACCCGGGCGGCAACTGGATCCGCGTCTTCCAGAACGCCGCCACGATGCCCACGCCAGCACCCGCCGGACGACTCGCCAAAGTGCTGGCGAACGCCATCGTGCTGGCCGACTCCAAGGGTGACGTCGGCCAGGCAGTCCGCATCCTCGACAGCGCGTTGGCTCGCCCGCAGGCCGACGATGACCCCGTCACACACGTAGAGGTTCTGGTGTACCGCGCAGAACTGGCGATGGCGCTCCATGACCGGGAAACCGCAACGGAGATGCTGGCCCGCATCGAGCGCATCGCGCTGAACGCAGACGAGACCGGAAGGGCGGCACCGACCTTCGAGATCGCTGCCGACCTCGCAGCGGCGCTGCGATGAGTGCGGGGTGCAGCGGAGGTGTTGGCGATGCCCTCTCATCGACTAGAAGCGCGCGTCGACGTTTTGGTCCAACATCGCGATCGGCGTCTACGCAGCGTGACAAGGCGGCCCTGTGTCAACCTGGCCGCTGACTCCCGATGGTCAACAAGTGGCGCTCGTTCTGACGAACATCCGCGGGGACCGGGAGCGCGAGGTGGCGCCGAAAGTGGCGAACATCTGGCTCCGGTTCTCGCGGACAAAATCACGGGACGACCCGACAGACCATCGCTGTGGCTGTCCTTTGCCATCGAGGTGTGTCCCTCATGCCAGTGAACTTTGTCCACGTGAGGGTTCGTGCCATCGAACTCTGTCCGCCGGGTTGAGACGATCGGTATGTGAGCGGGCAGGTCGAGGCTGACGGAGATGAGTTCGGCGCGGCGGACTTCGAGATCGAGTTCATCGACGCGGCGGGGTCGCGCTGCCGTGGTTCATTGATGCAGTGCTGGACGGTGGCGTTCGAGGAGATGCCGCCGGTACGTGGTTTCGGCTGGTCACGGAGGCAGAAGCACTTCCCGGGCTGGTGGTGGGCGGCGACCACAGATCGGCACGTGGGGTTCGAGTCCTGGCTTGAACGTGATCACCTGATGCGGCTGGATTTTGACCGTGAGGTGGTGGGGTTCTCGTCGCAACCGTTCTGGCTGCATTGGCAGGTCGGGACGCGGTGGCGGCGGCACGCGCCGGATTTCTTCGCCCGGCTGGTCGGCGGTGGCGGGGTCGTGGTGGATGTCCGCGCGGACGACCGGATCCCTGACAAGGACGCTCAGGTGTTCGCGGTGACCGCTCGGGCTTGCGGTGAAGCCGGCTGGGCGTTCCGTCGGCTCGGCGTCGTGGACCCGGTCCTGGGCGCGAATCTGCGCTGGTTGTCGCGGTATCGGCATCCCCGGCACGGCGCCCGGACCGACGTCGTCGATCAGCTGATGCAGGTCTTTACACTTCCGACGCCGCTGATGGACGGGGCCGCTCAGGTGGGTGACCCGATCGCAGTGCTGCCGACGTTGTTTCACCTGCTCTGGCGGCAGGTCCTGGCTGTTGATCTGGCCGGTGCGGTGCTGGCCGGGTCGTCCGTCGTCCGCGCAGCGTCGGGGAGCCGGGCGTGACGGCGCTGCCGGCATATGGGTTGCTGGACACGGTCCCGGCGCCGGTGTTGCAGGAGGCGTTGTGGTGGGAGCAGCACATTGTGGAGGTGCTGACCGGCGTTCGTCCCGGTGAGCAGGATCGTCGCCCGCAGTTCGACCCGCAGCAGCGGAGCCTGGCCGAGCGGGAGGCGGCGAAGGCCGCCGAGCTGACCGCGGCTGGGCGGAAGGTCACCGCCCGCAGCGTCCGGGACCGTCGGCACCGTTACCAGACCGACGGATTACTCGGCTTGGTGGACCGGCGGGCGATGCGTCCGTCGTCGGCGTCTGGCCGGGTCGACGTGCAGGTCGTGACAGCGATGCGGGCAGCGATCGCGGAGGCCCGGGACACGTCGACCCGGACTGCCGGGTTCGTGCTCTGGCGCACCCGGCAGCTGCTGGACACGGCGGAGGGATGGTCGGGGCCGGTGCCGTCGCAGCGCACGCTCTATCGGCTGTTCGCCCGGCTGTCGCGAGGCCGGCAGACGACCGGGACCGCCCGCGCCCGCCGATCGCTCGCGGCTCGCCCCGAGTCAGCGTTCTCACAGGTCGGCGTGACGGCACCGGGCGAGATGATGCAGATCGACTCGACACCGTTGGACGTGATGGTGCTGCTGGACGAGGGCGTGACCGCCCGAGTCGAGCTGACCGCTCTGGTCGACGTCGCCACCCGGTCGATCACCGCGGCGGTGTTACGGCCGTCGACCAAGGCGGTCGACGCGTCGGTGTTGCTGGCTCGGGCGGTGACCGCCGAACCGATGCGTCCCGGCTGGAGCGACGCGCTGCGGATGGCGGCCTCGGTGCTGCCGCACCAGCGACTGGTCGACATCGACGCCCGACTGGAGCATGCGGCGGCCCGCCCGGTGATCGTTCCGGAGACCATCGTCTGCGACCACGGCAAGGCGTTCATCTCGCACACGTTCCGGGCGTCCTGCCGGTTCCTGGGCATCAACCTGCAACCAGCACGCAAGGCGACCCCGACCGACAAACCCCACGTCGAACGGACCCTCTTTTCGGTGGGCACCCTCTTCGCCCAGTATCTCGCCGGCTACGTCGGCCGCGGAGTCGAACACCGCGGCCGCGACATCAGCGAGGGCCGGCTCTGGAAGCTGCGGGAAGTGCAGGACCTGCTCGACGAGTGGATCGTCACGGTCTGGCAGAACCGGCCCCACGACGGGCTCCGCGATCCGTTGGCGCCGGGCCGGGCGTTCACCCCGAACGAGCAGTACGCGACGCTGCTCGAGGTCGCCGGCTACACCCCGGTCGCGCTGACCGCCGACGACTATGTCGAGCTGCTGCCCCGCCAGATGGCAGGCGATCACCGCCTCCGGGGTCCGGGTCGGCCGGCGCACCTACGACGGCGACGCCCTGGACCTGCTGCGCGGGCAGCCATCCGGGATCGCCGCGAAGCACAACAGGTGGGAGATCCACTACGATCCCTACGACGTCTCGCGGGTTTGGGTCCGCAACCACCACGGGTCCGGCTGGATCATGCTGTTCTGGAAGCACCTGCGGCACGCGCCGATCCCGTTCGGTGAACTCGCCTGGGACCACGTCCGGCGCGGTCAGCCCGACGGCACGGAGGAAGAGCTCGCTGCGGCCGCACAGAACCTGCTGTCCCGGGCACACGCCGGCGCCGTCACCGTCCGAGACCGGCGAGTGCAGGAGAAGACCCACGCCACCAGGGCCGCCACCACCCCGGCCAGCGATCCGCCGATCACGCCGGATGTCACCGATCCCGTCGACCAGCCAGTCGAGCCGGCACGGGAAACGGTCGTCCCGCTGGAGGTCTTCGACCCGTTCGCGGAAGCCCTGAAACCGTGGTGAACCCCAGCAGGCATGCGGTCGAGACCGCCGACGGGCACCGGCACCTGAGCACGCTGCAGGGATGGCGGCGGTTCACCAGCGAATCGGTCACCGCGCCGGACCTGCTGCCGCGTCAGCGTTTCAGCAGCCTCGACGACGCGGGCCGGGCCGACTACAACGAACTGCGTCTCGACTACCACACCCGGTTGGCCGCGGTCGCCACCTCGACGCTGCGCCATGTGATCACCACCGGGCGGCGACTCACCCTGCTCAACCGGCACGCGGTGTCCGCTCGGCGCGGGCTCATCCTGTCCGGTCCTGCCGGCACCGGCAAGACGACCGCGATCACCCAGTTCGGCAAGACCCACCAAGTCATCGACGCCGCCCGCCACCCCGGGCTCACCGACCGGATCCCCGTTCTCTATGTGACGGTCCCGCCCGCGGCGACGCCCCGGATGGTCGCCGCCGAGTTCGCCCGGTTCCTCGGCCTGCCGGTCACCAGCCGGGCGAACATCACCGACATCATCGAAGCCGTCTGCGGCGTCGCGGTCGACGCCCGGGTCAGCGTCGTCGCGGTCGACGAGATCCATAACCTCGCCCTGAGCACCCGCAACGGCGCCGACGTCTCCGACACCCTCAAATACTTCTCCGAACGTCTCCCGGCGACGTTTCTCTACGCGGGTATCGACGTCGAGAGAGCCGGCCTGTTCTCTGACGTCCGCGGCAGCCAGATCGCCGGCCGCTTCACCATGATCCCGACCGGCTCGTTCCCCCGCACCGGCGAGTGGACCAGCCTGATCGCCACGATCGAGAACACCCTACGACTGCAACACCACCGGCCGGAAACCCTGGTCGGCCTCGCCGACTACCTGCACCACCGCACCGCCGGCATGATCGGCAGCCTGTCCCACCTGATCCGCGGCGCCGCCCTGGACGCCATCCTCACCGGCACCGAGAAGATCACCAAGAAGCTCCTGGACGCCGTCGACCTCGACCACGCCGCCCAAACGCACGCCCGCCGCCCCAACACCACACGCCAGACATGACCGATGACCGGCTCCCGCCGCTACCCCGCCGGGTCCGGCCATCAGCCGGCGAGACCGCAGAACGCTACGTCCACCGGCTCGCCGACGCCAACCACCTGCGACCCAGCTACCTCCGCCAGTTCCTCACCACACCACCGAACTCGCTCGGATCGATCCGACTGGACAAACTCGCCGCGATCACCGGCCGCGACCCCACCGCGCTCGTCCGGGCCTTGCCCGACCTGGCCCCCCGCACCCACACACCCGGCCGCACCCGGGAGGCAAAGGCCCGCAAAACCCTGAACGAGCAACGCAAACGCGACCTGTTCGCGGTGATCCGCCACGACGCCCGGCTCGGCATGTCCATCCGCGCTCTCGCAACGAAGCACCACGTTCACCGCCGCACCGTCGGCCAAGCCCTGCGGTCCGAGATCCCGCCACCCCGCAAGAAGATCGAGCGGCAACCGACAGTCCTCTACGGACTCCGCGAGCACATCGACGCAATGCTGGAAGCCGACCCCCGAATCACCGCCGCCACGATCTGGCAACGGCTCCACGACGAACACGACGCCACACCGTCCTACCCCGCCGTCCGCACCTACATCACCACCCGCCGAACGACCCGCTCCCAGACCCCGAAGGTGGTTGACGAATCACCGCCGATCCCGGTTGCTAGCCTCTCCGCGGAGGTCCAGCGCATGCAGACCAGCGAATCACCCCAGGCAGCCATGGAGGGGGCCACCGCTCACCTGATGCGGTTGGCGTTCATCGAGATCCGCTTCCTCACGTCATCCACGCACGATGATCAAACAGTGGAAGCCGTCGCCAACCGCCGCAAGCAGGCCAACGCGATCGCCGACATCTGCCACAATCTGCCCGGCCTCCTCGACCCCACCCGCCGCGCCAACCTGGCCGAAGAACTGCGTCACACGTGGCGAACTGCCACCGCCCGGAACCGGCGGTGGCTGCAATCCCGCTGGGACCAAATCGGATACGACCACCGCTGGCTCACCGACCTCGCACCCGAACCTCCATCACCACCCGCTCCGAACGAGCCGTAACCGCCCAGCGCCGCGGACAGAGTTCACTGGCAAGAACCCCACGTCGCACGTTCTTCACTGGCACGGACAAACTTCGTTGGCAAAGGACACCGAGGAAGAGCGCGGCGACGCCACCATGTTCCTCGAACCCGGTCCGACCGTGACGGCCCAGGAGTGATCCCGGTTCCTCGCAACCTACTCGCGGCTCCTGGCGGACTCTGCGGTGGTGGTCCTCTCCGGCAGCCTGCCCCCGGGACTGGATGGCAGCGCGTACGCCGAGCTGATCAGCCTGGCGAACCAAGGCGGGTGTCGGCCGTCCTCGACACCACCGGGTCGGGCGCCGTTGCGTTTTGTATCGACCTCGACTCAGCGGGCGTGCTCCGGGCGGAGGCCGATGCCGATCACCCGCGCCGGGAGCGCGCGCAAGGCGGGCACCCGGTCGATGATCCGCAGCGGCAGGGGCGGGCGAGTCGGGCGGCCCGAGACCGCGGGTGCGAGCACGGCGCGCTGCAGCGCCCGCTGGACGAGCTGCGTGCCTTTCGTCGGGAACGTCCGGCGGCGCTGGACGGCGGCGAGCTCGTCCTCGGTCGGCGGGGCGCCTCGCTCGAAGGCGGCCGTGATCACGTGCGCCGCCGCGACCGCGTCCTGGATCGCCAGGTTGATGCCGACCCCGCCGACCGGTGACATCGCGTGCGCGGCGTCGCCGATGAGCAGGGCACCTGGCACGTGCCAGCGGTACAGGCGGTCCATCCGCACCGTCAGCTTCTTGACCTGATCCCAGTCCGTCAACTCGGCGACCCGGTCGGCCAGGTAGGGCGCCCCGGCGGCGATCCCGGCGCGGAAGGCCGCCAAGCCCCGGCTGCGCAGTTGGTCGTCGCTGCCCTTCGGTACGACGTATCCCATCTGCCAGGTGTCGCCGCGGTCGATGCCGATGAACAGCTGGCCGTCGACGATCCGGCCGACCAGCCCGGCCGGGTCGTCGTCGTGCCTCGGCAGCTTGAACCACAGCACGTCGATCGGCGTGCCGAAGACCTTCGAGCGCAGAGCGAGATCCCGCCGGACCGTCGAATCGCGGCCGTCGCAGGCGACCGTCAGCGCGGCGTCGACCCGCAGCGGCCCGTCGGGTGTGCGGGCGTCGACGCCGACGATCCGCCCTCCCGAGCGGCGCACGCCGAGCACCTCGTGCCGCCGGAGGAGTTCGAAACGGCCCTCGGAGGCCAGCAGTTCGAGGAAGTCCCACTGGGGCAGGAACATGACGTACGGATGCGGGGTGTGCAGGCGACTGAAGTCGACCGGCTGGAAGGAGCCGAAGGGGTAGGTGAAGCGGAACTGCCGGATGGTGCGGTGCGGCAGGGCGTGCAGGCGCTCGCCCAGACCGAGCTCGTCCATCAGCTGCAGCGTCGACGGGTGGACCGTGTCGCCACGGAAGTCGCGCAGAAACGTCTCATGCTTCTCCAGCACGACCGTGCGGATCCCGCGCCGGCCCAGCAGCAGCGCCAAGACCAGCCCGGCAGGGCCGCCGCCCACGACGCAGACGTCCGTCTCCACGCCTCAGCCCTCCAGTAGCCGTCCGATCACCTAGAGGGCCCTGGTCCACATCGGGCTCACCGTCGGCGATCGCGTTTGCGTACGGGAAACTCTCCCCGATCCCCACCAGTGCAAACGCAAGTGTGCGAGCGTTCAGCCGGTCGACGGCGTTGCGGGTCTCCTGGCGGTCCAGGACGACGGTGTACACGCGATCGGAGAGTTCAACACGAACGGTCACAGGCGCGAGCGTCGACCCATGGCCACGACGCAGTTCCGGCAGGAGACGTCGACCAGGGGTGAGTTCGTCCGCCAGCCCAACCGCACGGGAACCGCCACAGAGACGGCGTCGGCTCCCGCTGCCGGTGCCTGAGGACCGCGGCGTGCAATGCGGCGGTGATGCTGTGCGCGGCGTGCAGCCGGTCGTAGCGGTCGATGTCGTGGCCGAGCCGGCGTCTGCGGGTGCTCTGGGCGATGTGTGCGGCTTCGTCGAGGATCAGGTTCAGATCCGCGCACCCGAGCTGCCGGGCGGGCTTCGGCGGCTCGGGTGAACACCTCGGGGCGGTACCGGTCCATGGCATTGGACAGCCCGCGGTGCTGGAGGGCGTCCACGATCGGCAGTACCGTCCGCAGCGCCTGCTCGCCATGCCGCAGCGGCCCCGCAGCGCCGTCCCCGCGTCGGACCTGTTCGATGATGCAGTCGACGTCGTCCACGCACGTCACCTCCGAGCGCTTCCCTGAGTGCAGCGTCAACCGGTGGCGCGTTGGCCGGCACAACGACAGATGAACACTCCCCGGCATCCGGCAGTCACGATGCCGTCCCTACCCCGACGAGCGACGACTATGGGCGCACTGACCGCCGAGCCGTACGCGACAAAATGACACGTCCGAAACCTGAGGGGCCAGGACGCAGCAGCGCATCGGTCACCGACCGTCGACACGCCGCGTGAAACAGCGCCCTACTCGAAAGACCGCTAGGCATCCAGTAGATAAGAAGCCGATGAGCGCGCGGCGCAATTCGGCTGAGGCCTCGTCTGCTTCCAGGCTATGTCATATCGAAATGGCCGCGAGTTCGGTTGCATAACTCGCATTCGAATACGTAGAAACCCCAGCCCGTATCGTGTTGCGGATCGTTCGGCACCTGATTCCACATCCACGGCTGCGCGCCCTCAAACACTTCGATAAGGACGACTTCCGGATCCCCGGGCTTATGGTTGGTGAAATCGGTCTTCGTCCACTCGCCGCAGTAGAGCATCGTCGTTGCACAGCAGAACAGCCATTCCACGCCTTGGTAAGTGCGGTAGCTCGGCGTGTGAACCAGATCAAGAAGCACGCTAGGCGGGATGTTGACCGCCACCCAGCCGTCTGGATCAGGATCCGCCAGCGAGAATCCAGGCTGCGTACGAGCCAACCCCGGCACACCGTGGGTGCGACCCCGCACCGCGTCCGACCAGGTGACCATGCCGAACTCAGTGTCCTTGGTGAGCGCCGCACGCCCTGAGCTCAGGCATGGGTAGCAGGTCGCTGGATCGTCGCCGAGGGGGTAGCCGTCATCGACCATGCCACAATGAGGGCAAGTCTTGGCGCGTCGATCGTGCCCCTCGGCTCTCACCGGGAACGGCTGCTCGCACGTCGTGCAGCGATAAATCACGTCCGCACCGACGCTCAGCGCCAGCCGACCATCCGTGACTGTTCTGCAGAATGCGCAAATACCAGACCCTGCGTACTCCGCGCTGCCTTCGACTGCTGCCTGATAAAGCCTGAACGGCGACGAAGAACGCTCACGCCCCAAACGCACACCGCCACGGTACCTCGGCAGGCAAGAGGGGGTCCGTCGCCGTGGTGCAGCCCTACGCGCAGTGCGGCAGGCACGGAACCACCGAACGACACCGCTGGTATCGCACCGGTAGGCCGCTGGCGAGGTGCCTGTGGTGCAGGTCCTTTTCCAGCGGCCCCCGGCCCGAACCCGCCGTGCCAGTTGTCCCGGCAACG
>NZ_JBEXDG010000125.1:0-8434 GCF_040605635.1 Dactylosporangium sp. NPDC005555
GGCTCGGCCGCGGGCCGGGCAGCCGCGGCGCCCGCCGGGCCGGCGCCACCGAGCGCGAAGAGCGCGACGCCGAGCACCGCCGCCGCCCCGGCCGCCACCCTGACCGCCGGCCGGATGGCTCTCATCCGGCCGCCATGCGTGTTCCCCCATGTCTTCATGCCCGAAATGTGTCATATTGAGGCCGTAACCTCCGCGCATTTCCCCCAACGTGTCGGCTGCAATGCGTAACCGAATGGTTGACGCATGGTCACCCAAACCGGATGCCCGGACACGATCCCCTGGGTTCTGGGAGACTCGGAGCATGCGGGGGGTGGTGGCTTTGCTGGTCTTGCTGGCACCCGCTCCCGCTCCCGCCTACGCTCACGTGCCCACGCAGGTGTCGGCGGCGCCCACGGAGGTCTGCCGGATCACCGACCCGGCCGTGACCGAGGTGTCCGGCCTCGCCGTCACCCCGACGGGCTATCTGGTGGAGAACGACAGCAATCCCGATCCCGCCAAGACCCGCGTCTTCACGCTCGACAAGGCGTGCAAGGTGACCGGCAGCATCCAGTACCCACGGACCGCCCGCGACCCCGAGGACCTCGCGGTCGACCGCAAGGGCACCGTGTGGATCGCCGACATCGGCGACAACAGCCCCTTGACCGGCGGCTCCGGCACCCGCCGCAGCACGATCGCGCTGTGGACCATGGCCGCCGGCTCCACGCAGCTGAAGATCCACCGCCTGGTGTATCCGGACGGGGTGCCCCGCGACGCCGAGGCGCTGCTCATCGACGGCCAGGGCCGGCCGGTGATCGTCACGAAGGACCCCAACGGCGAGGTGTTCCGCCTCGACACGCCGCTGCCCACGGACAACACCGAGGGCGCGAAGCTCACCAGGGTCGGCACCTTCGTGCCGCAGCGCACCGGCACGTCCAACCCGTGGGGCTTCCTCGGCGTCGCCTGGGTCACCGGCGCCGCCGTGTCCGCCGACGGCACCCGCGCCGTCGTGCGCACCTACGCCGACGCCTACGAGTTCGAGGTGACCGGCGGCGACGTCGCCAAGGCGATCACCACGGGCAGGCCGACGGTCACCGCCCTGCCCGACGAGCCGCAGGGTGAGGCGATCGCATACACGGCGGACGCGACGGGCCTGCTGACCGTCTCGGACCAGAACGGTCCGGCCGTGATTCTGCGGTATGCCAGCGGCCTGAAACCGGCTCCTCCGAGCAGTGCCGCACCGTCGGCGACACACGCCGCCGCGGCGCCGCCGAAGGCACCGGCCCGCTCCGCGACCCGTGCCCCGCTGCTGCTCGGCGCGTTCACGGTGGTGGCGTTGATGCTGGTGGCGGCGGTCGCGCGACGCGCCCGGAAGCGATGAAGCACCCACGGTGTCGACGCGGGAGCGCTCACATGACACGATTCACCGACAGCAGGAGTCGGGGGAGGGGTTCGCGGCGGTGGTGCGCATCGAGGTCGAGCGGGCCACGACCCGTGACATGCGCCGGCGCAACCGGTCCACGCTGCTGTCGGAGCTGTTCTTCCGGGGGCCGCTGAGCCGCCATGACCTGAGCCGGATCACCGGGCTGAGCGCCGCGACCGCCAGCAGCGTCACCGCCGAGCTGCTCCAGGAAAACCTCATCGTCGAGGCCGGCCAGATCGAGTCCGACGGCGGCCGCCCGCGCGTCCTGCTGCGCGTCAACCCCGACTTCGGCCGCCTCGTCGGCGCCGACGTCGGCGAGACCGGCGTCAAGGTCGAGCTCTTCGACCTGTCCATGCAGCGCCTCGCGGCCGTCGACGAGCCGCTGCCGTCGTCCCGGCCGGCCCCCGAGGCCGTCGCCGGCCAGCTGCTCGCCGGCATCCGCGAGGTCCTCGGCGACACCGACCCCGCCGACGTCATCGGCGTCGGCATCGGCGTGCCCGGCACCGTCGAGCAGTCCGACCCCGTGCGCGTGCACGCCCCGACCATCGGCTGGCGCGGCACCTCCCTCGACGGCCTGCTGCGCGCCGGCGGCGTGACCGCACCCCTCTTCTTCGAGAACGGCGCGAAGTCCCTCGGCCAGGCCGAGATGTGGTTCGGCGCCGGCCGCGGCGCCGCCAACGCGGTCATCGTCCTCGTCGGCTCCGGCGTCGGCGCCGCCGTCATCACCAACGGCACCCTCTACCGCGGCGCGAGCAGCAGCGCCGGCGAGTGGGGCCACACCACGGTCGTCTACGGCGGCCGGCAGTGCCGGTGCGGCGCCCGCGGCTGCCTGGAGGCCTACGTCGGCGCCGAGGGCATCCTCGACCGCTACCAGCAGCTCGACCCCGCCCACGTCCGCACCGCCGACGAGCTCGCCGACGTCGCCGCCCTCATCGCCGCCGGCACCCCCGAGGCCGACGCCATCCTCACCGAGACCGCCGGCATGCTCGGCGCCGGCATCGGCAACCTGGTCAACCTCTTCAACCCCGAGCGCGTCGTCCTCGGCGGCTGGGCCGGCCTCGCCCTCGGCGCCCGCCTGCTGCCGCAGATCCGCGAGGCGGCCGGCGAGCAGGCCCTGGAGCACCCCTTCGGCCAGGTGTCGATCGAGCTGTGCGAGCTGGGCCCGGACGCGGTCGCCTTCGGCGCGGCGACCCTGCCGATGGCCGAGCTGCTCCGCCGCGCCTCCCGCCCCTGACACCCCCACACCGGGCCTTCCGCGCTGGCCTTCCGCGGGGTCGCCGCCGTGCTCGCCGCAGACCCCGAAGTGCAGCTCCGGCCGGGCCGCCCGGCTCCCGTCGTCGGTCGCTGCGCCCGCCTGGGGCTCCGGCGACGTCGAGGAGGCACCGTACGTGTCCGGCGGCTGGGATCGTCACCGACTACAACGAAGGCACCGCCTGGGCCCCCTGCCAGCTGGTGGGAACGGCCTCGGGGCGCTCGCTGATCAGAACGGCCTCGCCCAGGGTGCGGCGTGTCGCCTCGGTGTGCGGCACTCCGGTGTGCGTCGCCTCAGGGCGGCTGGCCTCAGTGCCCGTTGCTTGAGCGTGGCCGGCCTGAGCGTGGCCAGCTTCGGCGTGGCTGGCCTGAGCTGGTTGGCTTCGGTGGGGGTTGTCTCAGTGGGGGTGGGATTCGAGGGCGGCGCGGAGGATGGTGAGCCAGGTCGCGAAGGCGTGGACGCCGTCGAAGGTGCGGGTGGCGGCGCTGCTGAGCTGCGGGGGAGTCTCGGGGCCGTGGGTGACCACGAGGGCGTGGCCGCCCGCCGCGGCGCAGGCATGCAGGGCGGGCAGGTCGCCGAGGTCGTCGCCGGCGTAGACGACGCGCTGCAGGGAGTGCGTCTCGCGCAGCCTGGTCAGGGCGGTGCCCTTGTCCTGCCTGACCGGCGGGATGAGCTCGACGACCAGCTTGCCGGGCTCGGCGACCAGGCCGGTCCGGGCGGCCAGGGTCTGCACGGCCTTGTCCACCGCCGCGCCGGTCTCGAGGCGATCGGCCGCCAGCCGCCAGTGGACCGCGACCGACACCGCCTTGTCCTCGACCACGACGCCGTCGGTGCCGTCGAACATGTTGTGCAGTTCGCCGCTCGCCTCACGGACCGCAGGGAGCCAGGCCGCGATCTCGGGGTGCGTGTGCGGGACCCCGTCCCGCATCTCCTCGAGACCGTAGGAGCCCAGCAGGATCACCCCGTGGACGGGCGCCCGGTCCTGCAGGAACGAGAGCGGCCGGCCGGACAGCAGCGCGACGACACCCATCCGCTCCGCGATCCCGGCGAGCAGGTCGCCCGTCCCGTCGAGCAGACGGCTCGCGCGGGGGTCCTCGACGATCTCCGACAGCACGCCGTCGAAGTCCATGACCAGCCCGGCGTCCGCCGGTGCCGCCGTCAGGAACTCGATCGTGGCGTCCGGCTCTGTCATCTGGCCCTCACATCCCGGTCGGTCGACGTGCGTATCCGAGTTTAGATCGCATCCCCACCGAGATGGGCCCCGCGCAACCGGCGTCACATGCCAGGTGCGAGGAGGGGCTGCCTCGGGGTCGTCCTCCCAGAGATCGAGGAACGCACGGGTGACGCGTTCGCCGATCTCGTCCTCGGGGCCACGCCACGTGTCGGTCATGCGGTCCAGCACGGCCGGTGGCACGGACATGACGGCGCCGAAGAGCTCGTCCTTCGACTTGAAGAACTGCATGACGAGGGAGGCGTCGACGCCCGCGTCGGCCGCGATGCGGCGGATCGTGGTGGCGGTGAAGCCGTCGGCGGCGAAGCAACGCGGGCACGACGGCGAGGACGTCGCGACCGCCTACGCCGTCTGCGCCGCTTGAAGATCCGCCGTTTGAAGATCGCCCGATGGAAGCACGTG
This sequence comes from Dactylosporangium sp. NPDC005555, assembly GCF_040605635.1. Lineage (NCBI taxonomy): Bacteria > Bacillati > Actinomycetota > Actinomycetes > Micromonosporales > Micromonosporaceae > Dactylosporangium > Dactylosporangium sp. NPDC005555. The sequence continues at coordinate 4,285 of NZ_JBEXDG010000125.1, forward strand.
CGAGGTCAGGGCCGGGCCGACGACCCGGTTACGGCCGGAGGCCTTGGCCGCCAGCAGACGGTGGTCGGCGAGCGCCAGCAGCTCGATCCCGGTCGCCGCCTCGTCGCCGAGCGCCACCCCGAAGCTGGCCGTCACCGCGAGCCCCGGCGCGAGCGCGGTCCAGTCGTGCGCGGCGATGACGGCCCGGGCGCGTTCGGCGAGGGCGAGGACCCCGTCGGCCGCGGTGCCCTGCACCACGAGGGCGAACTCCTCGCCGCCGAACCGCACCGCCGTGCCGCCGGGCCCGCAGGCGGCGGCGAGCACGCCCGCCAGGTCCCGCAGCACCGCGTCGCCGACGAGATGGGAGCAGCCGTCGTTGATCCGCTTGAAGTGGTCGACGTCGAGCAGCACCACCGAGCAGGCGCGCAGGTCGGAGGCGAGGAGCTGGTCGAGGCGGCGCCGGTTCGGCAGCCCGGTCAGCGGGTCCTCGAGGGCCTGCCGGTTGAGGTGTTCGTTCGAGCGTTGCAGCGCCGTCGCCCGGGCCTGTGCCTGCGCGGTCTCCAGCCGCACCGCGGCCACGCTCGCCGCCCGCTCCGCCTGCTCCGACATCTGCTCGGAGACCAGGACGAACAGTCGTTTGTAGTGCTCCAGGGCCCCGCGCAGGTCGCCGATGTCCTCGAGGAGCCCGGCGAGGGCGCGGCGGGCGGTGATCTCGTGCTGCCGCGTCGGCGCCTCAGCGACGCTGACGGTCAGGAGCTCCGCCGCCTCCTGCCGCCGGCCGAGCGCGGCGAGCACGATCCCGCGGGTCTCCCTGTGGTGCACGATGTTGGCGACCGAGTCGAGCGCCGGGTCGGCGGGCCAGCTGTCGAGCAGTTCGAGGGCCTCCGCGGGGCGGCCGACGTCGGCGAGGGACTCGGCGAGGTTGGCCAGGCACGTGTTCTCGCCGCGCCGGTTGCCGGCGTCCCGCGCCATGAGCATGGCCGTGCGGGACAGCAGCACGGTCCGCTCGTGCCACGCGCGGGCCCGGTCACGCTCGCCGCGGTCGGTGGCCTCGGCGGCCATCCCGGCGTAGATGAACGACACCGTCTCGATCGCGGCGCTCTCCGCCACCGGGTCGCGCAGGAGCCGCGCCGTCTCGTGGTAACGCTCGCCGTATGCGAGGGCCCGGTCCCACTGGTGCAGTGCCGCGTACACGTTGGCCATCGCCCGCATCGCCGCCATGGTCGCGGCGAGGTCCCCGCCGGTGTCCGCGGCCCGCATCGCCGCCAGCCCTTCCTCCAGGGCGGCGGCGGTCTCGCCGACGTCGAGCAGGATCCGCGCGGCGACCTCGTGCGCCCTGGCGGTCGACGTCAGATCCCCGACGGCCCGGCTGAGGTCGATCGCCTTCAGGACGCAGCTCATCGCGTCGGCCGTCTCGCTGCGGATGTACAGCACCCGCGCCAGCAACGTGACGCCCCGGGCCTGCGCGCCCCGGTCGCCGGTCGCCTCGGCGAGCGTGGCCGCCTGCCCGGCGAACATCTTGGCGGCGTCGAGGTCGGAGGCGACGAGCGAGGACTCCGCGGATGCCAGCAGCGGGTCGGTCATGGGCCGGGCGCCTCCGATCACGGGACGGGGTCGCCCGGTAACTGTAACGGTAGCGACGCACCACTGTGGACCGCCGACCGGCCCAATTGCGGGTCGCCGTGACGGTTGGCCCCGCTTACCGGTGCCAGCGGCGGTACTGGAGGGTGGGGAGGTAGCCGGTGCCGGTGACGGCCTCGATGACGGCCCACACGAAGTCCTCGTCCGGGCCCCACGACGGGATCTCGACGGCCGACTCGACGGGCAGCGGGGTACCGGCGTCGACGACGGGGACGGCGTCGGCGTACACCAGCCGCCGGGTGACCTCACCGGCGGTGAACAGGGTGTAGGCGTAGCTGCTGGCGACGCTGGAGAACATGACGGCGAGGGCGTCGCCGGGCGGGTCGCAGGCCGGGGCGAGCTCCATCGACGGGTCCCACACCTGCGCCCAGCCGCCGGTCTCCGCGGCGAAGAACACGCCGGTCGCGAGGCCGCCCGTCGCCTCGTCCGCGCCGACCTGGCCGGGCCCGGGCGTCGCGGGCGTGAGCAGGGCGACCGCCGCGTCCGCGGAGACGCCCTTGACGAACAGCGCTGATGTGTTCCAACCCATGCCGTGACCCTAGATCAGCCAGTGGTCGTGCGGGTGGCGGCCGGGGCGGAAGCCCGCGGCCTCGACCATGGCGGCGGCCTCGGCGAAGCCGGTGGCGACCAGGTCGGGGCGGTGGGCGTCGCTGCCGAAGCAGATCGCGCGCCCGCCGCAGTCGCGCCACCAGGTGACGAACTCGGGTTCGGGGCCGCGGCGGGTGTTGACCTCCAGGGCGCGGCCGGTGCCGGCGAGGGCGCGCAGCACGGCGCGGATCTCGTCCTCGAAGTCGGTGATGGTGAAGGTGGCGCCGGCGGGCAGGTAGCGGACCGGATAGTCGAGGTGCGTCAGGGCGGAGAACGCGTCGCACGTCTCGATCATGCGGATCGCCTCGGTGAAGTAGTCGCGCAGGACCTCGGGGACGGTGCGCAGCGCGTACTCGTCCTCGACCAGGCGGTGCCGGCCGGCCACGGCGAGGGAGTGCAGCGAGCCGATGACCCGCTCGAACGGCGCCGCCGCCAGCAGCGACGCGGTCTGGGTGGGGAACCAGTGCGGCTCGCCGAGCTCGACGCCGGTGATGATCTTCAGTGCCGGGAAGCGGGTCCGGCAGCGGTCGACCGCCGCCAGGTAGCCGTCCACGTCGAGGGGCGGCGGCGCGAGGTGCACGTCGTCGGTGATGAGCGGCCGGTACCGGTCCGGCAGCGTGACCGCGGAGACGTCCCACGCGACGAAGTCGGTGTGCTCGGTGAACGCGATGGCCGGCAGCCCGAGCCGCACCGCCCGCGCGCAGGAGCCCTCCATGTCGCCGGTGGCGGTGTCCCAGGAGAACTCGGTGTGCGTGTGCAGGTCCGCGGGCAGCATGCCGCGATGGTGTCAGCCGATGCCGAGCGTCCGCAGGTGTGTGAGGGCGCCGGTGACGTCCGCCACCACCGGCACGCCAGGGGTGACGGGCGGCCGGTCGACCATCAGGACCGGCAGGGCGAGACGCCGAGCGGCGGTGAGTTTCGCGGCCGTCATGGTGCCGCCGCTGTCCTTCGTGACGAGGATCTGGATGTGGAACGAGGTGAGCAGCGCCTCCTCCCGGTCGGCGGTGAACGGACCCCGGTCCAGCAGCGACTCGAGTCGCGGCGGGTGCGGTGGCTCGACCGGGTCGACGCTGCGGACGAGGAACCAGCGGTCCGTCAGCGAGGCGAACGCGCCGAGGCCCTGCCGCCCTGTCGTGAGGAACACCCGCTCATGGGTCGAGGCCGCGATGAACGCCGCGGCGGCGTCGAGGGCCGGCACCCGGTGCCAGTCGTCGCCCGGGCCGGCGACCCAGCCGGGGCGGCGCAGCACCAGCAGCGGTACACCTGCCGCCGCCCCTGCTGCTGACGCTGACGCGCTGATCCTCGCGGCGAACGGGTGGGTCGCGTCGACCACCACGTCGACCGCCTCGGCCCGCACGTAGCCGGCCAGCCCCTGCGGGCCGCCGAACCCGCCGACGCGGACCTCACCGGGCGGCAGCGCGGGGTCGGCGACCCGGCCGGCGAGGGAGCTGATCACCCGGTGGCGGCCGTGCGGGGCCTGGGTGAGGACGCCCGCGAGCTGCCGGGCCTCGCCGGTGCCGCCGAGGATGAGGACGGTGCGCACCCGGCAAGGATTCCACGCCGGGACGGCCTGAGCCGCGGCGCACACCGCGATCAGACCGGCGACGAACCACATCGCCGGTCTGATCGGCAGGGGTCAGGGGTAGTTGACCCAGTTCGCGACGTTCGACGAGGAGTTCGACGGGCCGCCGGTGTTGTTGATGATGCGGGCGATGGTGCCGGTGCCGCCGAGAGAGACGGTGACCATGTTGTGGAACTTGACGTTCGGCGTCTGTGGGACCTCGAACGAGTGGCCCAGCACGACGCTCGGGTTGGTGCTGAAGAAGCAGTAGCTGCCCAGCCCCCATGCCTCATGGGTGGTGACGTTGGCGCCGACCTTGTAGGCGGCCCAGCCCTGTGCCCCGCCGCCGCTGGACCAGGAGGACTGGTTGGGCACGTCGTA
>NZ_JBEXDG010000126.1:0-8008 GCF_040605635.1 Dactylosporangium sp. NPDC005555
CCCCGCTCCACGGCCCGGGCCACCTCCGACGGCATCATCCGGAAGTCGAACCGCGTGACCTCAACGTGATACTCCGGGTGCGCCTCATTGAACCCGGCAGCCGCCGACAGAGCCACATCCTCCGCCCTCGTCGCCCACTTCGTCGGGTCCGTCAGCCACACATTGATCCTGATCTTCGGCAGTGCAGCTGCCATGAAAGTCCTCCGTCATCAACCGCAGCATCAGTGCAACCACTGTCACGGCACCACAAACCCGACCGCGACTCCACGCTTGCTCACCCGACCTCCCAGCTGGGCGTGAATCCGGCGGCAGCACTTCGCAAGATGTGTCGCCCGGCGTGTCCTGTGATCGTCACGGACGAAGGTCGGCCATTTTCCATCGACGAGAGCGGGAGACAAGCATGCCGGCGACAGCGTCCACCCCATCGGCAATGTCCAGCACCGATCAGGCAGAGATCACGGCGGTGTCCGCGCGCATGGTCGCGGCCTGGGCCGAGCACGACGCCGATGCCTTCGCCGATCTGTTCACGCAGGACGGGACGATGATCCTTCCCGGCGTGTACCAGAAAGGCCGCGACCAGATCCGGGAGTTCATGGCGACGGCCTACGCCGGGCCGTACAAGGGCACGCGTGTCACCGGGTCGCCCATCGACGTGAAGGTGCTCGCGGAGGGCGCCGTGGCGCTGCTGACCACGGGCGGCGTGCTGGCGCCCGGTGAGACCGAGCTGTCGGACCGGGCGGCCATCAGGGCTTCCTGGATTCTCGTCAAGCGCGAGTCCCGGTGGCAATTGGCGGTCTACCAGAACTGCCCGCGGGACCGAGCTGTCTGACTTGCTGTGCGGCGACCGGCGTTCGTACTGCGCCGGTCGCCGTTCGCATTGCCGTAGGTGACGCACCGGATCTCGTGGCGCTTTCCGGTTCCGCCCCGGTGAACGGACTCTTCTAGTGATCTTGTCTAGTGATCTTGGACGGAGGCGGCGTGACAGCGAGCGAGCGTTCAGAGGTGCCACGAGCCAGCGTGACATCACCCTCCACGACCCTCGCGCGGGACCGCCTGCGGGCCGAGGTCACGGATGCCGCTGCGCGCGTGGCCGACCTGTTGGCGACCCTGCCCGCACCCGCCGACCGCAACCCCGGCCAGCAGGCCCGGGCCACCGCGGCACACGCCCACGCGCGAGCCGCGAGGCGTCAGCTGCTGCATGCTCAATCGGACCGGCTCCATCGGGAGGTCGTTGGACAGAGCCCACAGCGGCTGTCCTTGACCGACATGTCGTACGAGCTGGCCGATGTCGTTCCAGGCTTGACGCCGAACCGGGCGGAGATGGAAGCGGAACGCGGCCGCCGTCAGGCCGCCAAGGAAGGTCTGGAGATCGACCAGGGCATCGCGTACTCCGCGCTGCTCAGATCCTGTGCGGGCGGCGACCTTGTGCGCTCACAACGGCTGCCGACCGACGAGGCCCGCTCCCGGCTGTCGGAGTTCCAGCGGACCGGCGCGGTCGAGATGTCCGTGGTGTCGGTGCGGCGTACGGACGGGGTAGCCGAGATAACGGTCGCCAACCAGCGCTATCTCAACGCGGAGGATGAGCCCCTCGGACGGCAGTTGGAGGTCGCTGTCGACCTGGCCCTGCTGGATCCGGAAGTCCGCGTGGGCATCGTGCGGGGCGCCGTCATGGAGCATCCGAGATACTCCGGCCGGCGGATCTTCAGCTCGGGAATCAACCTGACACTCCTGTGCGCTGGGCAGATCCCCTTTCTGGGCTTCGTCATGCAGCGTGAGATCGGCTATTTGAGCAAGATCCAGCGCGGCCTGTGGGATCCCCAGCACCAGACCGACCCGGCTGCTCGGGGCGGCAAGCCGTGGGTTGCGGTGGTCGACGGGTTCGCCATCGGCGGTGGCATGCAGCTGATGCTGATGTTCGACTATGTGATCAGCTCGGACACGGCCTACTTCACGTTGCCGGCGGCACGAGAGGGCATCGTGCCCGGCGCGGCCAATCTCAGGCTCAGCCGCGTCCTTGGCCCACGGCTGGCTCGACAGGTTCTCCTGGGCGGCAGGCGGATAGCGGCCAGCGATCCGGTCGCAGCGCTGCTGTGCGACGCCATCGTGGCGGAGGACGCGGTCGATGACGCCATCGACCGGGCGGTCCGCGCGATGGACAACCCGGCCGTGATAGCCAATCGGCACATGATCACCGCTTTCGAGGAAACCGAGGATCACTTCCGGAGCTATCTCGCCGAGTTCGCGGAAGTTCAAGTACAGCGGTTGTACAGCCAGGACGTCCTGCATCGGTTGGAGCAGCAGTGGATGCAACGGCAACGCTGACCGCCGGGGCGCACCTGCACGCTGATGACCTGCATCGCAGCGTGTCGAGCCGGCAGGTCGCCGCGATGACCATGCTGAACGAGATCGTGGCCGAGTTCCCCAACGCGATCTCGTTCGCACCGGGCGCTCCGTACGAGCCGTTCTTCGCCGACATCGCGGTCGGTCCACTGCTGGACACCTTCGTCGAGGCCCGGCGGGCCGCCGGCTTCAGCGAGGAAGCGGTGCGCCGGCACCTGTTTCAGTACGGTCCGAGCAAGGGAATCATCAACGACCTGGTCGCGGCCGCGCTGCGGGCCGACGAGGGCATCGACGTCTCGCCTGACGCGATCGTCATGACGGTCGGTTGCCAGGAGGCGCTGTTCCTCACCCTGCGTGTGCTGCATCCACCGGGTGCCAGCCTGGCGGTCACTGATCCGTCGTATGTCGGCGTGGTCGCAGCGGCCGATTCCCTGGACATAGCGGTTCGCCCGGTGCCGGACGATGGCACCGGCCCCGACTTGGCGGCCCTCCGCGCGACTTCGGAGCGGGAGCGGGCGGCGGGCCGGCGCCTCCGGGCGCTGTACGTCTCCCCTGATTTCGCAAACCCGTCAGGCAGCCGGCTCTCACTTGCCGCCCGGCAGCGTCTGCTGGCGACCGCATCGGCCCTCGACCTCATGCTGATCGAGGACAATCCGTATGCGTTCACGGCCGCTCCGGACGACCGGCTGCCCAGTCTCAAGGCGCTCGATCGCGAGGGCCGGGTGGTGCACACCGGCACCTTCGCGAAGGTCGCGGTACCTGGTGCCCGGGTGGGGTACGTGGTGGCGGACCAGTGGGTCAAGTCGCGCTCCGGCCCGCCGGTGCGATTGGCCGCCATGATCGCTGCCGCCAAGAACGCGGTCACCCTGAACACGTCCCCGCTGGCCCAGGCACTGATCGGCGGCCTGCTCATCCGACATGGGGGCTCCATCGCCGCGCTCGGCCGGCGCAAGGCGGCGCATCTGCGCGGCAACCGAGCCGTCCTCCTCGAGCGGCTTGTTCACCACTTCGGCGAACCCGGTCGGCCGGGCGCCGGGGTCCGCTGGTGGGCATCCGAAGGCGGCTACTTCGTGCAGGTCGAGCTCCCGGTCGAGGCCGATGAGGCGCTGTTGCGGCACTCCGCGGAGACGTTCGGCGTGCTCTGGACCCCGATGCGCGGCTTCCATCTCGACGGGGGTGGCGAGCGCCGAATCCGGCTGTCGTGCTCCTCCCTCGAACACGAGGAGATCGTCAAGGGCACCGCCCAGCTGGCCGACTTTGTCAACGCGTTGTAGCGGACATGCCGATCGGGCTCGGCGCCGACCTGCCGCTGGTGCGGCCACTCTGATCGCCCGGTTGCGGGGCCGACCGCGACACAGGCGCCGAGGCCGGCGACGACAGCCGGTGGCGTCGACGACCGGTGCGCATGCGAAGGAGGAGCAGTGACCGACGACATCTCATCATCCGAGTGGCGGCCGACAGCCAACCAGCTCGCGGTGTACCTGGCCGAGCAGACGGCTTTCTGGGCCGGTGGTCTGCAACACTGCCGGGCAATTCTGGTTACGGGTGACGTCGTCCCTTCCGAGGTGGCTGCGGCGTGCGCACACCTCCAGCGTCGCCACGCCCCGCTGCGACGGCACTTCCGTGACGTCGACGGAGAGCCGCTGCTGGTTGCGAGCCATGGATTGCCGGTGGAGCTGATCGCCGGTGCTCCACAGCCGTTGACCGCCGCGCTCACGGTGGCCGCGGCCGACGCGAGCCGTCACTTCGACCTGGACGAACGACCTGCGATCAGGGTGGGCGTGTATCCGGTGGAGGACGGCAGGACACTGGTGGCGCTGACCGTCCACGCTGCGGTGGGCGGCCGTCGCGTAGCCTCGCGGCTGCTCGAGGAGCTCGGTGAGCGGTATGGATCCGCGGCCGCCGGTCCGTCGTGGCCGCCGGGCGGCACATCTGCGATCGAGCCGGACAGCCTTGACCGTGTCCTCGGTGCCATGCCCGGGGCACAGCAGGCGATCGCGTGGCCCACCAGCCGTGGCCGTGGCCGCAGCCATGGCCGGTCGATCACGACGGCATGGTCGTTGGACGAAAGCCACACCGCGCTCCTGCATCGGTGTGCCGACCGCATGGGCGTTTCCGTGGCCACGGTCCTGCGGTGTGCCTTGCGCGTCCTGCTCTTCCACGAGACCGGCGAGCAGGACATCCTGATCGGCTCGCCGAAGCACACCCGAACCGGCGACACTGACGTCGCACCCGAAGACATCCAGCTCCTTCGACACGCCCTCAGCGCACACACCGCCGTCGTCGACATGGTCCGGTCCGAGCACAGCATCGCGACGCAGCCGGTTGACCATCCCGAGGTGCTGCATGAGCTGCTGTCGCGGGCGTTGCGACCTGAACGGCACGCCGGGGTCGAGGTCCAGGTCGGCTTTCGGTGCAGTACCGCAGCCAAACCGCCTACTACCTGGGCCGGCATGGTGACGCACGACATCGATCTCGCGGTGGCGCACTCACCGTACGAGCTCGAGTTCGACGTTGCCGTCGGCGACGACGGCGTCGTCGGGGCGTGGCGAGGCGCGGCCGGGCTGTTCGACGAGCAGACCCTCGATCGGATGGGGCGCAGCTACTCGACCGTGCTGCACGGGCTCGTCCAGTGCCCCGCCGGAACGATCGGCGAGCTCGACGTGATCCACCCGGCCGACTGGACGCGGCTGGCGAAGTGGGAGGCGCCGACCTCGGGCGTGAGCGGTGAGGACACGCTTGTCGAGTTGGTCGGTCGTTGGATCCGTGATACGCCCGAACGGACAGCGGTGGTGATGGCCGACGCTGTGCGCACCTACTCGGACCTGGACGACGCGGCGAGCCGGATAGCAGCCGCGCTGCGGGCGCTCCAGCTCCCGGCCGAGTCACGGATCGGCATTCTCGTGGCCCGCCGGGTGGAGCTGCCTGCGATCCTGCTCGGAGTTGCCCGCGCGGGCCTGGCTGCCGTACCCATGGATCCGAGCCATCCCATCGAGCGCCTGTCGTACATCGTCGGCAGCAGCGGATGCGGTGCGGTGATCACCGACGGTGCCCTGTCGGTCGATCGGGTGACGGCGCTCGGCGTGCCGTCGGTGTCGCTGTCCGACCTGCTGGCGGCCGACCCGGCACCGACCGACCGACCGCCGCACCCGGACGCGCTGGCTTACGTGCTGTACACCTCCGGGTCCACCGGCCGTCCGAAAGGCGTCGCGGTGACCCATCGCGGCCTGGCCAACTGCCTGGTTGCCACCCGGGAGCTGCTGCGCTTCCAGCCGGCCCAGTCGCTGCTCGCGGTGACCACGATCTCCTTCGACATCGCGATGTTGGAGCTCTTCCTCGCGCTGACCAGCGGCGGACGGACGATCCTGGCGACCAGCGCCCAGGCGCGCAGCGGAACGCAGCTGCAGGCCGCACTGGCCCGGTACCGGCCCGATGTCATGCAGGCCACACCGATGACGTGGCGCATTCTGTTCGCGACGGGTTGGCCGGGGGATCCGGGGCTGGTCGTGTCGTGCGGCGGCGATGTCGTCCCGCCCGAACTGGCCAGCCGTCTGGTCGCATGTACGAAGGAGTTCTGGCACACCTACGGGCCCACGGAGGCCTCGATGTATGCGGTGTGCGAACGACTGCCGCGAGAGCCGCAGGCGTCGATCGTGCCGGTCGGCCGTCCGTTGCCCGGCGTCTGGCTGCGGATCCTCGATGCCGCGGGTTCGCCCGTGCCGCCCGGCGTGGTCGGCGAGCTCTACATCGGCGGCGTCGGTGTGGCGCGGGGTTATGTCGGTGGGCCCGGGCAGTCCGCCGAGCGATTCGTGCCCGACCCGGCCGGCGAGGGCCGCCGGCTCTACCGCACGGGTGACCTGGCCCGGTGGCGCGCCGATGGCCGGCTGGAACTGCGGGGGCGCAACGACCGTCAGGTCAAGATACGCGGGCATCGCATCGAACCGGACGAGATCGAGAGCGTCCTCAGCGGCCATCCAGACGTCGCGTTCGCCGCGACCGTGGTGGCCGGCCACGACCGCGACAGCAGAAGCATCGTGGCGTTCCTTCAGCCACGACAACCAGGTGCCGGCCAGGACCTGGTGAGCCGGGTCTCGGCGCATGCCCGCCAAGTGTTGCCGGCGTACATGGTGCCCTCCTCGTACGCGCTGCTGAGCGCGATGCCACTGACCAGGACCGGCAAGATCGATCGGGCCGCATTGGCCCGCATCAAGCCGCCGCGGCAGAACGGTGCCGAGAGCGACCAGGAAGCGCGCTGGGTTCATGAGGCATGGCAGTTTGTGGCCGAGGGTCACGCCGACCGCCATGACGACTATGGTCAGCTCGCGGGAGACCTGCGGCTCGCCTGGAAGCTTCGCACTCACATACGACGCGAACTGGACGTCCAGCTTCGCTTGGGCGACATCGTGGCCGCGTCCACCGCTGCTGGTCAGGCACAGCGGATCCGGCAGGACCGGCTCGCCGCCGGCGCACCGCCGCTGCGCTGGTCCGGCCGTCCCGACAGGTCCGCGCTGGTGCTCCTGCAGGGGGACCTGCAGGAGGACTCAGCCTGGCCGGCGCAGGCGGTGGCGGAGTTCGAGCGCTGGTTCAAGGTGGCGATCCTCGACATCTCCGACGGGCACCCGCAGGACGTGCCGGCACGGCTGGCGACGATCGGTGCTCCGGGCGCCACCGTATTGGCGGCGTGGGGTGAGCTGGCGCCAATGGCGGCCGAGTTCGCCGGCACATTGCGTGAGCGAATCGGCGTCGGGCCGAAAGTGCTGGCGGTCGAACCGTCCGCCCCGAGTGAATCGCACCGGCCGGTGCACACTCCGCAGTGGGTGGTGAGCCGCGACCACACGCTGCTGCGAACGTGGCGGGCGACGGCGCAGGACGCCGATCTCGTGCTGTTGGCGCTGGACCGCGATGCGGCGATGGACTGGTCGCTGCTGGCGTCCGTTGTCGCCGGGATGGGCTGACTCGTGGCCGTGTTTCGAGCCCGGCCACCGCGGTCAGTGCTCCATCTGGCCGGCGGGCCGGGAGGTGCCAGCCGGCTGGTCAGCGGCAGGTCACCGAGGACCGGAAGCGGACTGCCCCGCCCACGTCGACAGCAGCCTGCTCGAGGCAACGGCGAAGTGGCCGTACATGGCGCGGCGGGGCGACAGTGGTGTCCGGGGCTTGGACTCCAACACGCCCGAACCTGATCGGCGCGATCGTCAGCAGCCAGAGATGGATGGTCAATGAACGCGAACCAGAACACCGCCGAACTCGACCTACCCGCCCCGCCCGAGCCTGGTCTTACCGCGGATCAGGTGGTAGCGCGTGCCGAGGCGATGGTTCCTGAGCTTGTCGAGCGTCAGGCTGAGACGGAGGATCGTGGGTTTTACGCTGAGGATATTCATGAGCGTTTTGCCCGTAATGGTTTCTACCGGATTTTGGTGCCGCGTCGGTATGGTGGGTACGAGTTCGGGGTTGAGACGTTTTTCCGTGTTTGTGTGACGTTGGCGCGTGGTTGTGGTTCGACCGGTTGGATGTTCGGTCTGGGGGCTGCGCACACGCAGGTAGCTGCGTCGATTTTCGGTGAGCGGGCGCAGGACGAGCTGTTCGCCGTGGGTGATTTCGTGTGTCCTGGCACGGCGATTCCCAGGGGTTCGGCGGTGCCTGCGGCTGGTGGTGGTTGGACGGTCACCGG
>NZ_JBEXDG010000127.1:0-7627 GCF_040605635.1 Dactylosporangium sp. NPDC005555
CCGAGCTCGATCCGGAACCCACGGATCTTCACCTGATCGTCGGACCGGCCCACGTACTCCAGGGACCCGCCGGCGGTCCAGCGCACGACGTCGCCGGTGCGGTACATGCGACCCCCCGGCCCGCCGAACGGGTCGGCGACGAACCGCTCCGCCGTCAAGCCCGGCCGGCCGAGGTAGCCCCGGGCGAGCGGCGTGCCCGCGATGTACAGCTCTCCCGCGACACCGACCGGGACCTGCCGCAGCGCGCCGTCGAGCACATGAGCGCGGGTATTGGCGATGGGACGGCCGACGAGCGGCGTTGCGCTGTCACCGATCCACGCCATCAACGTGTCGACGGTCGCCTCGGTCGGGCCGTACAGGTTCACGCCGGTGACGTTGTCCGCATCGCGGACAGCTGTCCACAGCGCGGACCCGGCTGCCTCGCCGCCCAACGCCAGGATCGCGGGCGGATTGTCGAGTAGGCCCTCCGCGACGAGCCTGTCGGCAAGGGACGGGGTGACGTCGAGGAAGTCGATGCCGTTGCGGGCGACGTAGCCGGCGAGAAGCGCGGGGTCGCGGCGGGTCTCGTCGTCGAACAGGTGCAGCTCATGTCCCGCGAGGAGCCACAGCACGCCCTCCCACGACGTGTCGAACGACAGCGCCGCCGACAACCCCACCCGGATCCTGTTGTCCGTCAGCCGTTCGAAGATCTCCCGGCGGTGGTGCTCGAAGAAGTTCACCACCGCGCCGTGCTCGACCACCACGCCCTTGGGCTTGCCGGTCGAGCCCGACGTGTACAGCACGTACGCCGCCTGCCGCGACGATACGACGGGCAGCTCCACCAGGGGCACATCACCGGACGTCGGGACGCTTCGCAGTACCACGGCAGCGTCGGCGTCGGCGAGCATGAACGCGATCCGGTCGGCCGGCAGGTCCACGTCCACCGGCAGATACACCGCACCGGCACGCAGCACGGCCAGCCACGCGACGACCGAGTCCATGCTCCGCGGCAAAACCACCGCGACGACACGCTCGGGACCGGCGCCCATCCCGACCAGGCGACGGGCGAGGACGTCGACCCGGTCAGCCAGCTCGTTGTAGGTCAGCGACTGCGAGCCGAAGACGACCGCGGGGACGTCCGGCGAAGCGGCGACCCGCTCCAGGAACACGTCCACGACGGACGCGGCCGCCACGGGGTGTGCGGTGCTGTTCCAGCGGGCGAGGCCGGCGCGCTCACCGGGCAGCAGCAGGTCCACTGTGGACAGCCGGGCGGACGGGTCGGTGGCGAGGGCGCGCAGCAGCGCGGTGAGCCGGTCCAGGATCCCGGCGGCCGTTTCCGCGGTGAACAGGTCGGGCCGGTATTCGAGGCCGAACGTGAGGGACATGTCCGGCACGACGGTCAGGGTCAGCGGGTAGTGGGTGGCGTCGTGCCCGGTGACGGCGGCGAGCCGCAGCCCGGACGCGCCCTGCCCGGCGGCGATGCCCTCCTCGTCGAGGGGGTAGCTCTCGAAGACGGTGAGGGTGTCGAAGAGCGCGCCGATCCCCGCCTGCCGCTGGATCTCGGCGAGGCTCAGGTACTGGTGGTCCAGCAGCGCCGCCTGCTCCCGCTGGACACGGTCGAGCAGCGACGTCCACGTGTCGTCGCGGCGGACCCGGACCCGGACGGGGAGGGTGTTGATGAACAGGCCGACCATGTCCTCGACGCCGGTGAGCTGCGCGGGGCGGCCGGAGACGGTGGCGCCGAAGACGACGTCGTCGCGGCCGGTGAGCCCACCGACGAGGAGGGCCCAGGCGGCCTGGACGACGGTGTTGAGGGTGACGCCGAGCCGCCGGGTCAGCGCGGTGACGGCGGCGGTGGTGCCGGCGTCGAGGTGGGTGCCGACGACGGCGGGGACGACGGGGCGGCGGGTCGGGTCGGCGGGCGCGACAAGGGTCGGCTCGGTGACGCCGTCGAGGGCCTGCCGCCAGGCGGCACGGCCGGTGGCCCGGTCCTGCGCGGTGAGCCAGGCAAGGTAGTCGCGGTAGGGGCGCGGCGCCGGCAGCGGGGTGCCGGCGTAGAGGGCGAGGAGGTCACGCACGAGCAGCGGCGCGGACCAGCCGTCGAGCAGGATGTGGTGGCCGGTCATGACGAGCCGGTGCGCGTTGTCCGCCAGCCGGACGAGGGTCCACCGCAGCAGTGGCGGCTTGCCGAGGTCGAAGCGCCGCCCGCGGTCTTCCGCGGCGATCCGTTCGACCTCTGCCTCGGCCGGGCTGACGCCGGTCAGGTCGGCGAACGTCCACGCCTGCGTGACCTTCGCCGGGATCAGCTGGACGGGTTCGCCGGTCTTGCGGGGGCGGAACGCGGCCCGCAGGTTCGGGTGCCGGTCGAGGAGCGCGGCGGCCGCGGCGCGGAGCCGGTCCGCGTCGAGGGGGCCGGTGAGGTCGAGGATCTGCTGCACCGAGTACACGTCGACGGCGGCCGGCTCGTCGAATGTGCTCAGGAAGTACAGGCCCTCCTGCAGCGGGGACAGCGGCAGGATGTCCTGCAGTCCGGCCGGCTTGCTCGCGCTCACAGATCGCTCCAGTCGTCTTCGAATTCGTCGATCTCGTCCTGGCTGAGGGTGACCAGGAGGTCGGACGGGGTGTGGCCGCCGGCGGCGCCGTCCTTGGTGTGGGTGGCGAGGCCGTCGAGGGCGGCGAACCAGGCACCGGCGAGGGTGGCGACGTCGTTGTCGGTGAACAGGTCCGCCGGGTAGGCCCAGCGCACCTCGAGCTCCGGCCCGTCGGGGCCGTCGAGGGTGGTGACGGTGATGTCCAGGGCGTGGCTGACCGGCAGCCCGTCGTCGACCACCCCGAGGTCCAGGGGGTCCGCCGACCAGCTGTCCGCGGAGCCGGCGCTGAACCGGCCCAGGTAGTTGAACAGCACCTGCGGCGTGGCGGCCCCGACAAGGGCGGAGGCGGGTTGGAGGTGGCGCAGGAGGCCGTAGCCGATGCCGTTGTCGGGCACGGCCCGCAGCTGTTCCTTGACCCGCTTGAGCGCGTGCCCGGCGGACGGGCCGCCGGTGACGACGTCGGCCGGGTCGACCGGGCCGGGGTCGAGCAGGACCGGGTACGCGGTGGTGAACCAGCCGACGGTCCGGGACGTGTCGGCGCCGGGCACGACGTCCTCGCGGCCGTGGCCTTCGAGGTCGACGACGAGCGGGCCGGTGCCGCCGCGCCACTGCCGCACGGCGACGGCGAGGGCGGTGAGCAGCACGTCGGGCACGGCGGCGTGGAACGCGGCCGGGACGGTCGTCAGCAGCGGCGCGGTCCGCTCCGGCTCGAGGGTGCGGGTGAGGTGCCGCAGCGGCGACGCCCGGCCGGGCGCGGGCAGGACGGGCGGCGCCGCCTGCGCCTGCCAGAAGTCCAGTTCATCCGTGCGGGCGGCCGCGGCGGCGGTCAGGCCGTGCGCCCATTGCCGCAGCGACGTCGGCACCGGCGGCAGCGTGGGCGCGCGCCCGGCGGTGACGGCGTCCCAGGCGTCGCGTAGGTCGGGCACGATGATGCGCCACGAGACGCCGTCGACGACGAGGTGGTGCGCGACGAGCAGCAGCCGTCCCGGCGCGGCGACGGCCTGCAGCATGACCCCGTCGGAGGGCGCCAGGCGGGCCACGGCGGCGGCGTACGCCTCCGGGAGCGCCGCCTGGTCGTCCACTGTGGACATCAGGTCGGCGGCGCGGACGGTGCCGGTCGGCGGCACGTGCAGCCCGGCCGGGGTCCAGCGGGCCCGCAGCGCGTCGTGCGTGTCGAGGACCGCCTGCAGCGCGGCGACCAGCGACGCCGGGGTCGCGGCGGCGGGGACCCGGACCAGCAGTGACTGGTGGAACCGGTCGATGGGAGCGTCGAGCGAGCGCAGCCACGCGACGATCGGGGTGACCGGGACCAGGCCGAGACCGGCGCCGTCGGGCTCGGAGGCATACCCAGGCGCCTGGCCCGGTTCGGCGGAGGCGACGGCGGCGAGCCCGGCCGGGGTCTTCGCCTCGAACACCTGCCGGGGGGTGACCCGCAGCCCGGCGGCGCGGGCCCTGGACACGAGCTGGATCGACATGATGCTGTCGCCGCCGAGGGCGAAGAAGCTGTCGTCGGGGCCGATGGCCGGTACACCCAGAATCTCCGCGAACAGGTCGCGCAGCAGTTGCTCGACGGGCGTGCCCGCGGCCCGGTCCTCGTCGCCGCCCGAGGCGGTGAAGGCGGGTGCGGGCAGCCGGCGCCGGTCGACCTTGCCGCTGCTGGTGAGCGGCAGCTCGGCGAGCGCGACGACGGCGGCGGGGACCATGTAGTCGGGCAGGACCGCGCGCAGCGCGTCCAGATCGGCCCGGCCGACGACGTGGGCGACCAGCCGGCCGTCCACCACGCCGACGGTGACGGCCTCGACGCCCGGCTGGGCGCGGACGGCGGCCTCGACCTCGCCGAGCTCGATCCGGAAGCCGCGGACCTTCACCTGGTTGTCGGCGCGGCCGACGAACTCGATGTCGCCGCCGGCGCGTCGCACGACGTCGCCGGTGCGGTACAGGCGGGCGCCGGGCGGGCCGAACGGGTCGGCGACGAACCGCCCGGCGGTCAGGTCCGGCCGGCCGAGGTAGCCGCGGGCGAGGCCGGCGCCGCCGAGGTACAGCTCGCCGGTGACGCCGTCGGGCACGACCCGCAGCCGGTGGTCCAGGACGTGGGCGGTGCGGCCGTGGTCGGGCCGGCCGATGCGGACCGCGCCGGGCTCGCACGCCCACAGGGTCGCGTTGACGGTCGCCTCGGTGGGCCCGTAGGCGTTGAACATGGTGTGCGTGCGCGCCCACCGCTCGACGAGCTCTGGCGGGCACCGGTCGGCGCCGGTGACGACGGTGACACCCTCGGGGATGCTGCCGGCGGGCAGTGCGCCGAGCGCGGACGGCGGCAGCGCGAAGTGGGTGACGCCGGCGTCGGCGAGGAACTGGGCGTAGGGCGGCCCGAGCCGGGACTCCTCGGGCACGATCACGAGGGCGGCGCCGGACAGCAGCGACATGACGAGCTCGGCGATCGTGACGTCGAAGCTCGGCGACGCGAACTGCGCGACCCGGCTGGTGCCGCTGATGCCGAACGTGGTGATGAACGTCTCGGCGAGACCGGAGAGCCCGGCGTGCGGGACGACGACGCCCTTCGGCCGGCCGGTCGAGCCGGACGTGAAGATGATGTAGGCGGGGTGACCGGGGCGCAGCGGCGCGCGCCGGTCGGCGTCGGTGAGGTCGCCCGCGTCGCGGTGGGCGGTGAGCGCCGGGACGTCCACGGCGAGGAGCGGCACGGGCGGCTCGGCGCCGCTGGTCGACCTGACGAGGGCCAGGACCGGCGCCGCGTCGTCGATCATCGCGGCGAGCCGGTCGGCGGGCTGGCCGGGCTCGACGGGCAGGAACGCGCCGCCGGCCTTTGCCACGGCCAGCTCCGCCACGACGAGGCCCGCGGAGCGCGGGAGCAGCACCAGCACGACCCGCTCCGGCCCGACGCCACGGTCGACGAGCACCCTCGCCAGACGGTTCGCGGCGGCGTTGAGCTCGGCGTAGGTGAGCGTCGTGCCGCCGTCGACCAGCGCCGTGGCGGTGGGGGTCGCGGCGGCCTGCGCCTCGAACATCGCCGGCAGGGTCTGCGCCGTCGCGTGCGGCGGCGCGCCGTGCGACGCGGTGAGGACCGCGCGGTGCTCCACTTCGGACAGCAGCGGCGCGGCGCCGATCGGCTGGTCCGGGGCCGCGGTGAGCGCGTCGAGGAGCCGCACCAGCCAGGTCGCGAGCCGTGCCGCGGTGCCGCGGTCGAACAGGTCGGTGGCGTATTCGATGATGCCGCTCATCCCGTCGGCGCCGTGCTCCTCGGTGACGACGATGCCGAGGTCGAACTGCGCGACGCCGGTGTCGATCGGCAGCGGGGTGCTGCGCAGGCCCGGCAGCGCCGGGGTCCTCGCCGGCACGTGCTGGTGCGACAGCATCACCTGGAACAGCGGGTTGCGCGACAGGGTCCGCTCCGGGTTGACCGCCTCGACGAGCCGCTCGAACGGCAGGTCGGCGTGCGCGAACGCGTCCAGGTCGGTCGTCCGGACCCGGGCGACGAGGTCGCGGAAGGTCGGGTCGCCGGAGACGTCGGTGCGCAGCACGACGGTGTTGACGAAAAACCCGACGAGGTCGTCGAGGATCTCCTCGTCGCGGCCGGCGACGGGGCTGCCGAGCGGGATGTCGTCGCCGGCGCCGAGCCGGTGCAGCAGCACGGCGGTGGCGGCCTGCACGACCATGAAGACGGTGGCGCCGACGTCGCGGCCGAGGCGGCGGATGCGGTCGTGGACGTCCGCGCCGACGGTGAACGTGACGATGCCGCCGGTGTAGGACGGCACCGGTGGGCGGGGCCGGTCGGTCGGCAGGGTCAGCTCTTCGGGCGCGCCGGTGAGCGCGTCGCGCCAGTAGGCGGCCTGCCGGTGCAGGAGGCTCGCCGGGTCGGCCGGGTCACCGAGGAGTTCCCGCTGCCAGTGGGCGTAGTCGGCGTACTGGACGGGGAGGGCGGGCTGTTGCGGTGCGACGCCGGCGGTGCGGGCGGCGTACGCGAGGCCGAGGTCGTGCATGAGCCGGCCTTCGGACCATTCGTCGGTGACGATGTGGTGCAGCAGGATCAGCAGTGTCGCGGTGTCCGGGCCGGTCCGGAACAGCGTGGTGCGTATGAGGGGTTCGGCCTCGAGCCGGAACGGGTAGCGACCCGCCTCGGTCAGCCGCGCTGTCAGCTCCGCATCCGTGCAGCTCACGACCTCGAGGGCCGGGGTGGTGGGCGGCAGGATCAGCTGGTACGGCCGGCCGTGCTCCTCGGCGAACACGGTGCGGAGGCTGTCGTGCCGGGCGGCGACGTCGCCGAGCGCGGCCCGCAGCGCGCCGACGTCGAGCGGGCCGGTGAGCTGGGTGGCGAACGCGACGTTGTAGGTGGCGCTGGGCCCGGTGAGCCGGTGGTGGAACCACAGGCGCTGCTGCGCGTAGGACAGGGCGGGCCGGTCGCCGTCGGGCCGGCGGCGCAGTTCGGGGCGGGCGGCGGCGCCGGGCCCGGTCTCGGCGATGCGGCGGGCGAGGGCGGCGACGGTCGGCGCCTCGAACACGGTCCTGATCGACAGCGGCCGGTTGAAGACGGCGCGGGTGCGGGCGGTGAGGCTGGTGGCGAGGAGCGAGTGGCCGCCGAGGGCGAAGAAGTCGTCGTGGATGCCGACGGTGGGCAGGCCGAGCAGCTGCGCGAAGAGCGCGCACAGCAGGGTTTCGGCGGGTGTACGGGCGGCGACGGCCCCTGCGGTGGCGGTGAGGTCGGGTGCGGGCAGCGCTTTGCGGTCGACCTTGCCGGCGGTGGTAGACGGCAGCACGTCGAGGACGACGAACGCGGCCGGGACCATGTGCTCCGGCAGGCTCGCGGCGGCGGTCTCCTTCAGTGCTCTTGCGGTGAGGCCGTCGCCGACCAGATACGCGACGAGCTGCTTGATACCGGGTGTGTCCTCCCGCGCCATGACGACGACCTGGACGACACCCGGATGCTGGGCGAGGACGGTCTCGATCTCGCCGAGCTCGATCCGGAACCCACGGATCTTCACCTGATCGTCGGACCGGCCCACGTACTCCAGGGACCCGCCGGCGGTCCAGCGCACGACGTCGCC
>NZ_JBEXDG010000128.1:0-7536 GCF_040605635.1 Dactylosporangium sp. NPDC005555
GCCATGAAAGTCCTCCGTCATCAACCGCAGCATCAGTGCAACCACTGTCACGGCACCACAAACCCGACCGCGACTCCACGCTTGCTCACCCGACCCGTGACCCGTAGCGGTTCTGACCCGGCCGGACAGGTGAGACCATGCGGCCGACATGAAACCCCCCGTTCCACAGTGGTCGGCGATCTCTCTCACTTCCCATTACGTGCCGAGCCGCGCCAACGCGAGCCGGCGCTCGGCTGGAATTGGAGCTGGTAGGAGGGATCGACGAGGCGCAAAGGCGTTGCTACACTCACGTCGATAAATATCAGTGATACACCTTGATCTATGCATTAAAGGATGATGGATCTGGACAGAATCCCCATATGGGACGTGAGTCACGCCATCGCTTGGATGGCTTGCAGTGGACGGTCCACGCCGTACGGCGACCGGCTTGCCTGGCCGGCCATCGCCAGAAATCCCTAGCCCATCGGATCCGCCGGCCGGTGGCGGCGATGTCGCGCATCCAGGCAACGGTCGGGTCGATGACGGGCGCCAGCAAAGCGATCGGCAAGATCAGCTTAGGCGGCCGTACCGCATTCTTGACATCGCCGTACGGAACCAGTGACAGCTTGGACCAACACCTCAGCGCCGCGCTCGCCACCAGCTGCAAAACACCTGGATCGGCAATGCTCATAACCGCCGAACAGGTGTCTCGTCACGGTATTCAAATCGTCTGATCCGAGTGCCGTAGTGCCCCTGTCGGCAAGACGCGGGCATGCCGTCGCCTTGTGCATACGGGGAGGATCCGCCATGTCCGAACACACTCGACGTCAGGTTCTGCGCACCGCCGCAGTGGCCGCCGGCCTGGCCGCCGCGCAGACCGTCGTCGCGCCGGCAGCCGCTGTCGCTAGCCCCCCGGCCGGCGGCTGCCCGCCCCCCATGGGGCCGGTGACCGTGACCCCGACCGACGTCCGCTACCCGGAACTGGTCCGCGGGCGCAACATTCGGTATGTGGCCAGCCCGGACTACGTACGCGTGGTCGGTTCGACAAATCAGGTCGTCCAGGCGGTAGACGACGCGGTCCGGACCGGTAAGCGGGTGGTGGTCCGCAGCGGTGGGCACTGCATGTCCGACTTCGTCGACAACCCGGCCGTCCAGGTCATCATCGACCTGGCCGGGATGACGCAGGTCTACTTCGACCCGGCCCGCAACGCCTTCGCCGTCGAGGCCGGCGCGACCCTGGCCGAGGTGTACCGCCGGCTGTTCTACGGCTGGGGCGTCACCGTGCCGGGCGGCTTGTGCCCGATGGTCGGCGTCGGCGGGCACATCGCCGGCGGCGGATACGGCGTGCTGTCCCGCGAGTACGGCCTCGTCGTCGATCACCTCGACGCCGTGGAAGTGGTGGTGGTCGACCGGCGCGGTCGGGCCAAGGCCGTGGTCGCCACTCGAGATCCGGCCGATCCCCACCGCGACCTATGGTGGGCACACACCGGCGGCGGCGGCGGGAACTTCGGTATTGTCACCCGGTTCTGGCTGCGTACACCCGGCGTCACCGGCACCGATCCCGGCACCCTGCTGCCGCCGGCGCCGGCTACCATCCTCGACTACTCTTGCAGTTGGCCGTGGGACGGGATGGACGAGCAGAGGTTCGCCCGGCTGGTGCGCAACTACGGTCGGTGGTGTGAGGAGAATGCCGCACCGGGACTGGCCAGCAGTCGGCTCTACAGCGCGCTGGACCTTTTCCGCCAGCAGAACGGTGCGCACTCGCTGTTCGGCCAGGTCTTCGGTCCGGGCGCCGAGCGGCTGTTGGACAACTTCATCGCCGCGCTCAGCGACGGCGTGGGCCCGCCGCAGGACGTCCGCAAGGAGTGGAAGCCCTGGATGACCGCTGTGCTGGGCGGCTCGGACGCCTCCCAGATCTTCCGGTTCCGGATGAAGTCCGGCTACCTGCGGTCCCGGTTCACCGAGGGCCAGGTTTCGACGATCTACCAGCAGCTCACCCGGCCGGGTAACGAGGGCCTGATCGGCAGCGTCGGCCTGGGCAGCTACGGCGGAAAGATCAACACCGTGCCGTCGACGGCCACGGCGACGGCCACCCGCAACGCCGTCATCATAGTGTCGTACCTCGCGGCGTGGACCGATCCGGCGTTGGACGCGGCGCACGACGCCTGGAGCCGCGACTTCTACCGCAACGTGTACGCCGGCACCGGCGGCGTGCCTGACCCGCTGGACGGCGCCTACGTCAACTACCCGGACAACGACCTCGCCGACCCGGCCATCAACCGGTCAGGTGTCCCCTGGTCCACCCTGTACTACAAGGGCAACTACCCCCGCCTGCAGCGGATCAAGGCCGACTACGATCCCTTGAACGTGTTCCACCACGCGCTCGCCGTGCGGCCCGCCTGACAGCGGCCTGCCGGCCCGGCGCCGCCGTGCTCAGAGACAATGCATCGCTGCGACGAGGAGCCTGCGCACGACAGGGAGCCGCGGCCTCCGCGGGCGAACAGCGTACCGGCCACCGCCGGAGTTGCAGACGGTGGCCGATACGCGACGGGCCGGGAGTTTCAGCGTGCCGAAACCTCGGCCGCAGGCGGGACGGAGGCCGGGACCGTTTGCGGCTGTAGCTCCAGCGGCGCATCGCGGGTCGTTCCACCATCGTGTATGACGGTGACACCCTGACAGAGGCAGAACCCGAACGAGATCTCGCCGAGCGCCCGTATCGCCGGGGTGCGCATGAGGCCCGGCATGTCCTGCACGTCGCGGGTCGCGAAGGTGGCGATGACCACCGCGATCGGGATGATGATCCGGTCCATCCGCGACTGCATCGCGGCCTGGAACGCCAACCCCCGCACGTTCCAGGGGACAACGACCGCCGACGAAGTCCTTGCGAAGGTCCAACTTGTCCGGACCAACATCAAACAAACTCGTCGACAACGACGCCGAGTAAACCCAACAGAATCACGAGACACTACTGCTTCTGATCAACTGCCGGGGCGCGTCCAACCGCTTGCAATCCATCATCGGTTGCTATGCTGCTGCGATGCGCCCACTTCGTTATTCGATCCACGTCACTCTGGACGGATGCTGCGACCATGCCGCTATGGACGGCGATCTTGAGATGCATCGCCGCGGAGCGGAAAGCCTCGCCCAAGCCGATGCTCTTATTTTCGGCCGGGTCACCTACGAGATGATGGAGTCGGCTTGGCGTCCCATGGCGGCGAATCCGGGGTCGCTCCCGGAAGAGACGAGATTCTTCGCCCAGACGATCGACAAGGCGAAGAAGTACGTCGTCTCGAGTTCACTGGAGAAGGTGGACTGGAACGCTGAGATTTTGCGTGGCGATCTGGGTCAGGCCGTCGAGAAGCTCAAGCAGAGCCCTGGCGACGGCTTGTTCGTGGGCGGCGTGACACTCCCACGAGCCCTCGCCGAGCTCAACCTGATCGACGAGTATGAATTGGTGGTCCACCCCCGCCTAGCGGGGCGCGGGCCTTACCTGTTCAACGGTATGCCGAAGCCGCGCGATGTGAAGTTCACGGGCAAGACGGACTGGGACTCGGGCGCGAAGGCGATGCGATACGAGCCGGTAAAGTAAGACGAGAAATCCGCCGGCGCCCCGCACGCGATCACGTGCCGGCGCCGGCGGACTTGTATCCGGGGCGTCGCAGGTCGAGCGGATTCACCTTCTCGGCGCCGCTGAACGCACGTCCGATGGTGCTCGGGATCCCTGCTGCGTCATGTCTCACTCCCCGGAGGTTGGCCAGGAGCCCAGGATCGTCCGGGCTCGGCCGGCGTCGCACCTCTCACGTTGCCGCGAGACCGGCCGCAATTGCGGAGATGTGGCGCGACGGGCCACCGATTACATGGGGAGCTGTCGCCCGCGCTCGCGAACGGAGAACAGCTACTACGCCCTGCACGTCATGGCTATCGCTCAGATCCGCCGCGACACCCCTCTCTGTCAGGCTGAGTTGAGACACCTGGTGCCCGGTGCCCGGTCGTGGCGAGCAGGCGCTTGGCCTGGTAGATGCGGACGGCGGACAGATACCGTCCGGGCGAGACCCGCGTGGCCGTGCGGAAGACCCGGGAGAAGTGGAACCGGCTGAGGACAGCGCTTCGGGCGATCTCGTCCAGCGAACGGCCCGCTGTCAGGTAGCACCTTGCCCGGATGGGCTCGCGTGGTGGTGGGGCAAGGATCGAGCTCGGTCGAGCCTCGTTCGAGCACGGCCACGGTCGTTCTTCCTGCCGTTCCGTCACGTTTCCGCAGCACAGCGGAAGGTGTCCGGCCCGTCGCGTTCTCCGATGCTGGCTTTTGGCCCCTGGCTCGGCCCGGGTTCACGGTCCGCACAGTGAGGACGACATCGCTATGCCTGAGCAGCACGTACCCCGCGCTGTCGTGCTCGGCGGCAGCCTGGCCGGACTGCTCGCCGCGACGTGCTCGCCGACGTCTACCCGCAAGTCCTGGTGGTGGACCGCGACGAACTGGCGGGGGTGGCCGGTCATCGAGCGGGTCGTGCGCAACCGCGTCGAGAAGGTGCGCACCATCCGCTCCCTCGAGCAGCACGACATCGTCGGGCCGGCCACGACACCCGGCGCGGGCCGGGTCACCGGTGTCCGCGTGCAGCCCGGCGACGGCCGAACTCGGCTACGCCGGTGTGCCGGGCCCCCGCGGCGCGAAGGTCCGCTTCATCAATGCGTACGTCACCCGCGTGCAGCGGGCGGCGATGCACGACGCCAGCCTCACGAACACCCTGATGCGGGTCGCCGGTCTCATCGACGAGCCGACGGCCCTGCTCCGCCCCGGCCGGATCCTGCGTACGTTGCGGCGATCCGGCCGTCCCGCCCCCGCGCCGCTCGTAGCGGCTCACGACTGATTCCGGAGGTTGCCGGATGCGCCCGTTCCGCATCAATTTCCCGCAGTCCGACCTCGACGATCTGGCCCGTCGTCTCGACCACACCCGCTGGCCGGACGAGATCCCCGGCGTCGGCTGGGACCGCGGTGTGCCGCTGGACTACGTGAAGGAGCTGGCCGGCTACTGGCGGACCCAGTTCGACTGGCGGGCGGTCGAGGCCCGGCTGAACGAGTACCCGCACCATCTCACCGAGATCGACGGCACGACCGTGCACTTCATGCACATCCGGTCGGCCGAGGCCGGGGCCATGCCGCTCATCCTGACCCACGGCTGGCCGGGGACAGTGGCCGAGTTCCTCGACGTCATCGACCCGCTGATCGATCCGGTCGCGCACGGCGGCGACCCGGCCGACGCGTTCCACCTCGTCATCCCGTCGATCCCCGGCTACGGCTTCTCGGGCCCGACCGGGGAGACCGGCTGGGACACCGGCCGGGTGGCCGGCGCTTGGAAGGAGCTGATGCGCCGCCTCGGCTACGAGCGCTACGCCGTGCAGGGCGGGGACTGGGGCTCGCCGATCTCGCTGCGGCTCGGCCTGGCCGACCCCGAACACGTCGCCGGCGTGCACATCAACATGTGCGTGACGATCCCGCCGCCCGACCCGGCGGCGATGGCCGGCCTGGACGACGCCGACCTGGCCCGGCTCGACTTCGGCCTGCGGTTCATCCAGGACGGCATGGGATGGCAGAAGATCCAGTCGACGCGGCCGCAGACCCTGGCCTACGCGCTGACCGACTCGCCGGTCGGGCAGCTGGCCTGGATCGCCGAGAAGTACAAGGAATGGACCGACTCGGCGAAGGTGCCGGAGGACGCGGTGAGCCGCGACCACATCCTCACCGCCGTCACCATCTACTGGCTGACTGCCACGGCCGGCTCCAGCGCCCAGTTCTACTACGAGTCGTCCCACGTGGACGCCGACTTCGTCCGCACCTGGGCCGGGCCGTGGCCGCTGACCATGCCGGTCGCCGTCGCGTCGTTCCCGCGGGACGCCGTGCGGCCGGTCCGCCGGTTCGCCGAGTTGATCCTGCCGACGCTCAGCCAGTGGACCGAGTTCGACCGCGGCGGGCACTTCCCGGCCCTGGAGCAGCCCGAGCTGCTGGTCGGCGACATCCGCCGGTTCGCCCGCTCGCTGAAGGGGGTGACGCGATGAAGGCCGCCGACATGGGCCGGCACTACGACGAGCGGTCGCCGATCGAGGCCGAGTTCCGCGACGGCCAGGTCCACATGTACTACTGGTACGACCGGGAGGACCGCGCGACGCTTCCCGAGGCGGTCGAGCGGATCAGCCGCAAGGTGACCGACACGCTCGGCCTGCGGGCCGGCGAGCACCTGCTGGACGCGGGCTGTGGTCCCGGCAAGACGGCGGTGGCCCTGGCCCAGCAGCTCGGCGTCCGGGTCACCGGCGTCACGGTCAGCGCGTTCGAGGTCGAGAAGGCGAACCAGCGGGCCGCGGCGAGCGGCGTCGGCGACCTTGCCCGCTTCGAGTACGGCGACTACACGCGGCTGGGTTACCCGGACGGCACGTTCGACGCGGTGCTGGCGCTGGATTCGCTGCAGAACGCGCCGGACCTCGACCAGGTGCTGCGCGAGCTGTTCCGGGTGCTGCGCCCGGGCGGCCGGCTCTCACTGTCCGACTTCAGCCGCGAGTCGGACAGCGACCCGCGGCGGCTGGCCGCGTTCATGGCCAGCCTGAAGCTGACCGCCCTGCCGTCGCTGACCGAGTGGACCGAGCGGGTGCGGGCGGCCGGCTTCGAGGTCGAGGAGTACACCCAGTGCGGTCCCCGGGTCTACGGCCGGAAGGCGAAGTTCCTGGATGCCGCGATGGCGCGGCGGGCCGAGGTGGTCGCGAAGTTCGGCGAGGACGCGGTCGCCAGCTTCTCGCGCAGCATGATGGGGTTCTTCGCGGCGCGTAGCGACCAGGTCGGGTATGTCATCGTGTCCGCCCGCAGGCCGTACCCACGCTGAGTCGCAGGTGCGCCGTCCCGGCGTGGGCCGGGACGGCGCACCAGGCGCTCAGATGCCGTCCTGCTCGATCGGGTCGAGGCCGGCGGCAAGCCAGAGCGACATGCCATCCAGCACGTTCCCGGCCACAGGCACCTCGTCGTTGTGCGGCAGCGGGCCCACCCCGACGGTGAATCCGCTCCAACGCCCAGGCCCGGAGTAGCCCGCAGTTGCAGGCCGTGCTGGCCCGTCATCGGCCCGACATCATGCAGGCCACGCCCCCGCGGCCGAACGGCGCCGCGGGGTCCCGCCGCTCCGGCGGGAACTGCTCGCCGCCGGCGTCCGGCCGCTGCGCTGGACCGGCCGCGAGGACCGGCCCGCTCTGGCGTTGCTGCGCGGCGACGCGGCCTGGCCGGCCCCGGCCGTGGCCGAGTTCGAGCGGCCGGGGTAGGCAAGGTCGAAGTGGGCAGGCCCGGCCCGGCCGGGTGACAGTCAGACTCGCCCCGTGACCTGGTCACTACCTACGCAGGGATGGATCATCAATGACCGCGAACACAGACACCGCCGAACGTCACGCCTCCGCCCCGCCCGAGCCTGGTCTTACCGCGGATCAGGTGGTGGCGCGTGCCGAGGCGATGGTTCCTGAGCTTGTCGAGCGTCAGGCTGAGACGGAGGATCGTGGGTTTTACGCTGAGGATATTCATGAGCGTTTTGC
>NZ_JBEXDG010000129.1:0-7286 GCF_040605635.1 Dactylosporangium sp. NPDC005555
CGTGGCGGATCAACATCATCACGTTCGACCCGCCGGTCCTCACGGCGGCGACCGGCACCACGGCGGCATTCTCACTGCCGGCCCAGTTCCGCGGCATGGGCGGCGGGCCGTCGTGGTCACCGGCACCTTCGACGCGGCCACTACGAACTCGGACTCGACGCCCCGCCCAACCGGCGAGTCGCTGCGGCATTCATCGAACTCACCCAAGCGATCTGACTGCAGGCTGTCCTGCGGCTCAGCCTGTCCGCCGATCCGGTAACGCATCGGAGCCGTCGGCAGCCCCCGGTGCGTGTCCACGTCGAACTCGTGGACGGCGTCAGCCGCCGGGTGGGCATGCCACCGCGCCGCATCGTGCTCGGTCATCGCCTCATCTTCCCCGCCGGCGGGCACACATGCCCCTCGAAGGCGTGCACGCTGCCGATCACCATCGTCGGGGCTCGGCATGCTCAGCGTTCGCCGTCGGATTCGACGCCGTGCAGGATTCGCTCGCGACGCCGGTTGCCCAGCTCGGCGACGATGCCGCGGAACCGTTCCTCGTTCAACGGATAGCGCAGCATGGTGGCGGCGCCGATCCCGACGAACACCGCCGGGCCGAGCCCGGTGACGTACCGGATGGCGTTGAGACTCTCGGCGGACTGCGTGGCCGCGCCGGCGGTGTACCCGCCGAGGCCGATGCCGAACGCGGCGAGCGCACCGCCGACGCCCTGGCCCACCTTGCGGGTGAAGGAGAGCGCGGCGTAGTTGGCGCCCTCGATCCGTATGCCGGAAGCCCAGTCACCGTACTCGACGGTGTCGGCGTGTAGCGCCCACATGAGCGACTGCACCGCGGCGATCCCCATGCCGTACACGGCGAGCGAGACCAGCGGCACCGCCGGCACGTCGGGCGGGGAGAAGGCGATGCCGAGACCACCGATCGCGGTCAGCGCTGCGGTGGCGACGTAGGCGCGCTGCTTGCCGAACGTTTCGACGATTTTCGGGATCAGCGGGCTGACCACGAACATCGCGCCGGTGGTGAGGATGGTGAGGACGATGGTGTAGTCCGCGTTGCCCAGCACGTCCCTGGCGTAGTAGACCTGCAGGGTCTGCATGATGAACAGCCCGGTCAGGACCGACAGGTGAAGGTCAGGTTGTTGGCGGCGTCTCCGCCCGCGTACCCCAGGTACTGGACGGTCCGCAGCCGCGAGGCCGGCGCCGCGGGTGCCGTGTCGGTCATACGGGTTCCTGCGGGTGCCCCGCCACCCGGTCGGTGATGGTGCGGGCGTGCGTCGCCGCCACGACGAGGTCGACGCAGGTGTCGAGGGTGAGCACTGTGCTGTCGAAGCTGCATGTGGTACGTGTCGGTGTTCTCCCCGTCGACGCCGTACGCACGGCGCAGGTACCCCTGCTGCGCGCGGGCGTTGACCTCGCGGCGTTGCTCGGCGGTGTGCCGGTCGATGCCCTCCAGGCGCATCGCCTGGTGGACACGGCCGGCTCGGGTCCCGGTCAGCCTCACGTGCAGGGCCTGAGAGACCGTCTGCAGCGCCACCGCCCCGCCACGACCGAGGATGACGCCACCGTGCACGGTGGCCCGGGCCAGGAAATCTTCGGTCTGTGACCGGTGGCGGGCCTCGACGAGATCGATGTCGGACATCGGCATGCCCTCGCCGACGGTGGCCCGTTCCAGGCTGCCGAGGTAACGGCGCCACGCGCCGCGCTCGCGTTGGGGCGCGTCCGGGTCGAGGTCGGTGATCGCCGCCTCCGGCACGTGCAGTTCCGCAGCGACGCCGGCCAGGATCCCCGGTCGAGGTGTCCCTCTGTAAACCAAGCTGGGTATCCTCGCCGTCGGCACGTACCCCGGTATCGCGACAAGTCACCTGTACGCCGTTGCGCACGAGCAACGGCCCGAGCATGCCCACGACCGCCGGCGTTGCCCAGCAGTCCTCCGGAGGCAGAACCCCGGATCGGGGATGGACGGGCCAATTCCCGATCCGGCCGGTGCACCGCCATCAGGACACATCAGCAGGTAGGTAGCCCAGATCGCCGAGCCCTGCTTCAGCGTCGACGAGGGCAGCGAGGGCGTGTTCCCACTCGGCTTACAGACCGCGGGCCACGAGGCGGTTGTCGGGGTCGACGGCACGGACGCTGCCGGCGCCGAAGGCGAGCTCACCGATCAGCAACGGCACAGTGAACCCGACGTCGGCCAGCATCCCGAGTCCGGCCATGTCACATCGTCGGGGTCACCGCGCACCCGACCGGTGCTTGGGTGACCCAGTAGGCCCGGAATCATCGCCGGCGAACGGCACCTGGGCGAGCGTCCTTGACGAGTACACCAAGCATTACAACGGCCACAGGCCACACCGATCACTCGGCCAGCGACCACCGAACCCGCCGTCGCGGGTCGTCGACCTCACCACCGCCCGAGTCCAACGACACCCGATCCTCGGCGGCATCATCAACGAATATTCGCAGGCAGCGAAACCGAACCCATTTTACGAGCCCCACAGGTACGGGCGGGTGGTGGGTGGCCGGCCCGGGTAGCGCGGCGGTGGAGTCATGTGGTGTCTGGTCGCATGCGGAGCTTGCCGTGGGCGCGGCGCAGGACGGATTCCAAGCGGGCCAGTTCGACGCGTGCGGCGTTACGTCCGGCCTCGGTGATGCGGTAGTAGCGGCGGCGGGGGTCGTCAGAGACGTCATCCACGTTTGATGACGCTTGGATCAGCCCGTGATCGAAGAGCGTACGTAGGGTCCGGTAGAGCGTCGTGGGCCCCAACTGCACGGCGCCATCCGACTCGGCCGCGATGGTCTGCATAATCGCGTATCCGTGACGTGGCACGTCGGCGACCGCGAGCAACACGTGCAAACCGGCCTCGTTGAATGTCGGGGCCGGAGGTCGCTTACTGGGCACTTCGAGCTGCCGTAGGACGCGAGTCACCCCTGAGTCGCACCACGACAATGCCGAGGGACGCGGCGGCGAGCCCGACAACTGCGCCCTGCGCGATGCCTAGTACCCACAGATGGCCGCCGACGCCGGCCATCGTCTCGCGGGTAACGTACGTGGCCAGGTCCATATCGGATGCCCGCTGCTGCCATTCGCTCAGCATCAGCGGATCCCGCTCCACATCGGACCGCAGGAACGCCAGCAGGGCAGCGCCCCCGAGGCTGGCACCAAGACCGCTGCCCACCCCGGACCACACCCCTGCGCGCAGCCCGCTGCGCCACCGGCCGGTTCGCACCGTGACCCATGCGGCGGTCACGAACGTGGCCAAGCCCACGACCGCCCACGTCACGTTGTCCACCACGCCGCGGTTCGATGCTGTGGATACCGTCGGCGGGGTGACGTTGTTGAAGGCGATCTCGGCGATCCACAACGCCCCCAGTCCGAATCCCCAACCCAGTCCCCACAGCAGCACCGTCCGTCGATCGATGGTCGCCGACCGTCCGGCCATCCACCAGGCCGCCGCGACGAGGACAAGTGCGGACACCGCCACGGTTGAGGCCTCCAGCCACACCGACGAGTCGGCGACCGGCACTCGAGCGGCGGCCACGAGCGCGAAGACCCCGACGAGGACGCCCGACACCACGAGTACACGACGGGGCCAGGCCGGTACGGCGGTTTCCTCCATGCCAACTATTACCACGGTGGGCATAGTAGCGTCCCCTTCGCCAACTCGATGGCCCCGTCCAGCCATGTACCGATACCTGGCGGATGCCGCAACTCCCCCGCCCACCCCGGCACCAGAAGAAGGCGGTCCGAGCGACGACCGTGAGTCCAGTGCGTGGAGCGTCTGCGGCAGCAGGGGCGCTTGCGCGCCTGTCAGCAGATGGGAGTTCGGGGTTGCAGCGTTTGTCGTCGCTCATGAAATTCGGTTCTGGCGATGATCTTGTGGTGGGTCGGTGTTGGCGTGTCGTCCACTGTCCGATGTGGACTGTGATAGCTGACGGCGGTGCGATCTTGAGCGGTCGGCGCCGTGGCCGCTGGCAGCGCAGCCGCCAGCGGCCACAGTACCGGCCGAGCGTGCGTGGCAGAACGTCGCCAGCCGCTGGTCGCGCTGATCGAAGTCCTCGACGGCTCGCCCGCACACCTACCCCCAGGATGCGGGCGAGCCGTCTATATCACCGTGGCAAGGCGATCATCGTGGCGCTGCAGTGACTATCGACGCAGAGAATCGTCGGGCAGGGCGGCCTCCGCCAGCAGCGTCGAGGCCGAGGGCGCGGGGGCCAAGGCACCGGAATTGACAAAGCCCTCGGCCACACCGTCACCCTGCAACCCACCGCCTAAACCCAACACAAACACCCACACCCCGGACCATCCAGAGAGTCCCGGGCTGATGCCACCCGCCCAACGCCCGCAGTGGCCGGGGTCATTTCCGGTCGACCCGCCGGCCGTACCGCTGCTCCCATTCCGGCCGGATCCGCGGCGTCAGCCAGCCCGGGGCGGTCAGCGCGAGCTGGTTCACCACAGCCCGCATCGTCTCGCCGAGCCGTTCCAGCCGGCTCAACGCGCTGATCTTCGCCAGCACATGGGTGGAATCCGTACGCGCCCTACCACCGCCGCGCAGCAGACCAGCCTCACGAGCCGCGTCCAGCATCAACTCCAGCAGCCGTACCGCCCGCCCGTCACCAACGAGCCGGTCCCGGAACTCCGACAACACCGAGTAGTGGAACCCCGTATCGTCCAGGGCCAAGCCCAACGCGTACTACCAGTCCATCCGGGTCCGGACCGCGTCCGCCGCGTCACGATCGGTCAGATCCTCCATCGCCTGCAACACGCACACCAGCGCCAACAGACCCGGCGGCACCGCGCCGCGCCCCTCGGCGGCGAACCAGCCCGCGAACTCGCCGTCATCGAAGACCGGCCCGAGCGCGTCTCGGACACGCGTCACCCGGATACCGCCCGGACCACCGCCACGGCCTGCACCGGGATCTCCACCGACGCCGGCTCAACCAACGCGTTCGCGGTATTGCGCTTGCCGCCCTGGGGGTCGCGCCAGGTGTCTGGGCTGCCCCGCTCGCCGGCGACGGTGGAGAACCGGCTCAAGGTGTCGGTCCTGGTGCCCGGCTGGAACACCGCTGCCCTCGTGTAGGCGCTGACGTCGCCGGTCACCTCGAAATGACCGAACGCGCCACCGCCCTTTGCATGCGGCTGGCGCTCCGGGATGCGCTCCCGGTTGAAGTTGGCCATCTGCTCGATGAGGTAGTGGTCGTTCAGCACGATCGGGCCGTCCGGACCGACGGTGAGAGAGAGCTCGTCGCTGGCGACCGGGATGCCGGCATCCGCCGTCGTTGGCTTGAGCTTCGGGCTCGTCATGTCGTACCTCCAGGGTGAACAGCGGTGCGATCGGTCAACGCCGCACAACACGCATCGCCACAGGCTGGGCGCATTGTGCCCGGTTGCGTCGTTGCGAAACCGAATGAGCCATCTTCACCGCGTGGGCTGACGCGTTGCCTGCCGCCGATAGTGCGGATCCAGAGCTCTTTTGTGGCCCCTTCGATGGACGCCCCAACGGGGACACCCCTCTGGACCAACGTCCAGAGGGGTGTCCGCACCTCAGGGGGAAGCCCAGCGCCGTGTCAGTGTCGGCACGGCACCAATTCGCCGGTTCAGGACGTGATGACGGCGCGCTGTGACCGCGAACGACTGTGGCTATCTGACCGCGTGGCGGTTCCGGCGCCCGACAGAACCGGCCACGATGGCCACGCCGACGGCGGCCAGCCCCACCTGGATCAGTAGCTCCAGCCAGCTGAATCCGGACGTGTTCACCCCGACTGCTCGAGCGATGACCGTACCCAACAGGGCGGCGATGATGCCGACGACCAGGGTCAGCCAGATGGAGATGTTCTGCTTGCCGGGAACGACCAACCGGCCGAGCGTGCCGACGATGATGCCCACGATCAACGCGGTGATGATGCCGGAGATGGTCACGGTTCCTCCCTCGGGTTGATTCGGCTCCCCCTACCTGTGCCCAGCGTTGCGCCGACCAGTCATGACAATCCCTTGTCGCTGATGCTGTCGGGATGTACGTCCTCGCGGTCATCGAGAACGCCAGCCGCCGTGTCCGGATCCTCGGCACGACCGCGCATCCCACCGCGGCGTGGGTGACCCAGACCGCCCGCAACCCGGTGATGGACCCGGAGGACGCGGGACGCCGGGTGAGGTACCTGATCCGCGACCGGGACGGCAAGTACCCGGCTCTGTTCGACGCTGTCCTCGCCGAAGCAGCGATCGCGGTCGTGCTCAGCGGCGTCCGGATGCCCCGGATGAACGCGGTCATGGAACGCTGGATACGGACCTGCCGGCGCGAACTGCTCGACCGGACGCTGATCCTCAACCAACGACATCTGCTGCACGCGCTACACGAGTACGAGCTCTTCTACAACGAACACAGATCCCCTCAGGGCATCGCCAACACCCGGCCACTGGCCCGCTACCCGAACCGATCCCGATCCAGACCGGCTCGCCCACCTGAACATCCATCGACATGACCGCCTCGGCGGCGTCCTCCGCGAGTACGATCATGCCGCCTGAACTGCCCGGATGGCATATTCGGCAGGCACAGCGTCCTGTACGCCGGGTCTGGTCATGAATGCAGTTGGCCGGCCATCTGCTGCATCGCAACGATCTCGGCTTGCTGCGTCTTCACGATGCGGCCGGCGAGAGCCTTGGCGTCCGGGTTGGTCCCATGGGCCAGCTCCGCCTGAGCCATCGTGAACGCTCCCTGGTGGTGAACGACCATCATCTGGAGAAACATTTTGTCGAAGTCGGTGCCGGTCGCCGCCTTCAGCTTCGCCATATCTGCGCTGGACATCATGCCCGGCATCATCGGCATCCCGCTCGGCATCATGCCATTCGGCGACGTTCCATTCGGCATCATGTTGCTTGGCATGCAATGCATCCCGGGACAGCTCGGCATCGTGGTCGGCTGCCCCCAGGCGACCAGCCAGCCCTTCATCGTTGCGATCTCCGCCTCCTGCCCGGTACTGATCTTGGCGGCGAGTTGCTTGATGTCCGGATCGGTCGCCTTCGTCTCGGCGAGGGCGGCCATCTCCACGGCTTGCTCGTGGTGCGGGATCATCATCCGGACGAACATCGCGTCGGCGTTGTTGAAGGTCGGGTTGACGCTGACGCTGACGCTGACGCTACCGTTGTTCGGTGCCGTGGGGCTACCGCCGCCGCTTGCGGTGTCACTGCAAGCGGCGAGCGTGACGGTGAGACAGGAACTCGGCCGGCATGCCGGGACCGGCGTCGTGAACGGTGAGCCTCGCATACCCGTCAGCGGTGGCGGTGCTGACGGTGACCGGTGCAGCGC
>NZ_JBEXDG010000130.1:0-6622 GCF_040605635.1 Dactylosporangium sp. NPDC005555
GTCGACAGCATGTGTAACGGGAGCTTCGTTGCTGCGCAAGCCGCCACGCGGCATCGACAACCCTCGACGCAAATCCTTAACTCACCGGCATTGAGCCAGGGGTGCACAAACTCTTCCGGATCATCAAGAACCCCCACCGAGGCCAGGCAGACGACACAACCGGCCGGTCGGCGGCCGGCTGCGGCTCCGGGGTGCCGGCTCAGCGCCTGACGACCTCGTGGGCCAGGCGGAGCAGGTCGGGCACCGCGGGATGGGTGAACGGCTCGCGCCAGGCGAGGATCACGTCGACCGGCGGGGCGTCGGTGAGCGGGACGTAGCGCACCGCCGGGTTCGGGTGCATGGCCGCGGTCCCCGCCGGGGTCACCCCGACCGCGTCGCCGGCGATGATGACCGACAGCCAGTCGTCGGTGTTCTTCACGGGGACGAGCTGCGTCGGCGCGGCGTCCGCCGGCCACAGCGCGAGGGTCGTGCTGCCGGTGACGGTGTTCAGGGCCAGGGGCTCCGCGGCGAGGTCGGCGAGGGTCAGCGACGCCCGGCCCGCGAGCGGACTGTCGTCGGCGACCGCGGCGAGGCGCGGCTCGCGCATGAGGTGGGCGGTGTGCGCGCCGGGCACGTGGGGCGGGCCGCGCAGGACGGCGACGTCGACCGCGCCGGACGCGAGGCCCGCGCTGCGCTCGTCGAGGCGGAGGAGTTCGAGCACCGTCTCCGGATGCGTGCGCTTCCACTTCCGCTGCAAGGTGGTGGTGTACGCGCCGAGCGCCGACCACGCGTGCCCCAGCCGGACCGGCTGCCCGCGGTGCCGTCCGGGGTCGAGCGCGTGCTCCACCGCCGCCACGGCCGCGGCGGCGTTGCGGCGGAACTCGTGACCCGCCGGGGTCAGCGCCAGATGGTGGGTGGACCGGTCGACGAGCCGGACCCCGAGGTGCGACTCCAGCTGCTGCAGGGTGCGGGTCAGCGCCGGCTGCGTCAGGTGCAGCCGGGCCGCCGCGCGGGTGAGGTTGCCCTCTTCCGCGATGGCGAGAAAGCCTCTGAGGTGCCGCAGCTCGATGGTCATGCGCGTCAAGCATAACCAGCCGTGAAACGGCATTTCCCATGATCCGCTCCGCTGCCTAGCGTTGCCCGTGTGACCGACGTCCTCGCCGCGCCCGCCCCTGTCGCCGCCCAGCCTGTCAGGCGCCCCGGTGGGGTGTGGCGGGTCCTCGCGTCGCAGACGTCGGTCCACAGTGGAGCCGCCGTCGCCACCACGCTGTTCCCCCTCGCCGGCGCGGCCGGGGTCGTGTCGATGCGGCTCGTCATCGGTGCCGCCCTGCTCGTCGCCGTCGGCAGGCCGAGACTCAAGGGGTACACCCGCCGCCAATGGATGCTCGTCGGCGTCTTCGGTGCGGTGCTCGCCGGCATGAACCTCGCCTTCTACGCGGCCATCGCGCGCATGCCGATCGGGCCCGTCGTCACCCTGGAGGTGCTCGGGCCGCTGACGCTGTCGGTGGTCACCGCCCGGCGGCGGGTCGCGTGGCTGTGGGCGCTGCTCGCGCTCGCCGGGGTCGGGCTGCTCGGCGGTGGTGGGTTCGACCAGCTGGACCCGGTCGGGGTCGGGTTCGCGTTCCTCGCCGGCGGCGCGTGGGCCGGATACATCATGCTGTCGTCGCGGGCCGGCGCGAGCTTCCCGAAACGGGACGGTCTGACCCTCGCGATGCTCGTCGCCGCGGTCCTCGCGCTGCCCGCCGGGATCGTCACCGCGGGCGGGGCGCTGCTCGAGCCGCGTGTCCTGGCGCTGGGCGCCGCGGTGGCGGTGCTGTCGTCGGTGCTGCCGTACACGTTCGAGCTGACCGCGCTGCGGCGCCTGCCGACGTCGACGTTCGCGGTGCTGATGAGCCTCGGCCCGGCGATCGCGGCCCTGGCGGGATTCGTGATCCTCGGTCAGGACCTGCACCCGGCGCAGATCGCCGCGATCGGCCTGGTCGTGGCCGCCAGCGCCGGTGTCGTCCTGTGGAAGGACCGCCCCGCGGCGTGACCGCCCGGCGCCTGGCAGACCGTCGTTTCTTATTGAACGCTTAGCGGGGCCGGTCATCATGGGACCATGCCGCGAATCCTGGTCGTCGACGACGACGCCGCCGTGCGGGACTCCCTGGCCAGGACGCTGCGGTTCGAGGGGTACCGGGTCGACACCGCCCGCGACGGGCAGGAGGCCGTGGACGCCGCGCACGCCGACGAGCCCGACGCGATGATCCTCGACGTGAGCATGCCGAGGATGGACGGGCTGCAGGCGTGCCGGCGCCTGCGCGGCGACGGCCTGCTGGTGCCCGTGCTGATGCTCACCGCCCGGGACAGCGTCGGCGACCGGGTCGCGGGCCTCGACGCGGGCGCCGACGACTACCTCGTGAAACCGTTCGCGTTGCAGGAGCTCCTCGCCCGGATCCGGGCGCTGCTGCGCCGGTCGCTGCTCACCGCGCCGTCCCGGCCGGCCGCGGACACGCTCGCGTTCGCCGATCTGCGCCTCGACCCGGCGACCCGGGAGGTGTGGCGGGGCGAGCACCCGCTGCGGCTGACCCGCACCGAGTTCACCATCCTGGAGGTGTTCCTGCGCCACCCGCGGCAGGTCCTGACCCGTGGCGTGCTGTTCGAGCACGTGTGGGGCTACGACTTCGGCGAGACGTCCAACAGCATCCACGTGTACCTCGGCTACCTGCGCCGCAAACTGGAGGCCGACGGCCGCCCCCGCCTGCTGCACACCGTCCGCGGCGTCGGCTTCGTCCTGCGCGAGGAACCCCTGTGAACACCGCGCGGGAACCCGACCCGGACACCGCGCGGGAACCCGGCTGGGACGCCGCGCGGGAACCCGACCCGGACACCGCGCGGGAACCCGACCCGGACACCGCGCGGGAACCCGGCTGGGACGCCCCGCGGGAACCCGGGCCGGACACCGCGCGGGGACCCGGGCCGGACACCGCGCGGGGACCCGGGCCGGGCGTCGCGCGGGGACCCGGCGGAAGCGCCGCGCGGGGGTCAGGCCGCGGTGCCGGGCGTCGGGTCCGCGGGAGTGCCGCACGGGGAGGCGCGGTGCGGGGCGTGTTCGCCAGGTGGTGGCGGCGGCGGACGTTGCACGACCGGCTGTCGCTGCTGGTCACCGCGGCTGTCGCGGCCGCCGTGCTGACCGTGGCCGGGATCGCGTTCGCGGCCGTGTTCCAGATCCAGCGCCAGCAGCTGCGGTCCCAGCTGGACGCCGACGCGCGGTCGATCGCCGCGCAGCCCGACCAGTGGCGCGACGGGCCGCCGCCGGCCGGACCCGGCGGCAGGAGGGACCTGCGGTTCCGCCGTGACATCGGCCCCCGCTGGCAGGTCCTCGGCCGTGACGCCGCCGTCAGCTCCCGCTCCACGAACGGGCTGCCGGTGACCGAGGGTGCCCGGCGGGTCGCGGCCGGGCAGCAGGCGCAGCACCAGGAGGAGGTCGAGCTCGACGGGCGCAGCTACCTGATGCTGACCGTGCCTGCGGGCCGCGGCGGCGGGGCGGTGCAGGTGGCCGTCGACCAGGGCCCGGCCAACCGCACGCTGACGGTCTTCGGCCTGCTCATGGCCGCGGGCTGCGTCGTCGGTACCGGCGGCGCGGCGGCCCTCGGCCGGACCGTCGCCCGGGCGGGTCTGGTGCCGGTGCAGCAGCTGACGAAGGCCGTCGAGGACGTCGCGGTCACGATGGACCTCAACCGGCCCGTCCCGATCCACGGCGTCGACGAGATCGCCCGCCTCGGCCAGTCGGTGAACACGATGCTCGCCGCGATCGACGCCGCCCGCCGGTCGCAGCGGGCCCTGGTCGAGGACGCGGGGCACGAGCTGCGGACGCCGCTGACCAGCATCCGGACCAACATCGAGCTGCTCCTTGCGGTGGAGCGGCAGCCGGACCTCGCGCACCGGCTGCCGCCGGAGGAGCGGGCGAAGCTGCTGCGGGACCTGGAGGCGCAGGTCGGCGAGCTGGCGGCGCTCACCACGGAGCTCGTCGAGCTGGCCCGGGAGGAGACGGCCCGGGAGCCGGCCGAGGACGTCGAGCTGACCGATGTCGTCGGCGCCGCCGTCGACCGGGTCCGCATCCGGGTGCCGTCGGTCACGTTCGGCACCGACCTGCGGCCGGTGATCGTCCACGGGCGGCCGAACGAGCTGGAACGCATGCTCGTCAACGTCCTCGACAACGCCGCGAAGTGGAGCCCGCCGGGCGGCGTCGTACACACGCTGCTGACGACGGACGAGGACTGGTGCGTGCTGCGGATCACCGACGAGGGGCCCGGCATCGACGCGGACGACCTGCCGCACGTCTTCGACCGCTTCTACCGGGCGCCCGCCGCGCGTGGCATGCCCGGGTCCGGTCTCGGCCTGGCGATCGTCGCGCAGACCGCCGCCCAGCACGGCGGCACCGTCACCGCCGGCCCGAACACCCCGCATGGCACTGTCGTCACCATCCGCCTGCCGGCCACCTGACCGCCTGCCGGCCACCTGACCGTCAGGCGGTCGCTCGCCGCGCGGCCGTGTACGACAGCATCATGCACGCTGGCTACCTGCTCGCTGACCACCCGTCGGCGAGCCCGGGTGACCGGCGACCGGTCAGGCGACCGCAACTCCCTGCGGCGCCGCTGTGGCGCTGTGCCGGGCGTATCGGCAGGGCCCGGCGGCTGCGCGGCGCGGCCGGCCGTCGTGCGGGGGCCGGAGACCGCGACAGGGTCAGGCGGTGGTGGCTTCCTCGACCGTCGCGTAGCGGGGGAGGATGCGGTCGAGGTTGGTGATGTGCAGCACGTTGTCGACCAGCGGGCGGGTGCCGGTGAGGCGGAGCCAGCCGCCCGTCGCGGTGAGCTCCGACCGGGTCCTGACGAACAGGTTGAGCCCACTGGAGTCGCACATCGGCACGCCCGACAGGTCGAGCACGACGCCGAGGGCGGGGCGGCCGGTCAGGGCGGCCAGGGCGTCGGCCAGCGGGGCGAGGGTGTCGTAGAGGACCTTGCCACGCACCGTGACGACGGCGGCACCGTCGCGTTCGGCGACGTCGGCGGTGACCCGCTCGTCCGACGGCTTCGACCCGTCACGGTCCAGGGAGAACTCCACGACCCGAGCCTAGCGGCTCCCGCCGGGCCGTCCCAGGGTCCGTTTCCGGCGCGGCGCGGATGGGAATCCGTTACATCGGTCGCGGCGATGACACGCACGCGACCGGAGTGACGGGAGGGTCGCGAACGCGACCGTGTTTGGTTTGCCGAGGGGTGAGCGAGGCATGGCGGCGACGGTGGAAGCGCGCTGGCTCGAAGCGTTCAGCACGATTCTGGACGGATCGCATCTCTTCCAGCCCGACGGGCTGGCGACGGCCGTGGGCGAGGCGCTGGAGCCACTGGGGATCGAGGCCACGATCTACCTGGTCGACGAGGAGCAGCGGACGCTGCGGCCGGTGCCGCGGCCCCGGTACCCGCTGCCGGACCCGAAACCGGTGGCGACGACCGTCGCGGGGCAGGCGTTCGCGATGGTCAGGTCGACGCCGACGGGCGACGACGGATGGTGCGTGCCGATGGTCAACGGCACCGACCGGCTCGGCGTGGTCGAGTTCACGCTCGCCGCGGACGAGTCGCAGCTGCGCGACGGGACGATGCGGGCGCGCTGCGAGACCCTCGCCGGGCTCATCGGTCACCTGGTGACCGTCACCTCCCACAAGGGTGACTTCCTCGCCCAGGTGCGCCGCACCCGGCCGATGACCCCGGCGGCGGAGATGCTGCGGCAGCTGCTGCCGCCGCTGACCTCGGCGTGCGAGCGGATGGTGATCAGCGCGATCCTGGAGCCGTGCTACGACGTCGGCGGCGACGGGTTCGACTACGCGATCGACGGCGCGCGGGCCAGGATCGTCGTCCTCGACGCCGTCGGGCACGGCCTCGCCGCGAGCCTCGCGTGCGGGGTGGCGATGTCCGCGATGCGGGCGGTCCGCCGCGCGGGCGGTGACCTGCGGGCCCAGGCCCGGGCCGCGGACACGGCACTGACCGAGCAGTTCCCCGAAAGCCGGTTCGTGACCGCCGTCCTCGCGGAGCTCGACCTGGAGGCGGGGCGGCTGCGGTACATCAACGCCGGCCACCCCAGGCCGCTGCTGCTGCGCACCGGGCGGGTCGTGCGGGACCTCGGCGAAGGGCGCCGCATGCCCCTCGGCGTCCACGACGACGTCGAGGTGGCCGAAGAGGACCTGGAGGGCGGCGACCGGCTGCTGCTCTACACCGACGGCGTGACGGAGGCCCGCGACGCGGCCGGTGAGGAGTTCGGCGTCGACCGGCTCATCGACCTCACCGAGCGGCACGCCACCGCCGGGCTGCCCGCGCCGGAGACCCTGCGCCGCCTGGCGCACGCCGTCGCCGAGCACCAGGGCGGCGCGCCGGCGGACGACGCCACCCTGGTCCTCGCGGAATGGTCCCCGGTCGCGGCCCGGCGCAGCGCCCCCTACAACCTCACCCGCTGACACCCGGAGCGGTGCCGGCGGGCCGGGCGGGGTTCTGGATGATCCGGAAGAGTTTGTGCCGCTATGGAGGGTGGCGCGTAATTCGGAATTCTGGCTTGTCAAGCTTCTACCGGCGCGTGTTCTAGGCCGCGAAGCGGACCTTTCGGGCAGTCGTCGCAG
>NZ_JBEXDG010000131.1:0-6540 GCF_040605635.1 Dactylosporangium sp. NPDC005555
GTGGCTGTGTCGGTGTCGTCCGTGCTGATGGAAAGAACGCTACTAGGCGGGATCGTAGTAACGAATCCCCGAATCGTGCCACCGCCACGCGGCCGGATCGGACGACGGCGACGGCGACGGTGTGCGAGTTCACGGCGGCGAAGCAGATTCGCCCTCCTACTATGGCGGATAGGAGATGCTGGTACCGTGGTGGCTCGCGTCTGAGCAGGGAGCGTCCGGTGGGAGACTTCTTCGCGGGGGTCGCCGCGGGCGGCCCCCTGCTGGCGGGTATGGCCGTGGCGCTGCTGGCGGGCCTGGTGAGCTTCCTGTCGCCGTGCGTGCTGCCGCTCGTGCCCGGCTACCTGTCCTACGTCACCGGCCTCGCCGCCACCACGCTGCAGGGCCCGCACCCCGCGCCGCCCGAGCGCGCGGCAGGGGGTGCGGTGGCCGCTGCGCCGGCGGCCGGGCGTGGGCGCATGCTCGCCGGTGCGTGCCTGTTCATCGCGGGGTTCACCGTGGTGTTCCTGCTGACCGGGGTGACGTTCGCGCAGGCCGGTCGCCTGCTGTGGCAGCATGCCCGGACGGTCGAGGTCGTCGCGGGGTCGCTGACCGTCGTGCTGGGTCTGGCGTTCATCGGCCTGCTGCCCCGGATGCCCGGCGAACGCCGGGTCCGGTTCCTCCCCCGCGCCGGGCTGGCCGGTGCCCCCGTCCTCGGGGCGACGTTCGGGCTCGGCTGGGTGCCGTGCGTGAGCCCGACCCTCGGCGCGGTGCTGTCCCTCGCCGCCGTGGACGCGACGGTCGGCCGGGGGCTGCTGCTCGCCGCGGCGTACTGCGCCGGGCTCGGTCTGCCGTTCCTCGCCGTCGCGGTCGGCATGCGGCGCGGGCTGGCCTTCATCACCGCGACCCGCCCCTACCGCCGCGCCGTCAACGTCGCCGGCGGCGTGATGCTGATGGCGGTCGGTCTCGCGCTGCTGACCGGCGCCTGGACCGACTTCGTCGGCTGGCTGCGAACGACCGTCGGACCCGGCGTCATCGGCATCTGACGGGACGGCCCGGGTCCGGCGAGGTCCCGGGACGCTGCCACGCGGCGCGGGCCCCTGAGCGAGGCGGGACCCGCGCCGCGTCAAGCCGGGTCAACAGCGACCCACACCAAAGGTCCCCGGCTCGTGCCCGATACTACTATCGCGCCTAGTAGTTCGTCGAGGGATCGCCGGCGCTCACAGCAGGGTCCTCCAGAAGTCCCAGAACTCCACGCCGATCAACGCGACCAGGACGAGGAGCCAGGCGGTGAGGATCGTGCTGTGGAACCGCGCGACCGCGTCCACGATCGGCCGTCCGCCGAGGTTGTGCAGCGTCACGTACCAGAAGACGGCGATCGTCACGACCCAGACGCCCATGCAGTACGGGCACAGGGCGCCGATGCGGTACACGCTCTGCACGAACAGCCAGTGCACGAACACCACGCCGAGGACGGCGCCCGCCTGCAGCCCGAGCCACCACCAGCGGGGCAGCAGGGCTCCGGCGAGGACGGCGACGCCGGTGGTGGCGACGACGGTGAACCCGACCAGGCCGAGCAGCGGGTTGGGGAACCCGAACACGTCGGCCTGGTCGCTGGTCATGATGGAGCCGCAGGACAGGATCGGGTTGATGCTGCACGTCGGCCGGTACGCCGGGTCCTGCAGCAGCCGGATCTTCTCGACGGTGAGCACGAACGCGGCGACGAGCCCGAGCGTGCCCGCGACGGTGAGCAGCCACCCGAGCCTGCGGACGGGCATCAGCTGCCGGCCGCGAGGGCGTCGTCGACGGCCTTCTTCAGGTTGGCGTACGTGGGGGAGGCCTGCAGCTGCCTGCCGTTGAGGAAGAACGTCGGGGTGCCCTGCACGCCGAGGTCGGTGCCGTCGGCCTTGTCGCGGTTGACGCGGGCGACGGTGTCGGGGGCGGTCACGTCGGCGCGGTAGCGGGTCATGTCGAGGCCGAGCTGCTCGGCGTAGCCGGCGAACGTGTCCGCGTGCGAGGTCCGCGCCTCGCCCCATTCCTTCTGGGTGTCGAACAGCTTGGTGTACATGGCCTCGAACCTGTCCTGCCGCGCCGCGGCCTCGGCCGCCTGGGCGGCGTTCTGGG
This sequence comes from Dactylosporangium sp. NPDC005555, assembly GCF_040605635.1. NCBI lineage: Bacteria > Bacillati > Actinomycetota > Actinomycetes > Micromonosporales > Micromonosporaceae > Dactylosporangium > Dactylosporangium sp. NPDC005555. Next base: position 2,101 of record NZ_JBEXDG010000131.1, read on the forward strand.
CGTTGGTGTGGCCGGGCAGCGGGAAGTACCGCACCACGTAGGTGATCTTCCCGGCGTACTCCTTGCGGAGCCGCTCGACCGACGGGTAGGCGGCGCCGCAGGACTCGCACTCGAAGTCCAGGAACTCCACCAGGGTGACCAGCTCGCCGGCGGCCACGTCGAGGCGGTGGCTGTCCGCACGGACGAGCCGCGGGTCGGTCGCGCCGGCGGGCGGCTCGGCCTCGCTGCCGGTGCCGTCGACGACGAGGAACGTGCCGAGGGCGATCACGGCGGCGACCACGAGGGTGACGGTCAGCATCAGGTTGCCGTTCTGCCACCACCTGCGCGCCGGTCCGCGGGCCGGTCCGCGGGCCGGGCTGGTCCGTCGGGGTGGTGCGGTGAACGTCTGCCGCGTGGTGCGGGGCTTGGCCTTCTTGGTCATCGGCGGGAGGCTCCCTCGTCGGTGGCGTCTTCGGTGGTACGGCGTGCTTCGCCGGCCCAGGCGGCCAGCTGGCGGTTGTAGGCGGCGAGGGCGTGGTCCTCGCCGGCGGCCTCGGCCCGGTCGATGGCCCGGTCGACGCGTCGCGCCTCGCGCTGGTCGGTGCGCCACCACTGGGTGAGCAGGATGATCGCGACAAGAGCGGTCGGCAGTTCCCCGAACGACCAGGCGATGCCGCCGCCGAGCCGTTGATCCTGCAGCGGCGAATCACCCCACGGCCGGGCGAGGGCGGTGTACCAGTCGGCGGCGAGCACGGTCGTGGACTGCTGCACCGCGAGCCCGAAGATGGCGTGCAGGGCCATCGCCGCGAACAGCAGCAGCATCCGCAGCGGGTACGGTGCGGGACGGCGGCCCGGGTCGACGCCGATCAGGACCTGGAAGAACAGGTATCCGGCGATCAGGAAGTGCGCCTGCATGGCCAGGTGCGCGGCGTGGGAGCGCAGCGCGAGCTCGAACAGGCCGGTGAAGTACAGCCCGTACAGGCTGCCGACGTAGACCGCGAGCGCGACCAGCGGATGGCTCAGCAGGACGGCGGGCCGGCTGTGCAGGCCGGCGGTCAACCACTCCCGCGGCCCCGGCCAGTCCGATGAACGGCTGGGACGCAGGGCCCGCAGGGCAAGGGTGACGGGTGCGCCGAGGACGAGCAGGATCGGGGCGAGCATGCTCAACGCCATGTGCACCACCATGTGCGCGCTGAACAGCACCGGCGCGTAGCGGGCCAGGCCGGAGCTGGTCACGACGACCACCACCGCCCAGCCGGCCGTCCACACGACCAGGCGGTGCACCGGCCAGGCGACGCCACGGCGCCGCAGCCGCCACCAGCCCGCCAAGTAGCCGCCGACCGCGACGACTGCGACCGTCACGGCGAGGGGTTCGACGAGCCACTGCGTCAGCAGCCCGCCGACGGACAGCGGGCCGGGCATCGGGAAGCCCAGCAGGGTCTGCGCGAGGGTCTCCTCGCCGCTGTCACCGGTGGGTGGTGGCGTGCGGGACAGCGCGACCGCGAGCCCGAACGCCGCGGCGAGGACGGCCACCTCGACGACGGCGATCCGCCGGAACGTCCCGGGCCGGCCGTCGGCCAGGGCCGGGACGCTGACCCGCCGGTGCCACGCGGCGAGGCACACGACGACCACGACAGCGGCGACCTTGATGGCGATGAGCCGTCCGTACGTGCTGCTCCACAGCTCGGCCGGATGTTGCAGGCGGGTCGTGGCGTTGAGGGTTCCGGCGGCGACGACGAGCGGCAGGCACCAGGTGGCGAGGACGGAGAACCTGCGCACCGCCCGGTGCCGGTCGGCGGTGCCGCGATGGCGGAGGAGGAGCAGCGCGGTGAGCCCGCCGAGCCAGGCGGCCGCGGCGACGCTGTGCAGGACCAGCGACGACACGGCGAGCTGGTGGCTGCCCGACGAGGCCGCGTGCCCGGCGAACGCCGGCGCCGCGAGCCCCGCCACGGCCACCGCGGCCAGGGGGACCACCGTGCGCACTTCGAGGGCGGACCGGGCGACGACCGCGATCACCGCCGCGGCGGCCGCGCTCACCAGCATCGCCCGGCCCTGCACGAGGTCGAGCAGGAAACTCACCGTCGCCCGTCCACGCAGGACGTCGGCGGCCGGCGCGGCGAGGAGGTCCGACACGGTGAACACGGCGAGCGCGGCGACCGCCACCAGCCATCCCGCGGCAGCGAGGGACGCCAGCCGGGTCGCGTGGAATCCCGCCGGGGACAGCGACATCCGGCGGCCCCGCTCGGTCCGTTCGCGGCCGACCGGTGCGAGGCAAGCGGCGGCGAGCAGCAGGCCCAGCGTCGCCGCCGCGCTCACATCGGCCAGCACCCGGGCGATCGGCAGTCCCCACGCCGTCACCGGCCCGGCCACCCTCAGCCCCGGCAGCGCCGTCGCGTCGGTGCCCCCGCCGGCGTACACCGCACCAGCCGCCGCGATGATGCCGGCCGCGACCGGCACCGCGACCGGCACACGCCGCCCCGTCCGCCGCGCAACCTCCGGATCGGTCGTCACCCCCACCAGGTCACTCCGGTCGCCGGTCCGCGGTGCGTCCGGCCCGCCGGGCGCCGGCGACGGCCGGATCGCCCGGTGGATCGCAATAGCGGCGCCGCGGCCAGAAGGCGAGGGCCGCGGCGATCGCGATGAGACCGACGAGCAGCCCGGCGACGAACGCGACGCCCCACGGCTGGACCGGCTCCTCCTCCGCCGCGGCGGCCGGAGACGTGGCGCCGCCCGGAGACGTGGCGGCAGCGGTCGTGGGTGCGGGCGCGGTGGCGCTGGTCCGGGCCTGCGCCGGGGACGGGGACGGGCCGCCGGCAGCCGGCGACGCGGCCGGGACGGTGGTCACCGTGAAGGTGATCCTGCCCTGGACCGGGTGCCCGTCGGCGGAGACGACGCGGTACGTGACGCTGACCGCACCGGCCGCGGTCGCCGTCCGCAAGGGCTGGGTGAGGGTGGTCCCGGCGCCGGTCGGGGCGCCCGCTACCAGGTCGGCACCCGCGGCGTCGACCACCACCACCTGCGCCATGGCGGCGTTCGGTGCCTCGCGGAACGTCATCGTGATCGCCGGCGGGCCGGTGGGCAGGGCGGCGCCGTCGGCCGGGGTGCTGCTGAGCAGCGCGTTGTGCGCCCAGGCGGGCGAAGCCGTCGTGGCCAGGGCCGTGACGACGCCCGCCAGCGTCAGCGCCGCGCCCGCCCGCCACCGGATCCGCCGTCGCGTCCGCGTGTCCGACCTCACCGCACCCGTTCCTTCCCCTGGCATGACTCCTACGTCACGTAGTCGTTCGCCGTGACACGAAAGTTCCCGCCGTGGGCAACCCGGCCGCTCCTGGACATCACTACGAAGAAACATAGTAGTCAGTGGTCCGGATGGCGGTCGAACGACCCTTGACGCACTGTCGTCGACACATATTAGTATGCGTATGTGAACATGTATTTCGGGTTGGCGATCTGATGGGCCACGGACACGACCACTCTGTGACGGCGACCGGCCGGCACCGGGCCGCGCTCGCCGGTGCGCTCGCCGTCTCGGTGGCGATCTTCGCCGTCGAGGTCGTCGGCGCGCTGGTCACGGGCAGCCTCGCGCTGCTCGCCGACGCCGGTCACGTCCTCGCCGACGCGGGCGGGGTGGCCCTGGCCCTCAGTGCGACGCTGCTCGCCGCCCGCCCGGCGACGGGCCGCCGCACGTTCGGGTGGGCGCGCGCGGAGATCCTCGCGGCCGCGGTCAACGGCCTGGTCCTCGCCGGGATGGGGGTCTACGTGTCCGTCGAGGGCGTGCGCCGGCTGTTCGAGCCGTCCGCGGTCGAACCCGGCGGCATGGCGCTGTTCGGGGTCATCGGCCTGGCCGGCAACCTTGTCGGTGTCGCGCTGCTGTGGCGGGCCCGCGACGCCGGTCTCAACATGCGCGGCGCGTTCCTCGAGGTCGCCACCGACACCGTGACCTCGGTCGGTGTCCTCGCCGCGGCCGCCGTGATCGCGACGACCGGGTTCACCCGCGCCGACGCGATCGTGTCGGTGCTGATCGGTCTCGTCATCGCCCCGCGCGCGGTCCGGCTGCTGCGCGAGGCGGTGAACGTGCTCCTGGAGGCGACCCCGTCCGGCATCGACCTGGACCTGATCCGCCGGCACATCGTCGAGCTCGACCACGTCCTGGGCGTGCACGACCTGCACGTGCACACCGTCACCTCCGGCCTGCCGGTGCTGAGTGCCCACGTCGTCGTGCGCGACGGGTGCTTCCAGGACGGGCACGCCCCGCAGCTGCTCGACGCGCTCCAGTCGTGCCTGGCCGGCCACTTCGACGTGGCCCACTCGACGTTCCAGTTGGAGCCGGCCGGCCATGCCGACCACGAACACCTCACCCACCCGTGACGGCGCCCGGGCGGTGGCACGATTCGGGGATTCAGGACTACGAGGCTGGCTAGTAGTCTCCTCGACATCAGGCAGAACGCCGAGCAGGACAAACTT
>NZ_JBEXDG010000132.1:0-6294 GCF_040605635.1 Dactylosporangium sp. NPDC005555
CGCCAAACTCGACCTCCTCCGCATCCGCGTCCTCAACCCCACCTGAACACCCACCAGGGACCAACATCGATCAACCAAAGTGGGCCAGATCCAGTTTTCGGGCGCCGTTGACATCTGGCGGCTCAATGGATCTTCTAGAATCCGGACAGCTCAAGGATCGGAGTACACGATGCTGCTGTTCGAGCTGGCATGCGAGCTGAACTTGGACTTTCCGACCCTCTACCAACTGGGCGCCAGTTTAGGATTCCCGGACATCGACCAGAACATCCCATTGACGTCCGAGGCTGTGGCAGCCCTGCGCGCTGCCGCCCCGGCGGCATCCCTCGACGCACCCCCGAGAAGGTACCCGCCGCGGGTGCGCCACAGGCCAAGACAACCAGAGGTGAAGGTCGCCGACCTGTCACTTATGGCGCGCTCGATCTACCGGGCCGAAACGGCAGTCTTCTCACCACACCGCAGTCGCGCTCTGCCGAGATGGATCACCGAAGCTGAAGCTCAGGTACTCGAACGCCAGGCGCTGGCGTGGGCAGCATGCTGGTTCGAACCCGCCGACGTCGAGCGGTGGATCGTGCTCAACAACGCAGCCGTCGCTCCAGAGGCGGCAGCGGAGATGCGCCGCGCCGGCATCAGCGCGGAGGCAGCGGCCATCCCGCTGTGGTACGGCAAAGTCCGCAAGGGTCACCGCTCCATCGCCCAACGCGTCCACGCCCGCGACGTCACCGCAGACGAGGCTGCGGCCCAACTCCGGGCTGCTGGTCTGCTTCGCTCGGCTGCCTGACGGTTGCAGCGCCGTCAGACGAGCCGCGGCGGCAGTCGATAAGAGCACGACCGCGGAGCGCGCGCCGCCGAGCGAGCCGGCGCGACTATGTCACCCGTTCGGGTTCGTTTGTAGGTGTCGATCACGACCACCACTCGCGATCATTCGTAGCAGGACGCGCAGTACGGGCCGGGTTGGGCGGTGATCGCTGATCAGACGCACCAGCGGCAACGGGCGCCCCTGGTCTCTTCAGTAGCTTCAGTGTCGGCTGCGCCTGGCCGTGGTCCGCGCCTACGCCAAGGGCTGATGCCTGCCGGTAGAGCGCCTGCGTCGCCGATTGGCCGGATAGGGCTGGCGAGAGTAAACCTCGGGTCGGTCCTGGATCGGTCATGTCGGACCCGTGCGAGATGATGGATGCCCGGCACGGCGCTGGGGCGGGGTGCGAGCGGAAGAGGGTGGCTGTAGCTGGCTGGGACGACTGGTGGTGGGTTCGCCAGCCCGTACTCCACGGGCGGAGGGGGAACGACCCTGGAACACGCGTACGGTGCGGTGCTGCTCGCCGCGCTGCTGCTGAGGCATCCCACTGTCGGCCTCGGCGATGATTTCACCCTACGCGAGGTCCGGTTTCAGCAGGCCGCGACCAGCGCTGTCGACGATCTTGTCGTGGTCGGTGACTGCCCGCCGGTCTCCCGGACGTTGTACGTCGGCGTGCGGCGGGACCCGACTATCGCGGGAAAAGACGACTCGTTCGTCAAGTTGCTGGTGGACTACCTGCGCATGGTCCTCTCGCGTCACGACGGTCTGAACGCCGACTGGGAACGGCTCGGACTGGCCGTCGCAGCGCCGCACACCGGCGCGAGAGAAGTGGCGCAGCTGGCAGACCTGGCCCGCAAGCAACCCGACGATCTCACATTCCGCAGGACTGTCACGGCGCCACGGGCGACCAACGCCAGGGTCCGAACCCGGCTGCAGTATCTCGACGACGCGGTCACCGCGGCCGCCGCGCGAGGCGGCATCGCACTGGCCGACGCCGTCGCACGGAACGAGCTGACGTGGCGGCTGCTGAAGGCGCTGCGGATCGTCGAACTGCGGTTGGAAGGCGATGACCAGGCCGACCGCACAGGCGTGGTCAGCCACCTGGTGTCGCTGGCCGGGGACGCAGCACGGGCCACTGCGGTGTGGCGTCGGCTGCGCGAGCTGTCTGCCGAGTACGCGAAAGCGGCCGCGATCATCACCTACGAGATGCTCGTCCGCGACGTCACGCCCTTGATCCAGATCGGCACTTCGTCACCGTTGCCCGCGCCGGCCGGGACCGGCGGCCTCGACGAGCAGATGTACGAGCGGCTGCGGCAGTTGCCGGCGGTGTGCGGCCCGCGGCTGCTCGTGGCCTGGCGCGATGATCAGCCGCTCGCGTGGAAGTTGATCACCGCGCTGACCACCATCGACGACCGACCCGGCAACGTGCTGCAGCAATGGCAGTCCAACCGGCCGGTGTGGCTGGTTGCAGGGTCTTGGCAGGTCCAGCTCGCCGCGGGTGAGCTGGCCGCATCCTACGGCGCCGGTATCCTGGCGGCCGACCTGTTCTGCGCGGCCGTGGACGAGGGCGCTCCACGACGCGACTATTGGCTAGCCCGCGCCGCGCTGATCTACGACGAGAACGACCAAGACGGCAGCCGTCAGAGAACGCTCGCCGCGCTGGCGGCAGGGCCGCCGACGAGCGAGAAGTTCACCGCTGCAGTTATGGCGGTGCTCGACCGGGACTGGGGCACTGCAGCCCAGATCGCGGACGCCTGGGCACCAGTTGAACCCGGCGAACGCGGCCTGAGGGCCGTGCTTCGCCTCCGGCTCGCCGCACCGGCGGACCCGCAGGCGGTACTCGACCGCCATATCCTCGACCGTGGCTTGCAGGTGCTCGGCGAGGCGCTGCGTGACCAGTGGGCCGCCGGTCTTGCCGTTGCCCGCGCCCAACTGTTGATCACGCGCGCTCGGCGTGGCGAGTCGCCGAACTGGGACGCTGACTTGCGCGAAGCCCGATCCCTAGCGGTCCGGGCTCGGGATGACCGACGCGCATACCGCGGTGACAGCGCCGAGGCGGTCGCGGTCGCCTGCCACGCCAGCACGCTGATCACGGATCTGCGCCGCGTCCTGGAGCTCGGCGCCCCGGGCGGTGAGGCCACCGCAGACGAAGCCGCCTCGCCGGAGATCTGCCAGTACGTGGCGATCGCCGCGATTCAGCTCGGCCGGCTTGACCTGGCCCGGGCACGGGCCGAGTTCGTGCCCGATGGGCACGCCCGCGCGCTCATCGATGCCTACCTTGCTGAGGTCGATGGTCAGGACGCACAGCCGCACTGGTGGCGGGCGGCTGACCTGGCCGGCGACAACGACGAACAGCTCGCTCAGGCGTTGCTCGGCCTGGCCCAGAGCGGTGTCGACGGGCTGGCCCGGTTCCCGGACTTCGCGCACCGCCATCCAGACGAGGCCGCCGAACTGCGTGCGATGACCGAGTTGGGCGCCGGCCGTCCCGGGGAGGCGATTCTGGGGCTGCGCGAGCGACGACGCTCCTCGATCACCGTGGCGCTCAGCCTCGCACAGGCATACCGGGCCCTCGGTCGAACCGACGATCAGGTCCAGACGCTGCGCGATGCCGCCGACCACTTCGCCGACCGGTCGCTGCGCCACTCCGCGGCCGAGGTCCTTGCCCGCGCCGGGCGAGCCGCTGAAGCCGAACAGGAACTCGAGGCCCTCCTCGCCGGCGCAGAGCCGGACTGGAGCGGCCGAACCGACGCGCTGCGGCTGGCGGCGCAACTTGCCAACGACAGTGGGCGATTCGACCGGGTCTGCCACCTGCTCCGTACCGTGGTCCAAATCCAGCCTGAGGACACCACATCCCGCTGGGTGCTGATGCGCACCCTGCTCCATCGCGGTGATGTCAACGACGCCTGGCGGGTGCTGCACGGCGCGCCCGAGCCACTCGACCCGTCGAACACCGCCGACGCACGCGCCTGGATTCAGCTGTATCGCAGGCGAGGGCAGCAGGTGGAAACCGTTGCCGGGTGCCTGCGCCTGCTGCGCCGATTCAACGACGACGAACAGTTCGTCGCGTTCACGCTGACGAACGTGATGCTGCCCTGGCCGGAACCCGTTGAGCTGCCCGAACAGCTCCGCGCGCAGCTCGCCAACGAATCGGAGCAGTTCTTCCAGCGTTGGCCGGGCAGCCCGCACCTGCGCCGTCTCCAGACCGGCGACCTTGACCAGCTCCGCACCGACATGATCACCATGACACGGCGCAGCAGCGAGGACGACTTGCGGTGGCGGCGCCTCAGCCACGGCCTCGCCCGTGGCCAACTACCGCTCGGCCTGCTCGCCGCAGCAGCAAGGCGCAGCTACGCCGAGATCTGCCTGCGGCGCGGCGACGGGGCCCTGCCCGCGCACCTGCCAGATCGCCTGGAGTTCATCGCCTGCGTTGAGGCCGCGGAAGCGGCCGAAGACCACGACATCGTGATCGACACACCAGCACTCGCGGTCCTGCAGGTGTTGCCGAACGATGTACGCCAAGCCGCGATGAGCCGCTTCGCCCGCGTGCTCACCTCCGACAACGTGATGGTCGACGCTCTCGCCGCCAAAGACGCGCTGGCCTTCCGGTCCACTAGCTCCATGCGATACGACGAGCTACACGATCACCTGTTGCTCGACGAAACCGCCGAAGACGAAGCCGACCGGCTGGCCGATGAGGCAGTGCGCCTGCACGCGGCGATTGAGGCCCTCACCCGCCGCAGCATTCCGACCACCCAGACGCTCGACGAATCCGGCGCAGGGGAGCTCAGAACCTGGGCATCCGTCCTCGACCTTGCCCTCGCCGACGGCGTCGTCCTGTGGAGCGACGACCCGGTCTTGCGTGCCCACGCGCGCGCAGTCGGCGTCCGGGCCGCTTCCACCACTGCCATCCTGCACCGGCTCCGTGCCGTCGGCGTACTCACCGCCGAACAGCACGAAGACTGCATCAGACGACTGATTAAGGCCCGCATAGGCCACCTGCCGCTCAACGAACAACGCCTGCTCGAACTCGCCGAAGACGACAACTGGCACCCCTGCGCGGTCGGCGCTGCACTCGCCCGGCCTCCGTTCTGGGCAGACCTACGTCGTAGCCTGACGTTTTACCAGCGCCTCATCGCCCAAGCGCGAATCCACGCACCCAGCACCTTGCCGAACTGGCTCTACGCAGCCGTCCGCGGCGCCACCATCCTCCTGCCCAGACCTGACCGTGCCACCGTCGTCGCCGCCGGCCTGCTCGCCGCGACCATCGAGACCGCCGCCGCAGGCGGTGAACAAGTCGAACACCTGCTCGTGGCCACCCGCCGCGCCCTTGCCGACACCGACGACCCCGACCAGCCGCCGGCAGCCGACCCGCTGCCGAACGCCACCACCCTGCTGCGCAACACCCACGCCGAGACGTCCGGCCACGAACTCGCCGCCCGCATCGTCATCACCACATTCACCGCTCTCAGTGAAGCCGACAAGAACACCGTCATCTGGACCCTGCTTGAGTAGCAACACCGCTTATCCGCCGTAGCATCCGCCAAACTGGGCATGGCACAGAATGCACTAGATGTCCATTGTGGATGATCATGATTAGATAAGGCCTGAACGTCTGCGCGGTGATCCTTGGTGGTTGGGTGCGGTGGCTGGCATCGCTCTGCGGTCGGTCTCTCGACCGGGTGACCGGTCAGCGTCGCAAAGCCGGGCTGGCCGCGTCGCACCGGCTTGTCGCCTCGTTGGTATAGGTGAGAGATGTTCGTGGTGCGGGGGCCTTGACCGAAGTTGAGGTGATCGTCATGGCCGACACCGACATGATCATTCGAGATCCGGCGACCGGGATCTTCGGGTTCCGGCTTGAGCTGGGCCGCGACCGTAACGGAGCGCGGATGCAGGCGCGGCGGGCCGGGTTCGTCACCGAGCAGGCCGCCCTGGTCGAGTACCGTCGCCTCAGTCGCCGTCGGGACGCGAACGTGCCCCGGCCGCGGCTGAGCGACCCGGTCCAGACCATGTGTGAGGACTGGTTGCGGTCGAGGGAGCAGGAACTGCAACCGAACACCTTGTACAACTACACGTGGCTGCTCGGGCTGGTCTACCCGTACGTCGGGAAGGTGCGGGCGTCGCGGCTCAGTGCCCGGATGGTTGAGCGTGCCTACCGGGATCTGGAGCAGGCCGGCTACTCCCGCAGTACCCTGCGCACGCTGGACCTGGTGCTGGCCAAAGCCTTCGCGGCGCAGACCGGCAGAACGCTGGGTTCGCAAAAGCCGAGGGAAAGCGACAAGGTGCGACCGGTGTGGACCTTGGCCGAGGCCCGGTGTTTCCTTGGGCATGTTCAGGGTGATCGGCTTTATCCGCTGTGGCGGTTGCTGCTGACCACGGGCCTGCGGCGTGGTGAGCTGTGCGGGCTGATGTCAACGGTCAGGACGAAGTCCTGTCCTGCGGTCTTTGAAGTTCCTTGTGGGCGGACACCAGAATTCCGTGCTGACGGTCAGGTGTTCTCCTCG
>NZ_JBEXDG010000133.1:0-6090 GCF_040605635.1 Dactylosporangium sp. NPDC005555
CCCAAAATCAATTTGGTCTAACATCGTTTCTCGACTAGCTTGATCTAATCCAAGATACGTTAAGGTCATGGCTTCACTTGAATGGTTTAATAAATGCATCACTAAACCAATATTATAGTTTGACTGGGTATAGACCTTATAAGCGCCTGTTTTACGCATGGTATGCGTTCCTAGATAGTTAATTCCTACTTATTGTCGGCGGAGCTGGACGCTTCTTTCACAACCTCTATCCTCGATCTTTTTGGTCATACACTTCTTTGACGTTGATAAATTGATCAAGTATTGGATTTTCTCCTTTTAGGTCAGCTTCGAAACGGATACCGTCAATATTGATTCTGGCGTTACGGTAGTAGTCAGTTCCTAGTTGTCCCCATGCAGGAGTTGAGGCATCGACATTGCAGAAGATATCAAATCCTTGTTGTTTCAAGTAAGCAAATTTTTGATTTGCTTCAGAATAAGGTTGCCAATCGCTGATGTCAGCGCCAAATGGGTAGATCAAAATATTTGTTTTGCCTAAAATAGGTGCAACTTCATTTTGCCAACGTTCATTATCTTGTTGGATATCGGCTAAAGAAGCTTGTGTCATATTCAAGTGTCCCCAAGTATGAGAAGCAAAACTCCAACCATCTTTCTTTAATTGATCAGCAACTTTTTTGGCTGCTTCGATTTCTTTGTTTGTTTTTTCGTTATCACCATATTCTGATTTTGATGTACGGTAACCTAATACACCATTATAGCCTGTTAAAGCTAATGTTCCTTTGGCGCCTTGATAAGAAAAATCGGGATGTTTTTTAATGAATGAATCGATCAATGGAACCATATCATAGTCACCAACAGTTTCCTTCTTATTGTCGATATAAATATTCTTGATTTGGTTCTGTTTATCGACAATCAACTTACTTGGAAATCCTGAATTGTCCATGTATTCATAATAGCTGACATCGTCTTGCGAAAGAATTAACGGTTTCTTTCCTTCTGGAAGAGAAACACCTGTAAAGGTCAGTTTTCCATCTGTTCCTTTTTTGACTAATCCATTTAGATTAACAAGAACATAGTTATTTTTATATAACTGATCAATGGTTTTATTGAATTCGGAAATAGTGACCATATAATCTTTATACCCTTGTGCTTGCTGGGTATGAAAAGCCTTAGCTGGATCAACAATCAGACTATGAAAGAAGACGTGTGAGATTTTGGTCGGGTCTTCCCATTTTACCAAGGATTCTTTTTCTTTTTTCAAAGTTGCTAACAATTGTTGCGCTTCTTTGGCGTCGTCTTTTTCAAGTAAGGCGATGGCTTCATCATAATGATAACTTGCAGCAAGCTGTTTTGCTTGATCAAGCTGTTTCGTCGTTTGTTTATCTTCAACAGGTTTTGAGCTGCTGCTTGAGTGTTGAGTTGTTTGACTAGTGTTTTCTAATTTATTGTTTGTTACTGCTTGTGTAACAAAAAAGATACTTACACCTAGAATAATAACAGTGCATACAGAAGTGACAGCCAATATGATTTTGTGTGTATGTTTCATTTTATCGTCCCCTACTACTTTTTGATTTCAAAAACCCCCGTAAGCTTTTCTTAACCTTTTGAAAAACTTCCCATAACCATTGTAACGAATATAGGGTTCTGTTGCAAAGTTTTAAATCTACTATCAAATAAGGTAGAATAATAGAAAAAGATAGCAGGAGGAATGACGATGAATCATTTTAAAGAAAAGCAATTTCAGCAGGATGTGATTATTGTAGCCGTGGGCTACTATCTTCGTTATAACCTTAGCTATCGTGAAGTTCAAGAAATCTTATATGATCGTGGCATTAACGTTTCTCATACGACGATTTATCGTTGGGTACAAGAATATGGCAAACTACTCTATCAAATTTGGAAAAAGAAAAATAAAAAATCCTTTTATTCATGGAAAATGGATGAAACGTACATCAAAATTAAAGGAAAATGGCATTATTTGTATCGAGCCATCGATGCAGATGGTTTAACCTTGGATATTTGGTTACGTAAAAAACGGGACACACAAGCAGCCTATGCTTTTCTTAAGCGGTTAGTGAAGCAGTTTGATGAACCGAAGGTTGTAGTCACAGATAAAGCCCCCTCTATTACAAGTGCCTTTAAGAAACTAAAAGAATACGGCTTTTATCAAGGGACAGAACATCGTACCATTAAATACCTGAATAATTTGATTGAACAAGACCATCGTCCAGTAAAGAGACGCAATAAATTCTATCGAAGTTTACGCACTGCCTCACCCACGATTAAGGGCATGGAAGCCATTCGAGGATTATATAAGAAAACCCGAAAAGAAGGCACTCTCTTCGGCTTTTCGGTGTCTACTGAAATCAAGGTATTAATGGGAATAACAGCCTAAATCATAGATACCGTAAGGGATTTTATTCTTTATTTAAAACTTTGCAACAGAACCCTATTATCTAAGGAAATCAAAGTATTAATGGGAACACCTACTTAATAAGGTTAGACTGTCATTTTAATATTTAAATGGCGCATAGTTTGCTTCATAACTAGCGTTCAAAAAAACTAAAAAGTATCATAAAAAGAAGGCACGCTTATAAACATGCCTTCTTTTATTTGTTGTGTTATTTAACTTTCATCAATCGTAATCCGTTTAATGTTACTAAAAGCGTTGCTCCCATATCTGCTACAATAGCAATCCATAGTGTTAGCCAACCTGGTATGACTAGTAGTAGAGCTAATAGTTTTATACCTAATGAGAAGGTGATATTTTGCTTAATTACTTTTAGAGTTTGACGGCTAAGTCTAACAATGAATGGTAATTTTTGTAAATCGTCGCCCATTAGAGCAACATCAGCAGTTTCGAGAGCCGTATCTGTCCCTGCACCGCCCATTGCAATACCAACCGTCGATGCAGCTAATGCTGGTGCATCATTAATGCCGTCGCCAACCATTGCTACTTTATTATAAGTTGTCCGCAACGCTTTAATCGAATCTAATTTTTCTTGAGGCATTAGATCTCCTTTTATTTCAGTCACACCTAATTGCTTACCAATAGATTCAGCGGTTTTAGTATTATCACCAGTAAGCATAATAGTGTGTTCAATTGACAACTTGTGGAGTTCAGAAATAACGGCAGCACTTGAATCTCTTACTTCATCCGCGACAGCAATTACTCCTAAAATTTGTTCGTCAGTACCGAAATACATGGCGGTTTTCCCTTGTTCTTGAAATTGTCTGTATTGTACTTTGACCGCTGTTTCTTCGATTACTGATGCAGAAAACAGTTTAGGGCTTCCAATATAGTAACGTATGTTTTGATGTATACCTGTAAGTCCTTTACCTGTGATAGATTGGAAATCCTCGATTTGTATTGACTTGTAATCCACATTAGTTTTATCCGCTTCGTTTAAAATAGCAGAAGCTAATGGGTGTTGAGAAAGAGATTCCAACGATGAAATAATCGATAGATAATTTATATCAGTTTCAGAACTGGTTGCAATGAAATCCGTTACGACAGGCTTTCCTTTTGTTAAGGTTCCAGTCTTATCGAAAGCAATTGCTCTCAAATGACCAATTTCTTCCAGATAGACTCCGCCTTTTACTAAAACACCATTTTTTGCTGCATTACCAATAGCCGAAACAATTGAAACAGGTGTTGAGATCACTAATGAACAAGGACATCCGACAACTAAAATGGATAACCCTTGGTAAAGCCATTTATTCCAGTCACCACCAAAGAATAGCGGAGGAACAACCACTATCAAAAGGGCCATAATAATTATGAATGGCGTATAGTATTTTGCAAATTTATCTACAAAGGCTTGTGCAGGAGCTCGTTCTCCTTGCGCTTCTTCAACTAAGTGAATGATTTTGGCAATCGTTGTATCCGTTACTTTTTTTGTTACTTTGACTTCAAGAACACCTTCTTCATTTAGTGTTCCTGCAAACACTTCATCATCTAACTGTTTTTCAACAGGAACCGATTCTCCTGTTATTGCTGCTTGATTTACTGAAGAATGACCGTTGATAACAAGCCCATCCATGGCTATTTTTTGTCCGGGTTTAATGATCATAATATCGTCGATATCGATTTTATCGACACTGACTAATTGCTCTACATTGTTTCTCCTGATAAGAGCTTCTTTGGGAGCTATATCCATAAGAGAACGAATCGACTGTCTTGCTTTATCCATTGAAAATCGTTCCAAAGCTTCGCTAATAGCAAATAGTATTACTACAATAGAACCTTCGGCCCATTCTCCAATAAATGCGGCCCCAATAATTGCAATAGTCATTAAAGATTCCATGGAGAAGTCCAATTTGATCAAATCAGAGAACCCTTCTTTAAATAAATCAAATCCACCAATTATTATTGCCAATATATAAAGAGCTTTCGTTAATAAATGATCTTCGCCCAATGATAGTTGGGAAATCACAGCAACAAGTATAAAACCAAGAGAGATGATTAAAGCGATATTCCGTTTAATAAAAGACTCTTTTGATCTAACTTGTTCATCATTTTCTTGATCATCACGAATGATAAGATTTTCGAAGGCTCCCGCTTCTTCGAGTTCTTCAATTGTTGTTTGGCCTTCTACTGAAATCTTACTTGCACCAAAGTTTACTGTTGCACTCGTAACTCCTGGCAACTGCTTTACATTTTTTTCAAATTTACCTGCACAATTTGTACAGCTTAATCCTTCTATTCGATAGGTTTTTTCGGTCATTTTCTCACTCATGCTAGCACCTCTTCTTTAAAATTTACGCCAAGCTCCATAAGATTTAAGATTTTGATATTTTTAATAAAATAGTAGACTAACTTACCATCCTTGTGACTATCAACTACTCCCAATTTTTTTAAGGAGTTCAGATGGTGTGAAGTTGTTGCGACCGAAGCATCAATGATATTAGCAATATCACAAACACATAGCTCATCTTCATGAACTAAAGCATGTACAATTTTAAGTCGATTTTCATCTGACAATATTTTAAAGAAACCACTTACTGACGGAGTATCAAAGTTTGCTAGTTTAGATTTAGCACGATTAACTTTGTCTTCATGAATACAAGTTATTTCACAAATTTCATTATTCATACGATCATTCCTTTACATTCAAATGTTTGTTTGAATGTATTATATCAGAACATCCATCTATATTCAAGTGAATGTTTGAATGTTCATAAAATGGTCATTTTATGGACACTCTTCTTTTCTTATTAAAATTCTCAAAAACATTTATATTTATTGTTCATAAACCCGTGATTTATTCTATGTTCATTTATACATATCTTTCTAAGTTATGATACAATACAATAAATTAAAATGAAGGAGAAAAAAATGAATATAGGATACGCACGAGTTTCAACTGGACTTCAAAATTTGGATTTACAAAAAGATAGTCTTAAAAAATATGATTGTGAAAAAATATTTACTGACCATCTGTCAGGAAGTAAAAAAGATAGACCTGGATTAAAATCCGCCATCGAATTTTCTCGTCCTGGAGACACGATCGTTGTTTGGCGGTTAGATCGATTAGGTAGAAATATGGAGGACCTCATTAATATTGTTAATTCTTTTAATAATAAGGGGGTAAGTTTTCATAGTCTACAAGAAAATATTACAATGGATAAATCAAGTTCGACTGGACAATTGATGTTTCATTTATTTGCGGCCTTTGCGGAATTTGAGAGAAACCTTATTTTAGAGCGTTCTGCCGCTGGTAGAGAAGCCGCACGTGCAAGAGGACGACTTGGAGGAAGACCTGAGAAATTTTCGGAGAAAGACATAATGCTTCTTAAAACCTTGGTAGAAAGTGGTACGCCAATTAAGTCGATTGCGGATTCTTGGGGAGTGTCAAGAACAACGATTTATAGGTATATAAATAAGTTTTAGAATAAACTAAAAAACCAGCTCACAACTATTAAGGTGCAAGCTGGTTTAATTTTTTTACTTTGGTATAATTAGTAACTCATACTAATTTTACAATCTTCGATAAGATATTGACTGATATTTCTAACAAAAGATTTCAAGCGTTCCTTTTTGTTATGTAAATCTAACGCTGGTTGATTTTCCCAATTTTCTGCAATTACATATTGAGTACTGTCTTGGAC
>NZ_JBEXDG010000134.1:0-5887 GCF_040605635.1 Dactylosporangium sp. NPDC005555
GTCGAGGCGTTCCATGCCAGGGAGAAGCTGGTGTTGGTGGTCGCGGTGACCCGGAAGTTGCCCGGGACACCCGGCGTGCCGGCCGGCGTCGTCGGGGTCGTGCCGCCACCGCAGGCGGCGCCGTTGAGCGTGCAGTTGGTCGGGGTGCCGCTGCCGGCGGCGATGAACCCGAAGCTGGCCGTGCCGCCGGGGGCGATCGTGCCGTTCCAGGTGCTCGCGAAGCTCACGCGGCCGGAGGTGCCGGTCCGGTTGGCGTCCCACGACGAGCTGACCGAGGTGCCGCTGGGCAGGTCGAACGCGACCGTCCAGCCGTTGATCGTGCTGGTCGTGCCGTTGGTGATCGTGTACTTGGCCTCGTAGCCGGAACCCCAGGTGGAGGTTTGGACGAATGCCGCGGTGGCGGGTGCGGCGAACGCCGGCGTGGCGGCGACGATGACGGTGGCCGCGACTGTTGCCAGGGCAGCCGCGATCACCCCGATTCGCAGTCTCATTGCAGACCTGCCTCGGACTCGAGCGAGATGGGGGATGTAGGGCGCCCTGGCGCGGACACTACGCGAAGGTTTGTTAACAGTAAAGATGCCAATCGATTACTGCTCCTGCGCGTTCCGCTGGGGGATTCTCACCCAAGACCCCCGGCGCACAGCCGCACGAGCGCGCTGGCTGCTGCTCGCGCTACGCGCCCATCCCGTGGCCGCCCTCCGCGTCATGGCGCTGCGCCTGGGACTCCGGTGCCGGGCCGCCTTGCGGGGGCGTTCCACTTCCAGGTCCCGCATCCGCCGCCGCAACGCGGCGTTCTCTGCCGCGACGCCGTCGACCGAATCGCCCAACCGCCGGAACCGCGGCCGGACTCGTGCTTTTGATCGGTGCGGAGTGTCGTACCCCAGGTTTAGGCTCGCAGCGTGAACGGACAGGGCAGAGCGGCGCTCGTGCAGGAGGCCGCCAGGCGGTGGCGCTCCCAGCTCATCGACCTGGGCGGGCGGAACACGCTGCTGTATTACAAGGATCTGCGCTCGGGCACGCTCGACCTGTCCGCGGCCGATCCGGTCGCGGTGGCGGCGCTGCTCGGCGGGCGGACCATGTCGCTGCGTCAGCTGTTCACCCGCGCCGCCGCCGGCAGGCGCGCCGCCGGGCCGGCGGCCGCGGAGCCGCCGTCCGCAGCGGCGTCCAGCGTCGCTGGGCGGCCGGCGCCGCAGGACACCGTCCTTGACCTGGGCGCTGATCAGCGATCCGCCGACTCCGCGGACCCGGCGGGGGAGACGCTCGTCGCTGAGCCTGATCCGACCGCGTCACGCCTGGCCGACTCGGGGCGTCCGGCCGTCGGCAGGGCGAAGGTGCCGGTCACCGCGCCGAAGCCCGCCGACCGCCTCGACGACGCCGACCCTTCCGCGGCTGACCTCGCCACGGCTGACGCTGCGGTGCTCGATCCTGCGGCGGCCGATCCGGCGGGTGACGAGGTCGCCGAGCCTGACGAGGGGCCGGTGCTCACGCACGCAGCGGCGGTGAAGCGGGCGCGCACGATCAGAAACAAGGCTCGTGAGCTGGCCGAGGAGCGGGGCATCGAGACGTGCTTCGTGGCGATCGGCAGCGCCACCTGGACGCCGCCGGCCGGGAGCGGGGTGCCGGCCGCGCCCGTGCTGCTGCGATCCGCCCAGCTCAAGGCGCGCGGGGCGGCCGAGGACGACTTCGAGCTGAGCGTGCACGGCGACACCGAGCTCAATCCGACGCTGCTGCAGTTGCTCGAAGAGGAGTTCGGGGTCCAGGTCGACGCCGACGAGCTCGAGGAGCTGATCAGCTACACCGCCGGGTTCGACCCGCAGCCGCTGTTCGAGCGGCTGACCAAGGAGGCGTCGGGGCGGGTCGACGGGTTCACGATCGGGCCGCGCTGCGTGCTCGGCACGTTCTCCTATGCGAAGCTTCCGATGGTCAACGACCTGCGGGTCGCCGAGGCGGCCCTGGAGGGCCACGAGATCATCGCCGCGATCGCCGGTGACGGCGAGGCCCAGCGGCGGCTGCACGCGACCGGCGCGGTCCAGCCCGACGACCCCGACCTGATCGCCCCCGACGACGAGTTCCTGGTGCTCGACGCCGACTCCTCGCAGAACTATGCGATCAACGCCGTCCTGTCCGGCCAGCACAGCGTGATCAAGGGCCCGCCCGGCACCGGCAAGAGCCAGACCATCGCCAACCTCATCGCCTCGCTGGTCGCGCGCGGCAAGCGGGTCCTGTTCGTGGCGGAGAAGCGGGCCGCGATCACCGCCGTCACCGACCGGCTCACCCGGCGCGGGCTGGGCAGCCTGGTCATGGACGTGCACGACGGCACCGCGTCACGGCGCCGGGTGGCCGCCGACCTCAAGGCGGCGTTCGACTCCGCCGCCAGGATCGCCCAGCCCGACCTCAGCGTCCTGCACGAGACCCTGATCACGAAGCGCGCCCAGCTCAACGGGCACGACGAGGCGCTGCACCAGGTCCGCGAGCCGTGGGGCGTCAGCGCCTATCAGTCGCAGTGCGCCCTTGTCGAGCTCGCCGGCACGGTGCGGCCGATGACGGCGGTGCGCCTGCGCGGGCAGACCCTCGCCGCCCTCGACGCCGGCACCGCCCGCCGCGTCCGGGAGCAGCTGCGCGACTTCGCCGCGCTCGGCGGGTTCACCGTCACCGGGCAGCACAGTGGGTGGGTCGGGTCGGCGGTGCGTACACCCGCCGACGCCGAAGCCGCGTTCGACCTGGTCGAGCGGCTCGCCGAGCGGACCCTGCCCGCGGCGCGCCCGGCGCTGCGGCACGTCCAGGAGCAGACCGGCCTGCGCCCGCCCGCCGACCTCGCCGGCTGGCGGCAGCTGTTCGGGTTCCTCGACGGGGTCGCCACGACGCTGGCCAGTTTCCGCGAGGACGTGTTCCGCGTCGACCTCGCCACCCACATCGCCTCCGCCGCCGACGCCACGTGGCGCCGCGAGCACGCCGGCCAGCCGGGCGCCGACGCGGGCTGGCTCACCCGCCGCCGCATGCGCAAGCAGGCCACCCAGCTGTGGCGCGGCTCGGGCAACCCCGGCCGGCAGCAGTTGTTCGCCGGGCTGTCCGCGGCCCTCGCCCAGCGCGCGCAGTGGACCCGGGCCGCAGCGGACGGCGGGCATCCGCGCCTGCCGGGGGAGTTCGCGCGGGCAAGGGCCGCGTTCCAGGCCCTCGACGAGCAGGTCGCGCAGCTGCAGCGGTTCGTCCCGCAGCTCGGCCTCGCCGCGATGGACCTCGACCGGCTCGCCCAGGTCCTGTCCGGGCTCGCCGGGGACGAGCGCACCCTGCGCCGGATCCCCCGGCTCAACGAGCTCGCCGCCGCGTTCGCCGGGCTCGGCCTCGACCAGCTGGTCGCGGACCTCACCGGCCGCCGCACCGACGCCGACCTCGCCGGGGCCGTCTTCGACGCCTGCTGGCACGCGTCGATCCTGCAGCACCTCAACTTCACCGACGACCGCGTCGGCGCGTTCGACGGGCCGCTGCACACCCGCACCGCCGAGGAGTTCCGCGCCGCCGACCACCGGCACATCGACGCGACCGCCAGCCGCGTCCTGCGGGCCGTCGCCGAGCACATCACGCGGACCCGCGACCAGTTTCCCGACGAGAGCCGCCTGGTCGAGCACCAGGCCAACCTCAAGCGCCGGCACCTGCCGATCCGCCAGCTCTTCGCGACCGCCCCGCACATGCTCACCGCGCTGCGCCCCTGCTGGGCGATGAGCCCGCTGATCGTGTCGCAGCTGCTGCCCGCCGAGGCCGACCTGTTCGACGTCGTCGTCTTCGACGAGGCCAGCCAGGTCACGCCCGCCGACGCGGTCCCGGCGCTGCTGCGGGCCAGGCAGGTCGTCGTCGCCGGCGACGAGCACCAGCTGCCGCCCACGTCGTTCTTCACCGCCGCCGAGGAAGGCGCCGGCGCCGACCCGCTCGGCGTCAGGGCCGACGGCTCGATCGACCTGTCGCTCACCTCCGGTTATGAGTCGATCCTGGACGTGCTGACCGCGCTGCTCCCGGCGTATCTGCTGCGCTGGCACTACCGCAGCCAGGACGACCGGCTCATCGGCTTCTCCAACGCGCACATCTACGAGCGGTCGCTGGTCACGTTCCCCGGCACGGCCGGCGCCGGCTCCGTGCAGCACGTGCACGTCGCGCACGACCCGGCCAACACCGACACGGACAGCGTGACCGCCGAGGTCGACCGGGTCGTCGAGCTCGCACTCCAGCACGCCCAGCTGCGCCCCTCACAGTCCCTCGGCGTGATCACCATGGGCATCACCCACGCCGACCGCATCGACCTCGCCCTGCGCAAGGCCCTCTCGGCCCGCGCCGAGCTGCACGCCTTCTTCTCCGAGAGCGCCGGCGAGCCGTTCTTCGTCAAGAACCTCGAGCGCGTCCAGGGCGACGAACGCGACGCGATCATCCTGTCCATCGGCTACGGCAAGAACGCCGCCGGTCAGCTGCCCTACCGCTTCGGCCCGCTGCTGCTCCCCGGCGGCGAGCGGCGGCTCAACGTCGCGGTCACCCGCGCCCGCCGCCGGATGACCCTGGTCAGCTCCTTCACCGCCGCCGACATGGACCCGGCCCGCAGCACCTCCGAGGGCGTCCGGCTGCTGCGGGCGTATCTCGAATACACCGAGTCCGGCGGCACCTCCCTCCGCGCCGCCACCGCCGATCACGCCCAGCCGGACGCCTTCGAGGCCGACGTCCTCGCCCGCCTCACCGCCGCCGGCATCCCCGTCACCGCCCGCTTCGGCGTCGCGGGCGCGTACATCGACTTCGCCTGCTCCCACCCTTCGGATCCGGACGAGCTCGTCCTCGCCATCGAGACCGACGGCGCCACCTACCACTCCGCGAGCACCGCCCGCGACCGCGACCGCCTCCGGCAGGAGCAGCTCGAACGCCTCGGCTGGCGCTACCACCGCATCTGGTCCACCGACTGGTTCGCCGACCCGGCCGCCGAGACCGTGAGGACCCGGGCCGCGTATGACGAGGCGCTCGCCGCCGCCGACGCCCGCCGCACCAACGAGCCGACCATCGTGCTGCACCTGCCCGAGGTGCCCGCCGCTCCGCCCTCGTCGGCCCGCGCCCTGCCGCGCCCCGACTTCGTCCCGGGGCGCCCGATCACCGACTATCCGCGGCCGGGGCTGGTCGCCCTGATCGCCTGGATCGAGTCCGACACCCTGCTGCGCACCGAGGAGCAGGTCCTGGAGGAAGCCCGGCGCGAGCTCGGATTCAAACGGGGCGGCACCCGCATCAACGCCGCCCTCACAGAAGCTCTGCACGAGTCCCGCGCCACCACGGCACCCGCCCCTGCTCCGGGCGCCGCCCCTGCTTCGGGCGCCGCCGCCCCTGCCGAACCCCGTGCCGGCGCTGCTGGTCCGGGCGCTGCTGGTCCGGGCGCTGCTGGTCCGGGCGCTGCTGCTCCGGGCACTTCGGCTGGTCCGGGCGGTGCTGGTCCGGGCGCCGACGTCACACCGGACGCGGACAGGACGATGGTGCTGCGGATCGCCCCGGAGGACCCCGACGAGACAAGGCTCCTGCCGCAACGTCCCGAGACCGACTGACGCCCTGCTCCCATGATCCCAGACGTTTCGGACTGTTCGGGCAGCCAGAACGGTCCGGGTCATGGGACGGCACCCGTGAAGGCCTTGCCCTCCTGGGTCGTGTCCACGTTGGTGGTGTGCGAGTGGTGCCGTCCCCACCCCCACGACGCCCCGAAGATCACCGCCCGAAGCGTGGTACTCCCCGGTCCACCCATCTACACCGGCCTATTTCTCATGATCCGGAAGACTTTATGTCGTCATAGCGCAATGCCGGTGAGTTAAGCGTTCAGGGTGATGGATGGGGCTGGATGGTGACTGTGAAGGTTGCTGTCCAGTTTCGTTGTTTG
>NZ_JBEXDG010000135.1:0-5765 GCF_040605635.1 Dactylosporangium sp. NPDC005555
CTTGGATCATCACAGTAATTTTACGTGTAGCCTTAGGTTCTGCAACCGTGGCCGCTTTAACAGCAGCAGGTTTAGTTCAACCAATGCTTGCATCAGCTTCTCCAAATACAGCCGCACTAATGGTCTTGGCAATAGGGGCAGGTTCAATTGCCGCATCTCATGTTAACGATGCAGGATTCTGGATGTTTAAAGAATACTTTGATTTAGATGTCAAACAAACATTAAAAACTTGGACAGTACTAGAAACGATTATCGCAGTTGTAGGTTTAGGGATAGTCATGTTGATGAGTATCTGGGTACATTAATAAAAAAATAAGTCAATTTTGACTTATTTTTTTAATTTGTCAAAGCTAGTGGTGGCATGAAATAAAGCGAATACAGGAGAGGGAAAAAGCGAACGTAAGATAAAAAAAGGTATAAAAGTCACAGTTAATTCTTGACAAGTTTAGTTAGGTTTGATAGAATATAATAGTTGTCGCAAGAGACGAGGGTCTTGAAGCGATAAGCTAGACCATTGAAAACTGAATAAAGAAGAATGACTCATGTGATGTAGTAAGATACATCAAAAATCTGTCAATCAATAATGAAAGACAAGCCAGTCACTAAGGTGACTTAAATACTTTATTTGAGAGTTTGATCCTGGCTCAGGACGAACGCTGGCGGCGTGCCTAATACATGCAAGTTGAGCGCTGAAGGTTGGTACTTGTACCGACTGGATGAGCAGCGAACGGGTGAGTAACGCGTGGGGAATCTGCCTTTGAGCGGGGGACAACATTTGGAAACGAATGCTAATACCGCATAAAAACTTTAAACACAAGTTTTAAGTTTGAAAGATGCAATTGCATCACTCAAAGATGATCCCGCGTTGTATTAGCTAGTTGGTGAGGTAAAGGCTCACCAAGGCGATGATACATAGCCGACCTGAGAGGGTGATCGGCCACATTGGGACTGAGACACGGCCCAAACTCCTACGGGAGGCAGCAGTAGGGAATCTTCGGCAATGGACGAAAGTCTGACCGAGCAACGCCGCGTGAGTGAAGAAGGTTTTCGGATCGTAAAACTCTGTTGGTAGAGAAGAACGTTGGTGAGAGTGGAAAGCTCATCAAGTGACGGTAACTACCCAGAAAGGGACGGCTAACTACGTGCCAGCAGCCGCGGTAATACGTAGGTCCCGAGCGTTGTCCGGATTTATTGGGCGTAAAGCGAGCGCAGGTGGTTTATTAAGTCTGGTGTAAAAGGCAGTGGCTCAACCATTGTATGCATTGGAAACTGGTAGACTTGAGTGCAGGAGAGGAGAGTGGAATTCCATGTGTAGCGGTGAAATGCGTAGATATATGGAGGAACACCGGTGGCGAAAGCGGCTCTCTGGCCTGTAACTGACACTGAGGCTCGAAAGCGTGGGGAGCAAACAGGATTAGATACCCTGGTAGTCCACGCCGTAAACGATGAGTGCTAGATGTAGGGAGCTATAAGTTCTCTGTATCGCAGCTAACGCAATAAGCACTCCGCCTGGGGAGTACGACCGCAAGGTTGAAACTCAAAGGAATTGACGGGGGCCCGCACAAGCGGTGGAGCATGTGGTTTAATTCGAAGCAACGCGAAGAACCTTACCAGGTCTTGACATACTCGTGCTATTCCTAGAGATAGGAAGTTCCTTCGGGACACGGGATACAGGTGGTGCATGGTTGTCGTCAGCTCGTGTCGTGAGATGTTGGGTTAAGTCCCGCAACGAGCGCAACCCCTATTGTTAGTTGCCATCATTAAGTTGGGCACTCTAACGAGACTGCCGGTGATAAACCGGAGGAAGGTGGGGATGACGTCAAATCATCATGCCCCTTATGACCTGGGCTACACACGTGCTACAATGGATGGTACAACGAGTCGCGAGACAGTGATGTTTAGCTAATCTCTTAAAACCATTCTCAGTTCGGATTGTAGGCTGCAACTCGCCTACATGAAGTCGGAATCGCTAGTAATCGCGGATCAGCACGCCGCGGTGAATACGTTCCCGGGCCTTGTACACACCGCCCGTCACACCACGGGAGTTGGGAGTACCCGAAGTAGGTTGCCTAACCGCAAGGAGGGCGCTTCCTAAGGTAAGACCGATGACTGGGGTGAAGTCGTAACAAGGTAGCCGTATCGGAAGGTGCGGCTGGATCACCTCCTTTCTAAGGAATATATACAAAGACGTGAGCATTCAACTTTATTCAGTTTTGAGGGGTTTAGTGATAAACCTAAGCAAGAATCAAATTCTTGATTGTGGGGCCTTAGCTCAGCTGGGAGAGCGCCTGCTTTGCACGCAGGAGGTCAGCGGTTCGATCCCGCTAGGCTCCATTGTCAGACAAGACGTTAAAATCACTTGAACATTGAAAACTAAATAACAATATCTAATAACGATAAATAAACCAAAAGCTGTGAATTTTAAAGAATTTACAAACTTATACTTGAAAAACGATGATTATAAATCATCATGGCAAAGTTAATAAGGGCGCACGGTGGATGCCTTGGCACTAAGAGCCGATGAAGGACGTGACTAACGACGATATTCTAGGGGGAGCAGTAAGTACGCATTGATCCCTAGGTCTCCGAATGGGGAAACCCAGCTGCTACTAGCAGTTATTCATGAGTGAATACATAGCTCATGTAAAGGTAACGCAGAGAACTGAAACATCTAAGTACCTGCAGGAAGAGAAAGTAAAAACGATTTCGTAAGTAGCGGCGAGCGAACGCGAAGAAGGGCAAACCAAGAAGCTTGCTTCTTGGGGTTGTAGGACTGCAACGTGGACTTAAGCATTATAGTCGAATAACCTGGGAAGGTTAATCAAAGAGGGTAATAATCCCGTAGACGAAATAGCGCTTATACCTAGCAGTATCCTGAGTAGGGCTGGACACGCGAAATCCAGTTTGAATCCGGGAGGACCATCTCCCAACCCTAAATACTCCTTAGTGACCGATAGTGAACCAGTACCGTGAGGGAAAGGTGAAAAGAACCCCGAGAGGGGAGTGAAATAGCACCTGAAACCGTGTGCCTACAAGAAGTTCGAGCCCGTTAATGGGTGAGAGCGTGCCTTTTGTAGAATGAACCGGCGAGTTACGTTATGATGCGAGGTTAAGTTGAAGAGACGGAGCCGTAGGGAAACCGAGTCTGAATAGGGCGACTTAGTATCATGATGTAGACCCGAAACCTAGTGACCTATCCATGAGCAGGGTGAAGGTGTGGTAAGACGCACTGGAGGCCCGAACCAGGACACGTTGAAAAGTGTTTGGATGACTTGTGGATAGCGGAGAAATTCCAAACGAACTGGGAGATAGCTGGTTCTCTCCGAAATAGCTTTAGGGCTAGCGTCGAAATGTAAGTGTATTGGAGGTAGAGCACTGTTTGGGTGAGGGGTCCGTCTAGGATTACCAATCTCAGATAAACTCCGAATGCTAATACACATGTTCGGCAGTCAGACTGCGAGTGCTAAGATCCGTAGTCGAAAGGGAAACAGCCCAGACCAACAGCTAAGGTCCCAAAATATATGTTAAGTGGAAAAGGATGTGGGGTTGCACAGACAACTAGGATGTTAGCTCAGAAGCAGCTATCATTCAAAGAGTGCGTAATAGCTCACTAGTCGAGTGACCCTGCGCCGAAAATGTACCGGGGCTAAACATATTACCGAAGCTTTGGATTGATATTTTATCAATGGTAGGAGAGCGTTCTTAACCGCGATGAAGGTATACCGTGAGGAGTGCTGGAGCGTTAAGAAGTGAGAATGCCGGTATGAGTAGCGCAAGATAAGTGAGAATCTTATCCACCGTAAGACTAAGGTTTCCAGGGGAAGGCTCGTCCGCCCTGGGTTAGTCGGGACCTAAGGCGAGGCCGAAAGGCGTAGTCGATGGACAACTGGTTGATATTCCAGTACTAGATATGATCGTGATGGAGGGACGCAGTAGGCTAAGAGATGCCAGTTAATGGATTCTGGTCTAAGCAGTGAGGTGTGAGATGTGTCAAATGCATTTCTCTTTAACATTGAGCTGTGATGGGGAAGCAACTACGGTTGCGAACTCTCTGATGTCACACTGCCAAGAAAAGCTTCTAGCGTAAAGTCATATCTACCCGTACCGCAAACCGACACAGGTAGTCGAGGCGAGTAGCCTCAGGTGATCGAGAGAACTCTCGTTAAGGAACTCGGCAAAATAGCCCCGTAACTTCGGGAGAAGGGGTGCTGGTGTAAAAGCCAGCCGCAGTGAATAGGCCCAAGCAACTGTTTATCAAAAACACAGCTCTCTGCTAAACCGCAAGGTGATGTATAGGGGGTGACGCCTGCCCGGTGCTGGAAGGTTAAGAGGAGTGCTTAGACGTAAGTCGAAGGTATGAATTGAAGCCCCAGTAAACGGCGGCCGTAACTATAACGGTCCTAAGGTAGCGAAATTCCTTGTCGGGTAAGTTCCGACCCGCACGAAAGGCGTAATGATTTGGGCACTGTCTCAACGAGAGACTCGGTGAAATTTTAGTACCTGTGAAGATGCAGGTTACCCGCGACAGGACGGAAAGACCCCATGGAGCTTTACTGTAGTTTGATATTGAGTACCTGTAAGTCATGTACAGGATAGGTAGGAGCCATTGAAATAGGGACGCTAGTTTCTATTGAGGCGTTGTTGGGATACTACCCTTGACTTATGGTTACTCTAACCCGCTGGCATAATCGGCCAGGGAGACAGTGTCTGACGGACAGTTTGACTGGGGCGGTCGCCTCCTAAAGAGTAACGGAGGCGCTCAAAGGTTGGCTCAGATTGGTTGGAAATCAATCGTAGAGTGTAAAGGTAAAAGCCAGCTTGACTGCGAGAGCTACAACTCGAGCAGGTAGGAAACTAGGACTTAGTGATCCGGTGGTACCGCATGGAAGGGCCATCGCTCAACGGATAAAAGCTACCCTGGGGATAACAGGCTTATCTCCCCCAAGAGTTCACATCGACGGGGAGGTTTGGCACCTCGATGTCGGCTCGTCGCATCCTGGGGCTGTAGTCGGTCCCAAGGGTTGGGCTGTTCGCCCATTAAAGCGGCACGCGAGCTGGGTTCAGAACGTCGTGAGACAGTTCGGTCCCTATCCGTCGCGGGCGTAGGTAATTTGAGAGGATCTGTCCTTAGTACGAGAGGACCGGGATGGACTTACCGCTGGTGTACCAGTTGTTCCGCCAGGAGCACGGCTGGATAGCTATGTAGGGAAGGGATAAGCGCTGAAAGCATCTAAGTGCGAAGCCCACCTCAAGATGAGATTACCCATTCGTAAGAATTAAGAGCCCAGAGAGATGATCTGGTAGATAGGCTGGAAGTGGAAGAGTTGCGAGACTTGGAGCGGACCAGTACTAATCGCTCGAGGACTTTACCAAAAGAGTCAAATATAATATGCTTATGGTTTAAAAGTTAGAAGAATTGTTATTTAGTTTTGAATGTTCAAGGTAACATTTAATGATTTGGTCATCATTGCGATGGAGATACACCTGTTCCCATGTCGAACACAGAAGTTAAGTCCATCTACGGCGGAAGTACTTGGGGGTTGCCCCCTGGGAGATAGGCGAGTGGCCAAGTTGAAAGTATGGTCCGTTGGTCAAGGGGTTAAGACACCGCCTTTTCACGGCGGTAACACGGGTTCGAATCCCGTACGGACTATATCTGGAGGATTACCATTTCGGTGAACCGTTGCGCGCAGCGACCTGTGTCCACCCCGCACAAGGAGCTCCGTGTTCACCCAACGCCGGCGCGCGTCACGCGCGCTACTCAG
>NZ_JBEXDG010000136.1:0-5536 GCF_040605635.1 Dactylosporangium sp. NPDC005555
CCCTTGGCGAGGTTGCAGCGGCGGCACAGCAGCTGCAGGTTGCCGGCGCTGGTCGCGCCGCCGCGGCTCCACGGGATGACGTGGTCGAACTCCAGGTACTCCGTCGCCTGGCACTCCACGCACGCCCCGCCGTCGCGGCGCCACACCTCGGCCCGCACCTGCGCGTACCCCGGCGTCTGGCGGCACGGCGACTGGATGCTGACGACCGACCGTGGCAGCGTCGTCGTGTCCGGTCGCTCCGACTCCACGCTCAACCGGCACGGGGTCCGGCTCGGCAGCGCCGACATCTACGCCGTCGTCGACGGTCTCCCGCAGATCCGGGACTCGCCCGTCATCGGCGCGGAGCTCGGCGACGGTGCATACTGGCTCGTCCTCTTCGTCGTCCCAGCCGACGGCGTCCCCCTCACCGAGGAGCTGATCCGGCACGTGACGGCGGAGATCCGCGGGCGGGCGTCGCCGCGGCACGTCCCGGACGACGTCGTCGCCGTGCCCGTCATCCCGCACACCCGCACCGGCAAGCGGCTCGAGGTGCCCGGGAAGCGGCTCATCCAGGGGCATCCCCTGGACCAGGTCGCCGGCCGGGACGCCGTCGACGACTTCGCCGCGCTCGCCCAGTTCACCGCCTTCGCCGGCGGTCCAGCTTCCTGAAAGGCCGCACCATGCCGACCCTCATGGTCATCATCGGCTCCACCCGTCCCGGCCGCGCCGGGCTGCCCATCGCCGAGTGGTTCGCCGAGCGCGCCAAGCAGCACGGGCACTTCGACCTGCGGATCGCGGACCTGGCGGCGATCGGCCTGCCGCTGCTCGCCGACCCGCACCACCCGCGGCTGCGACAGTACGTGCACCAGCACACCTGGGACTGGAGCGCCCAGGTCGAGGAGGCGGACGCGTTCGTCGTCGTGACACCGGAGTACAACTACGGCTACCCGGCCGCGGTGAAGAACGCGATCGACCACCTGTCGCAGGAGTGGGCGTACGCGCCGGTCGGCTTCGTCTCCTACGGTGGCGTCGCCGCCGGCACCCGCGCCGTCCAGCAGCTGAAGCAGGTCGTGACGACGCTGCGCATGGTGCCGGTCTTCGAGAGCGTCAACATCCCGTTCCACGCCCAGCTCATCCACGACGGCGTCCTGGCCGCGACCCCGGTGATGGCGGACGCGGCGACGGCGATGCTCGACGAGCTCGCCCGCGTCGAGGAGGGCATGCGCCCGCTGCGGTCCGCCGCGGTACGGCAGCCGCGCTGACGGCGGCTCGGCGGGCCCGTCAGGCGCTGGATGGTTTGACGGTGCCGAAAACGAGCCTGGGGGCGGCGCCGGGGCGGACGAGCAGTTCCGGCACGTCCTGCTCGGGGATGCCGACCACGGTCAGCTGGACCTTCGCCTGTTCGAAGGCCTCCACGACGGTCCGGTTGAAGCCGAGCGCGCTGTAGAACGCGGCGGCGAAGACGATCGCGGCGTCGTCCCGGATCGACCGGCGCATGCCCACGACGTAGTCGATGTGTTCGTTGATCGCCTTCGCCTGGACGGCCGAGTAGCAGGCATTGAGCACGACGATCTGGATGTTGTCCTTCATGATCCGGAACAGCTCGCCCAGGGCCACGGCGCTCACGGCCCGCTGGTTCCCACCGGCGGGGCTCGGGTCGAGGTCGCGGGTCCGCCAGGGCTGGGAGCCGTCCGCGGCGAGGATGATCTCGCCGGCCTGGCTGCCGTGCGCGCTGAAGTGCACGATGTGCGGCAGATACTCGTTGAGGTACTGCAGCAGGTCGTTCGGGCGGGCGGCCAGGCACGGCACCATCTCGAAGGCGTCCCGGTGCCTGCTCGCCCGCAGGTTGTCGGTGATCTCCCGGATCTCCCGGCCCAGCGCGAGCTGGTCGTTGATCAACGGGTTCGCCGCGAACACGACGATCCGCGCCTTCGGCAGGGCGGCGGTGATCGTGTCGGCCGGCGCTTCGGCGGTCTGCGCGGTGCCGACCGGCAGGGCGTTCGCCGGGTCGCCGATCGGGTTCGGCGGGCGGGACGGCCCGCTGTGCTGCCGCAGCCCTTCCAGCTGCTTCTGGTACACCTCCGGGCTGATCCGGCCGTGCTTGAACAGGACGCCGAGGATCACGTCGCCGTTCTCGCCGACGGCGACCTCGGTCAGCAGCGTGTTCATGAGGTGGGCGTCGTTCTGCTGAGCCCGCTGCAGCCCGGCGTCGAGGTACTGGACCATCGCCGGCCGGTCCCCGCGGCGGCCGGCCTCGAACGCGCAGTTGACATATGCGTACGGATACTGCGGATCGAACTTCACCGCGAGCTGGTAGTCCGTCTCCGCCTCGCGATAGGCGCCGACCGCGGCCCGCACACAGCCACGGTCGTTGAGCAGCATCGCCAGCAGCTGGGCCGGCTGGGCGAAGCGTTGCTGCGCGCCCGCCACGATCGAGATCGCGCTCGTGTACTCGGCGAGGGCCGTGGCGTGGTCACCCCGGTCCTTGGCGACCCGCGCCAGCAGCGTCCGGCAGTTGACGTCCGCCGGGTCCGCCTCGACCGCCAGGCGGTACGCCTCGAACGCCGCGTCGAGCTCGCCCAGGAACTGCCGGGCCGTGCCGATCCGCCGGAACACGTTCGCGCGGGTCTGCGGGAGCGCCTTCGCGCCCAGCATCTGCAGGGAGGCCACCGAGTCCTGGATCGCCAGCTGCAGCTCCCCGCGGCGCAGCCGCACCTCGGCCCGGGTGCTCACGCACATCGCCTTGAGGAACGGATCGCCTGCGGACGCGATGGCCCGCTCGGCCAGCTGCAGCGCCTGGTCCAGCTGCGCCGGCTCGGTCGCGCTGGCCGTGATCAGCAGCGCCAGGCCGTTGGGCGCAAGGCTGTTGTCCGGATCCAGTTGCATGGCCTGCAGATAGGCGGCGAACGCCTCCTTGGCCTTCCCGGCCTGATTGAGGTCGATGCCGCTCTGCACGAGCTGCCGTGCCTTCTCCTGGTCGCGGCGCCTCACCATGTCAGCCCCGCACAGCGTGCCGCCGCATTGCCCGAACCCTCGGATGTCATCGACCGGAATCATAGCCAGCCACGACCCGCCGGACCGCCGAACGAACGGCGGCGACCGCCGCTCGGACGGCCATTCCTGCCCGCCCGACCGACCGAACCGGGGTGGGCCGCCATCCCTGTCCGTCAGTTCGGTTGTGCAGGCGTTGTCCCCCAGCGGTGGAGGTTTGCGTGCCGATCCCAATCATCATCTATGCGGGAATCGCGGCCGCGGGCGCTGTCGGCGCCGCGGTCGCCGCGCGGAAATGGCGCCGGAGCCTGCGGATCGCCGTGCTCGGTGTCAACGACAGCGGCAAGTCCACCCTGATCGACTTCTGGCGCGGCGAATGGGTCGAGGAGGGACGCGCGCACACGCAGGCGAAACGCAACTTCGACCGGATCAAGACCGTGGCCGGGGACCGGCGGTTCGTGTTCCGCAAGCTCGCCGATCTCAGCGGCGACGAAAGCGACTGGGCCGAGTGGAAGGGCCCGGCCGAGGCGAGCGCCGTGGTGCTCTACCTGGTCCGCGCGGTGGATCTGGTCGACGAGGAGCGGGCGGCCGACCTGCACCCGGACGGGTACGGCCCGTTCACCAAGGGATGGGAGAGGATCGAGGACTCCGCCGGGCTGATCCGGCCCTGGCTGGACGGCGGCAGGGCCAAACTCTGCGTCCTCACCGTGACCTGGTGCGACCAGGACCCCAGACAGGCCGAGCTCGGCGAGGACGCTTACCGCAAGCACCTCGCCGGCCAGCTCGAGCCGATCGTGCTGAAGCTCGGCGGCACCGGCCGGGTCCGCGTGGTGGCCGGCAGCCTCGAATCACCGGCGTCGGCCGGCGCGCTCAGCGACCGGATCATGGACCAGATCGTCGCATGGGAGCGGACATGACGACCGGCAAGGCACGATTGCGGGTGGTGTACCTGGAGTTCGGCGCGGCCCGGCCGGCACTGGCCTGGCACGACGGCCGGTCCCTCGACCCGGGCCGGACCGGCGAACGCGCCCGGATCCACCAGCTCTTCAACCAGATCGTCGACCGGGCCGCGGCCGACACGTCGGGACCTCACGGCCGGGCCGTCCGGCACGCGGAGACGCTGCTCGTCGAGGTGCCGGTCGGCGACCGCCTGCTGGTCACGATCGTCGTGTCGGCGGTCGGCGGCTCGGACTGGCCGACCCGCTGCGCGACGCAGGCGGCGGAGATCCTGCGGGCCGGCGACCTGGACGTCGAGCCGGCGACCCTCAGCGAAGCGCTGGCCGACGGCTGGCGGACGACCCGCCCTTTTCGGCGGGTCGCGGCGCTGCGGTCGCGGCTCGGTGGCTGGCTCCGGCGGCTGTTCCGCGCCGTGGCGCCCGCTCGGGGGCACCGGTGAGCCGGCCGCCGCAGTTGCGCCGACGGCTCGTCGTCATCAGCCGCGATCAGTACACCGATGCCCGCGCCAGCAACCCGGACCTGCTCGCCGACCCGTTCACGACGGTCGTGCCCGTGCCGTTGCGCCCGCCGTTCAGCGATCTTCCCGCCCTGAACCGGCTGGCGGACCGGCTCCAGCCCGGCATGCTGCTGATCCGCAACCGCTGGGACGGCGGCGAATACGTGGACGCGGTCACGGCGTACGAGCAGATCTCCCTCGCCAAGTTCAACCGGTTCGCGGTCGTGTGCCAGCTCCTGGGCGCGCGGGAGCTCGAGGTGCAGGAGGTCCGTGAGGTCACCGAGAAGGGCGAGGTCACCGGCTCGGTCGACCTGCGCACCGGTGCCATGGAGGTCAACGGCACCGGCCGGGGCGCCTGGCTGAACCGGATGGCCCAGTCCGTCCAGGCCCGCTGGTCCTGGCAGACCGGCGAGTCGGACGTCGACGCGGCCGAGGCCACCGCCCGCGAGGGCGACCTCATCGCCGACCCGGTCGTGAGCAGCCTGATCCGCCAGCGCCGGTCGTCCGTGAACGCCCTCGGCAGTCACGTCCTCGAGCTGGACATCAGCTCCGAGGCGCACCGCGAGCTCGAGTTCGCCGCGACGGTACGGTCGGTGCTCAAGCAGTTCGGGCCGTCGTTCGCCGCCACCCTCAACCGGATCAGCGATACGTCCCGGAGTCTCCGTCTGAAGGTCAGCGTGACGTTCCATTGACCGGGGACCGGATGCGGGTGGAAGACCTCTGGCAAGCGGTTGAGCGGCGTGTGGTGATGTTCACGGAGCACGGCGACGCGGCGGCGGTGCTGGACCCCGCCGCGACCGCCGAGGCCTACGCCCTGTGGGAGGCGACGGTCGGCGCCACCGGAACCATCCGGCCCGAGCAGTTGCGCTCACTCGCGATGCTGCACCTGTGCCGGTTCCAGGCGGACGTCGGGAACACCGACGCGTTCGCCACCGCCATGAACCTTTTCCAGGAGTTGCTCCGCGGGCGGCCGGACCTCGTGCCGGCGGCCCGGCTGACGGACGTGGCCGCCGTCCTGACCGTCACCGAGGTGGCGGGCCGCGACGCGGCCCGCCACTGACGGGGGTTTCTACAGGCTGACGGTCCGGCCGCCGAGGGTCACCACGAGGCGGG
>NZ_JBEXDG010000137.1:0-5534 GCF_040605635.1 Dactylosporangium sp. NPDC005555
TTGATTCGAGCCTTTTTCTTCACTCTCTTGTTGGGCACTTCGCATAGCCGCAGAGAGTTTTTGAATCGTGGTCACTAAAATCGTATTATTATTTTTTGATGAAAGGAGGTTTCGAGCCAACTGTTTTTGATTTTTGATCCCAACAATCAAAGTATTGGCTACCGAATTTCCGGTCGTTTGTCCGGTATGATATTCCGAGGCAAACTTCGTAAACTCATCCTGCGTTTGAGCATCTAAGTCTGTTCTATCAACAACCATGACCGTACGATCGACACCGATCGCATTTTGTGCTAATAATTTCGTTGCGACAAAACTGGTAATGGTCTTTCCTGAACCTGTCGCATGCCAAATAAATCCTCCTTCATGCTGTGCAGCTTTTTGACGAATCTTACGAATAGCATGAATTTGGTAAGGTCTTAAAGCCATGAGGAATTTTTGATTTTTTTGATCATCGACGAGAATGGTATATTGGCTAATCAATTCATGGGCATCGGGTATCCGCAAAACTGTACGAGTAAAATCAAACAAATCGGAAACCGTTTGATTGTCTTCAGTCCGCCAATTAAATAAAAACTTCTTCATCCGAGCATAGGCTTCAGCGGTATCTTCACTAGGTCTTGCAAAGTATCGGGTATCAACTTTATTGGAAATCACCATGATTTGAGTGGTTGCGTAAATCCCTTTAAAAAATCCATCTTCTGCATAACGCTGAATTTGATAATAAGCTTGCATAAAACCGTCTTTAGCGGACTCTTTTTTGAGCTCAATATGAATGATTGGGAGCCCATTAATCAGCAAGCTCACATCTCCACGATCTACTCTAGAGGAATCTGGGACCACTTGGTGAACCACCTCATAAGAAGAAGTTCCTCCTGAGATATCCTTATTTCTAAAGGCTTCTAAAGTCACTTTTTTCCCATTTTCTCGCTCTAATAAAACTTGAGCCACCCCGTTTTCTCCTCTAAGCCATTGAGAAGCTAAAAAAGGCGTTCCGGTCAAACGTGAAAACTCGACTTTGACTTGCTTAAATTCTTTGTCCGTTAATAGTTGCTCTTCCAATACTGCTAAATTTATTCGGTTCAAATGGCCTCTAAAGTTTTGCCAAAGTGCTTCTTCCGACTTCAAGTCCGGACGATAAGTCCACTGATTTTCTTTCTCACTTAAGATCTGTATGAACTGGTTTTCAATCATTTGTTCCGAATGACTCATTTGATCCCCCTCATTTCCATAGTTTCCACCATTTTTTAGATTCTGTTTTTACCGGCTCTTTTTCTTTTGCCTTGTTTCGTTCTTTTTCTGATAACCTCAATTGAGCTTTCAATTCATTGATTTCTTCCTGCGCCTCACCCCTTATCGACGAGCCATCTTTCATATCCTCCTGAGGCATTTTAAGAGCTTTCAATTCATTGATTTCTGATTTATACTCTTCTAGTACTTTTTTATCCTGTAAGGCTAGACGTTGTTGCTGGTCTAATAGCTTATGAAGATCTTTTTTTTCTGATTGGAGTTCGGACACTAGATTCCTTAAAAATAAAATCTCTTCATTCCCCTCTGGATTGTCATCAACTGAATTATCCACGTTGTCGTCAACAAAAACTTTTTGTTGACGTTTTTTAGTTGACGTTTTGTTAAAAAAAGCATTCTTAATAACTTTTTGACCATCAACGTCAACGTAAACGGTATTTCCTTTTTTTGACGTAAATTGACGTAAATCTATTGACGATTCTTTTTTTATTTTTTGCCATACAGCTTGCTTTGAAACACCTATTTCATCCGCAAGCTCTTTGATTGTCTTTAACTTTTCACTCATCATAAGTCCTGCCTTTTAACCGTGGGTAGGTATTGCTCGATTGCTTTTTTGAGATACTTAGTGATATTTTTCTTTGAGTAGTCTTCTCGCTTGGCTCTCACATAAGACAAGTGGTCTTTGACCCCATTCAAACCTCGTAAGTCTTTCAGTTCGTCATAGAGAGGGTACACGTGTGCTTGTAAGCCTGAAAGAATTTTAGTATCCGTCAAGTCTAGATAAGACAATAAGAAATGTTCCATAAGCAGCTTGGTATACGGACTTTTTAGGGCTTGTACCGTCAGCATGTCTTCGGTTTCTGCTTTACGTGCTTTATCTTCTTGGTAGACTTTATCTTCCAACTTGTAGCTGTTATCGTCTGCTCGACGTTTTTTCGTAATATGAAAGACGATAGAATCAATCGAGCGCCCCTTTTTGACTTTGTCATACGTCACGGTAAAAGAAGTATGATCATTGATTTCTTCCAAAGGTTTTTTTAATATCCATTTTTCTAAATCTGCAAAAAGTTTATATTCATTGACTATATCCGTCATTTCTCGTAATTCTCGCATGGAAATTGAAGGATTGCGGTAGGCTTCCACTTGTTCTTCTCGGCGCCCGCCCTTGTAACTATAATGCTCGTACTGGTTATAATTCATAGATAACCAGCGATACAAGATAATGGAATACTTGCTATTGAGTTCTGCAAGATCAGACAAAGCGTGTTGCGTGAAATTTTGTTTTAAATTGATTAAATACGGCATAATTTCAGGACTAAATCGGATCGTTACCTCATCATGATAATCCGTCCACTTAACATAGGGAATCGGCACAATATTTTCAAACTCAAACCCATGTTCTTTTTTTTCTTTAATTTTGAAAAAAGCTTGTTTCTGCATATTCTCAACTGCCTGCTTGAAACGACTATGTTTGTCATTGTCAGAAACTTTAAAAAACGTAAAAAGTTCTTCTTTTGAGAGATAGACTGTATGATCTTTAGGCGGTTCTTCGGTATCAATGCACGATACGGCTAACTCAAACATTTTGAGTGGGGTTTTATCCATTTTGGCAATGCTGGTAATTAAAGAATTATGCTCCACTACTTTTCGTTTTGATAATTCGTTCAAGATTTGCACCTGCTTCTGATTTTGTTCATTTTTTGGTATACTAGTCATAGAAAACTGCTCCTTTGTGAGTGATTTTAGATAGGCATGAAGATTCTCTCGACGAAAAGTGTTTCTTCATGCTTTTATTATACCATAATACATGGAGAAGATAATAGACATTCTCCATGTATAAACAGTTTTTTCTCCATATATAAACAGTTTTTTCTCCATATATAAACAGTTTTTTCTTCACATATTATTCTTTAACCCCTTGAAAACACTCACTTTTTTTTGACGCAAAAGATTAAAAGATTAAAATATATAAGATAAATATATATATAGGCTTCGCCTATTTTTTATTTTTTTCAAAAATGTAAAATCCAAAGTCAAAATCATCAAAAAAAGGAGTGAGCGAAAACCACGCTCACATTTTACTTGCAGCGTTCACTCGCACTCGCTAAAAGAAAAGATCAAACCCTCTCTTAGGACTTTCTTGGATTCCCTCTAATTGCTCGTATACGCTGTTTTAACTATTTGACTAGCTAAATACTCATACTTTGCAATCAAGCGTCTTACAGACGGTCAGGGCAAGCCCTAACAACCCTTAAATGGAAAACCTATACTTTGTTTAACTTGTTTTTTTACAACTTAAAACAAGCTATTCAATTCAAAATCACTTTAAACCCACTTAAAAGCTCGTTTAAGCATTCTTAATGTTCCCTTTGAACAAATAGACAGTTTCGAATTAAAGTCGCTTAAATCGAGTTTTAGAGCGTTTTAAAATAGAATGATGAAAAACTAAAAAGTTTCAAACGCTGGTCGGCTTGTTTCGTAAAAAAAGAGTGCAATGCGCACTTACACATCACTCTAAAAACGAGTGATGTAATGGCTAAAAATCGTGTATCAGAAGTTGCTTATCGCAACAACAAAATTTCATGCTAGTAGCGTCTCTTAAATGAGTGAGTCTTTGTTTCAATTTGTGATACATTTTTCTGATCCATCAAGAACTTCCTCAAAGATAAAATGCCCCAGCGCTCATTCCTCAATCGCCCTTTGTCATTGATTTTGTAATAAGCATTGCGCCCTATTCGGTTACAATCCTCACAACAAAATAGCAAATATAAACCCATAAATACTGCTGTAAGCTATCACATTGTAATACAAATTACTTCGTTCTTGTATTACAATGTGGCTTGAAAAGGGGGAAGTTTCACTTTCCCCTTTTATCCCCTTTGGATTGTGTCGATTTGCTTTACGCAAACGCCACCTACCCATTTTATAAAAATAAAATGGGCAAAAGATCTTTCTTTTTGTCATACAAAAAGAAGAAAAAAAGGGACGATTTTCTTCTTCCGAAATCGTCCCTCTTTTTGGATGAACGAACAAAAAATCTCTCGTATTTTGTTTGTTCATCCACTAAAAATATGCGAACAGTATGGCTTCATTCAATTCTGTTCTTACAAGTCAAAAGCATCGAATCGTCCAAGGACGATTCA
Source organism: Dactylosporangium sp. NPDC005555 (assembly GCF_040605635.1). Lineage (NCBI taxonomy): Bacteria > Bacillati > Actinomycetota > Actinomycetes > Micromonosporales > Micromonosporaceae > Dactylosporangium > Dactylosporangium sp. NPDC005555. The sequence goes on from NZ_JBEXDG010000137.1 coordinate 4,389, forward strand.
ACAAAAAAAGTAGTCGTTTTTGGACGACTACTAAGTTCTAAACATTCATTACCCATAATCAATTTGGTCTAACATCGTTTCTCGACTAGCTTGATCTAATCCAAGATATGTTAAAGTCATGGCTTCGCTTGAATGGTTTAATAAATGTATGACTAAACCAATATTATAATTCGACTGCGTATAAACACGATAAGTGCCTGTTTTACGCATGGTATGCGTCCCTAGATAGTTGATTCCTAAAAGATCACCAACACGTGCCATGGAGCTATACTATAAAAGTGGACAGAAAATTGGGTGTTATAATCTGTCTATTAAGACACAAAAATGAAAGGACTTTTATGTCAGGTTTTAAACGTTAGGATGAGGATTTCAAACAATCGCTTGTTAATCTCTATCAAACTGGTAAAACACAAACTGAACTCTGTAAAGATTATGGCGTATCTTCTTCTGCACTTGCAAAATGGATTAAGCAGTACTCTCAAGTGCGTCTTGAAGATAATACGGTGTTGACTGCTAAACAGATTCAAGAATTACAAAAAAGGAATGGCCAACTAGAGGAAGAAAATCTGATCTTAAAAAAAGCGAGTGCCATATTCATGCAAAACTCCAAGTAAGATTGAAAGCCATCTATCGACTCCGATTTGAACACACGACAGTTATGCTCTGTCGTGTTTTACATGTCAATCGTTCCACCTACTATAACTTCATAAACAAGAGGCCTTCGAAGCGTGAAGTAGAAAATCAACGCTTGAGAAAATTACTCCTTGAGATTTATATGAAAGCCAAGAAAAGAATTGGAACGAGAGCTTTTAAAATCATTCTCCTGCGTGATTATGGCGTTAATATTTCTGAAGGCCGTATCTTAAGACTTCTCAAGTCTATGACACTCCCTAAAATGTCAACCATCAAACCTCGTTTTAAATCAAAGAAAGCTCCTGTATTTTCTTCTGATAATCTGCTTAAACAAGAATTTAACCCGAACTCCCCAAATCAAGTTTGGACAACAGATTTCACTTATATCTCTATAGGACCTAAACGACATGTTTATCTCTGTGCTATTCTTGACCTCTACTCAAGGAAATATATTGCGTGGAAAGTAAGTGATCGAATTGATGCCAAACTCGCCTGTGACACCTTAGAGATAGC
>NZ_JBEXDG010000138.1:0-5342 GCF_040605635.1 Dactylosporangium sp. NPDC005555
GGAAGCGGCGTTCATGCCATAGTCTTTGACCGTGGTCACTGGCTGGGGTGTGGGTGTGTGGTGCGCGCGGCCGCCGGTCGTGGCCGCCAGATCGGCCGGCGTCCGCGGTTCGAGGGGGTGCCGTCAGGCGCCCGGTTGCCGCAACCTGTCGAGCAGGACCCGGCGCACGGCGGACAGGGCGGCGTCCGCGGCGCCGAGCAGGGGAGCGTCGTCCCCGACGGTGCTCACCGCGATCTCCGTCTCCAGCGGCGCCGCCCGCGCCATCGCCTTCGCCACCGCCTCGCCGAGCGCGGCACCGCCGGCCCGGCCGATCTCCCCGCCGAGCACCACGAGCGGCGGGTCGAGCACCGCGACGACCGCGGCGAGCCCGAGCACGATCCGCCCGGCGAGCTCGCGCAGCAGCGCCGTGTCGGTGACCGGCACGCCCCGCTCGTCGGCCAGCGCGCGCACCGCGGCGCCGCTGACCAGGTCGTGGAAGTCGCGGGCACCCTCGGCGGCGACCGGCATGTAGCCGATCTCGCCCGCGCCGCCCCGCGCGCCGCGCAGCAGGTTGCCGCCGCCGAGGTCGATGGCGAGGCCGAGACCGGACTCGCCGAGCCACAGCAGCGCGAAGCCGTCCGTGTCCGGCAGGCCCTGCGCGGCGCCGTGGGCGCGTTCGGCGAGCGCGGCGAGGTTGACGTCGTTGTCGACCTCGACCGGCACGCCGGCCGCGGCGGCGAGGTCGTCGACGAGGCCGCGGCGGCTCCAGCCGGGCACGTCGACGTGGTGGATGACCCGGTCCCGGGGGTCGAACGCGCCCGCGACGGCGAGCTGCACGTGCGCGACCGGGCCGCGTCCGACGCCGGCCGCCGCGCACAGCGCGTCGACGGTGGACGTGACCGCGGTGGCCGGGTCGGTGTGCGCGAAGTCGACCGGGACGGCCAGCCTGGCCCGCTGGACGCCGCGCAGGTCGTGCAGCGACGCGGTCAGCGACGGTGCGCCGTCGCGCACCGACATGGCGACGGCGTACGCGGCGTCGGGGTTGACCGCATACACCTCCGCGTTGGGGCCGGGCCGGCCGGTCTCGTGCCCGGCGCCGACGACGAGGTCGGCGTCGGCGAGGCGGCGGATCGCCTCGGAGATCGTGGGCTTGGACAGGCCGGTCAGCGACCGCAGCTCGGCGCGGGTGAGCTGCCCGTGGTCGAGGAGGTGACCGAGCGCGGCCGCCTCGTTGAGCGCCTTGAGCAGCTTGGAGGAACCACCGAGCGGCATTTGCTGCCTCCTCCAACTAATAGGCAGATTGACTAACAGTTGCGGGAGCAACGTAAGCGGCGTCACGCCACCGTGTCAACGGCCCGTCCGCCAGTCGCGCACGACGGCCTCCACGTCCAGGGGCGGCAGCAGCGTCGCCGGGCCGTCCATCAGGCCGCGTCGTGCCTGCTCGATGCGGGTGTTCAGGTCCTCGACCACGGCCCGGACCCGCTCCTCGGTCCGCAGCGCCGGCAACCGCTCCGGCAGGTCCTCGACCTCACGGCGCAGCCGCAGCGTCGGCGGCACCCCACCCGGCAGACCCTCCCGGCGGGCGAGGTCCCTGATCCACCAGTCCTCGTCGTAGAGCTCCCCGCGGTCCGGCAGCGGCTTCCCGGCGCCCGGCAGATCGTCGAACTGCCCGGCCTCCTGCGCCTCGCGGATCTGCCGGTCGATGTGCGACTCGTACCAACTCGACATGATTCCATTGTCCCGTGGAGCAACTGGAGCGCTACGGCTATCCCGCCCTCGCCCTGCTGGTGTTGCTGGAGGGGATCGGCATCCCCACCCCGGCGGTCAGCGTGGTGGTGGCCGCCGCGGTGCTCGCCGGGCACGGCTCGATGAGCCTGCCCCTGGTCGCCGCCATCACCTTCGCCGCCGCCGTCGTGGGGGACAACCTGGGCTTCTGGCTCGGCCGCAAGGCCGGTCGCCCGGCCATCCTCCGCTGGGGCCGCCGGGTCGGGCTGACCGAGCCGCGCCTGGCCCGCGCCGAGCACTTCTTCGCCCGCCGCGGCCGCAACATCATCGTCGTCGCCAGGTTCATCGACGGCCTGCGCCAGACCAACGGCCTCATCGCCGGCGCCGTCGACCTGCCCTGGCGCCAGTACGCGATCCGCGACGCGATCGGCGGCGCCCTCTGGACCGCCCTGTGGGTCTCGATCGGCGCCTTCGCCGGCGGCAACCTCGACCGCGTCCGCGCCCTGGTGCACCGCTATGAGACGCCCGCGCTGATCGTCGCCGGGCTGCTCCTGGTCTCGCTGCTGCTGGTGTACGTGTGGCGCCGCCGACGCCGCGGCACCCCCGACTGAGGTTCAGCAGGCGTTGTCGGCCTCCTTGCGGTACTGCCGCAGGGTCAGGGTCCGCTCGGCTGTCTCGTGCCCCTTGTGCCCCCGCACCTCGCCGTCCTTGAGTCCTTCCAGGTCGGCGAGCGTGAACTCGACGTCCGTGACCCTGAGGCCGGCGCCGGCGATGTAGCGGGCGGTGGGGGACAGCTTCGGCGGGGTGGCGGGCAGCCCGTCGAGCTGCACGGCCGCCCAGCCCGGTGGCGTGGTGCCGTATTCGATGGCCCATGCCCGGGCGGTGTCGGTGCGGTTCTCGATCTTCCAGATGGACCCGTGGGCGCCGCCGGTCGGGCTGCCGACCCAGCCGGCGGGCCACGAGCCGCCGGAGGACGGCAGTGGCGCGGCGGACCGTGGCGGCTCGGGACCCCGGAGGCCGACGGACCAGACGACCTGGCCCTTGCAGGCCCGCAGGTGCAGGACCGGCAGCCCCGACGGGCCGCGTCCCACAGCGAGCTGCGGCTCGTCCGGAGGCGAGCATCCGGCGAGGGTGCCGGCGGCGACGGCCGCCAGGAGTGCTGCTGCGATGGGGCGGGGAGCCTGCATGGGGACCAGTGTGGCGGAGATCGGCACGTGTCGCTGACCCCAAGTCGCCACGCCGTGGCGACTACATTACGTAACCTTGCGGGTGCATTGCGTGACTGTTTTTCGTGAAATATCAGTCCAGGACTCGCATTTCGGGTTTAGTGGGGGTCGCGACGGACGTTCACCGTCGATCACTCGTCGAAAGGTCGTCATCATGAATCGCTGGCTCATCCGGTCGGTGCAGATCGCCGCGCTGGCCATGGGGGGCCTCGCGCTCACCGGCACCGCCGCCCACGCCGACTGGGACACGGGCTACAACGCCGGGTTCTTCAACGGCAACCAGTCCTCGACCACGGTCCAGGTGCCGGTCAACGTCTGCGGCAACGCCGTGGCGATCGTCGGCTTCGCGAACGCCAACTGCTCCGGCGGCGCCTACGCCTACAACGGCGACGGCGGCAGCTACAGCGGTGCCGGGAACGGCAACGGGAACGGCAACGGCAACGCGAACGCCAACAGCCACAAGAAGAAGCACAAGAAGCACTACGCCAACAACAACTCGTACGGCAACAACAACAGCTCGTACGGCAACGGCAACGGCAACGGCAACGGTGGCGGCGGCGCGTACGCGTACAACAACAACGGCGGCAACTGGACCTCGGGCTACAACGCCGGGTTCTTCAACGGCAACCAGTCCTCGACCACCGTCCAGATGCCGATCAACGTGTCGTGCAACTCGGTCGCCGTGATCGGGTTCGCGTCCAGCTGCTGACGCGACGTTAGAGGCACCGCCTGCCTCGACTCGTAGAGCGTTGGCCGATGTCCGCGGTGGATCAGCCCTCCCCGCGGCACACCGGCCAACGCTTCTCGCGTTCCTGCCGGGTTTCGCCGGCTATCCGATCGGCACGGCGGTGCCGGTGACCGCGACCCCGCGGCCCGGGTCGGCGTCCAGCTCGACGGTGACGAGGCTGGGCCGGCCGAGGTCGTCGCCCTGGTGGATGCGCAGCGACGCGGGCACGTCGACGAGCCCGAGCTCGCGCAGGTAGCCACCGAACGCGGCCGCCGCGGCGCCGGTCGCCGGGTCCTCGTACACGCCGCCGGGCGGGAACGGGTTGCGGGCGTGGAACACCGTCGCCGACTCCCGCCACACCAGGTCGACCGTCGTCCAGTCGTGCTCCGCCATCAGCGCGGTCAGCGCCGGCACGTCGTAGTCGAGGCGGGCGAGCCGGGCCCGCGTGGCGGCGGCGACGACCGGGTGCCGAGCCCCCGCGTACGCCACCCGCACCGGCAGCGCCGGGTCGAGGTCGGCGGCGTCCCAGCGCAACGCGCGCAGCAGCGCGGCCCGCGTGTCCGCGTCGATCGGCTCGGTGTGCGGCGGGACGCTGCGCAGCGTCGCGGTCAGCCCGTCGACGCCGACCCGCGTCTCGACCTCGATCGTGCCGACCCGCGACTCGAAGCGCAGCGGCCCGAGCCCGAAGCGTTCGGCGTACGCGGCGGCGGTCGCGATCGTGGCGTGGCCGCAGAACGGCACCTCCGCCAGTGGACTGAAGTACCGCACCCGGATCCGGCCGTCGTCATGGAACAGGAACGCGGTCTCGGAGTACCCGACGTCGGCGGCGATGGCCTGCATCGCGGGGTCGTCGAGCCCGGCGGCGTCGAGCACCACCCCGGCAGGGTTGCCGCCCTTGGGATCCGTGGTGAACGCGCTGTACCGAAGGATTTCCATGCCCTCGACGCTAAGCGCGGCAGGGCGCGGCGGCGCGGTCCAATCGGCGCCGAGTGGTTGTCGCCCCCCGCCTCGGGCGTTCTCGATGATCCGGAAGAGTTTGTGCTGCTCTGGCGACACAAACTCTTCCGGATCATGGGGAAGAGGCCGGTGTCGATGGCTGGACCGGGGAGTACCACGGTGCGGGCGGTGATCTTCGGCCCGGCGGGCTCGACCACCTGACGAACTCGGGGCGTGGGGTGGGGTGAGGACGGCGCCACTCGCACACCACCAACAAAGGACGCGACCGGTCGCCGCGGTGGTGCCTGGTTGGCACGCCGGCCGCCTTCCGGCGCAGGACCGCCACGGCCACGGCCGCAGTTCGCTGGCCCGAAGCGAAATCCGGGGCCACACCCGGGGCGACCATGTGGCGTCGGCGGTGCCCGGTCAGCATCGCGCGGGTGGGGCCGCGCTCCTCGCCGCCGCGAAGGGCACCAAGCCGGCCGGCGTCAGCGTCCGGAAGAAGCGGTACAGGAATTCCCCGGCGGGACCCGCCGCGAAGCGGTGGGGCGGCGAGCCGCGCGGACCGGGCCGCGCGCCGTAGCCGGCAAGGGCGGTGACTGGACGCCGCTGTCCTGGACGAGACCCTGGACGAGGCCCGGCAAAGACGACGCCGGCGGGGGGGAGCTGGGGGGCTGACCGACGCCGGCGGGGCGGGCGGAGGAGGACCGAGGTGGTGGGGAAGCCGAGCGGGGCCCCACCGGCGGTGT
>NZ_JBEXDG010000139.1:0-3419 GCF_040605635.1 Dactylosporangium sp. NPDC005555
AAAATTTGTCCGGCGGCGTCCTACTCTCCCACACTCTCTCGGGTGCAGTACCATCGGCGCTGGAGGGCTTAGCTTCCGGGTTCGGAATGGGACCGGGCGTTTCCCCTCCGCTATGGCCGCCGTAACACTATGAACCTGTCAACCACCGCACACCCCACCCGTCACGGTTGGGGGTGCGTTCTGGTATTGGTTCAGAATCACACAGTGGATGCGTTGACTTACAAAGCTTTCATGGTTGAGGTCAAGTCCTCGGCCTATTAGTACCGGTCAGCTCAAACCTGTTACCAGGCTTCCACTTCCGGCCTATCAACCCAGTGGTCTAACTGGGGGCCTTAACCCTCAAGGGGTGGGATACCTCATCTCGAAGCGAGCTTCCCGCTTAGATGCTTTCAGCGGTTATCCCTTCCGAACGTAGCCAACCAGCCGTGCTCTTGGCAGAACAACTGGCACACCAGAGGTTCGTCCGTCCCGGTCCTCTCGTACTAGGGACAGCCCTTCTCAAGTATCCTACGCGCGCGGCGGATAGGGACCGAACTGTCTCACGACGTTCTAAACCCAGCTCGCGTACCGCTTTAATGGGCGAACAGCCCAACCCTTGGGACCTACTCCAGCCCCAGGATGCGACGAGCCGACATCGAGGTGCCAAACCATCCCGTCGATATGGACTCTTGGGGAAGATCAGCCTGTTATCCCCGGGGTACCTTTTATCCGTTGAGCGACACCGCTTCCACCTGCCAGTGCCGGATCACTAGTCCCGACTTTCGTCCCTGCTCGACCTGTCAGTCTCACAGTCAAGCCCCCTTGTGCACTTGCACTCAACACCTGATTGCCAACCAGGCTGAGGGAACCTTTGGGCGCCTCCGTTACATTTTAGGAGGCAACCGCCCCAGTTAAACTACCCACCAGACACTGTCCCTGAACCGGATCACGGTCCGAAGTTAGATACCCAAATCCAACAGAGTGGTATTTCAAGCTTGCCTCCACAACCACTGGCGTGGCCGCTTCACAGGCTCCCACCTATCCTACACAATCGAATTCGAGTACCAATGTCAAGCTATAGTGAAGGTCCCGGGGTCTTTCCGTCCTGCCGCGCGTAACGAGCATCTTTACTCGTAGTGCAATTTCGCCGGGCCTGTGGTTGAGACAGTGGGGAAGTCGTTACGCCATTCGTGCAGGTCGGAACTTACCCGACAAGGAATTTCGCTACCTTAGGATGGTTATAGTTACCACCGCCGTTTACTGGCGCTTAAGTTCTCCGCTTCGCCCTCACGGACTAACAGGTCCCCTTAACGTTCCAGCACCGGGCAGGCGTCAGTCCATATACATCGTCTTACGACTTAGCATGGACCTGTGTTTTTAGTAAACAGTCGCTTCCCCCTGGTCTCTGCGGCCACCAACCGCTCCACCAGCATGTGGTCTCACCATCGGTGGCCCCCCTTCTCCCGAAGTTACGGGGGCAATTTGCCGAGTTCCTTAACCACAGTTCGCCCGATCGCCTCGGTATTCTCTACCTGACCACCTGTGTCGGTTTGGGGTACGGGCCGCTCGAAACTCGCTAGAGGCTTTTCTCGGCAGCATGGGATCACTGACTTCGCCTGAAACGGCTCCGCTTCACGTCTCACCCTCATGCAGTACGGATTTGCCTATACTGCGGGCTACACGCTTGCCCCGGCACAACCACCGGCCGGGTCCAGCTACCCTCCTGCGTCACCCCATCGCTTGCCTACTACCCCACAAGTTCCCAACATCCGTTCCTCCACCCGAAGGCTTCAGAACATCCGGAGGTTAGTACATGAAGGTTCAGCATGGACGCTTCTACGCGGGTACGGGAATATCAACCCGTTATCCATCGACTACGCCTCTCGGCCTCGCCTTAGGCCCCGACTCACCCAGGGCGGATTAGCCTGGCCCTGGAACCCTTGGTCATCCGGCGGCAGGGTTTCTCACCCTGCTTTCGCTACTCATGCCTGCATTCTCACTCGCGTCACCTCCACGGCTGGATCACTCCGCCGCTTCACCGGTGACACGACGCTCCCCTACCCATCCACACACCTGGACCTCCGAACACGTCATCGGCCGGGTTATCATGTGAATGCCACAGCTTCGGCGGTGTGCTTGAGCCCCGCTACATTGTCGGCGCGGAACCACTTGACCAGTGAGCTATTACGCACTCTTTCAAGGGTGGCTGCTTCTAAGCCAACCTCCTGGTTGTCTATGCGACCCCACATCCTTTACCACTTAGCACACGCTTAGGGGCCTTAGCTGGTGATCTGGGCTGTTTCCCTCTCGACTACGAAGCTTATCCCCCGCAGTCTCACTGCCACGCTCTCACTTACCGGCATTCGGAGTTTAGTTGACTTCAGTAAGCTTGTAGGCCCCCTAGGCCATCCAGTGCTCTACCTCCGGCAAGAAACACGTGACGCTGCACCTAAATGCATTTCGGGGAGAACCAGCTATCACGGAGTTTGATTGGCCTTTCACCCCTAACCACAGGTCATCCCCCAACTTTTCAACGTTGGTGGGTTCGGCCCTCCACGCGGTCTTACCCGCGCTTCAGCCTGCCCATGGCTAGATCACTCCGCTTCGGGTCTAGGACACGCGACTGAACGCCCTGTTCAGACTCGCTTTCGCTACGGCTCCCCCACACGGGTTAACCTCGCCACGTATCACTAACTCGCAGGCTCATTCTTCAAAAGGCACGCCGTCACCCCCACCACAAAGTGGCAGGACGCTCCGACGGATTGTAGGCGCACGGTTTCAGGTACTATTTCACTCCCCTCCCGGGGTACTTTTCACCTTTCCCTCACGGTACTCGTCCGCTATCGGTCACCAGGGAGTATTTAGGCTTACCAGGTGGTCCTGGCAGATTCACGGCAGATTACAGGAGTCCGCCGCTACTCGGGAACACATCAACACAGATCCAGGACTTTCACCTACCGGACTCTCACCGTCTACGGTGCCGCTTTCCAGCGAACTTCGACTAACCCTGAATTTTCTGACTGTGCAGTCACATGGCAGCATGACCAAGACACGTCCCACAACCCCGCAAACGCAACCCCTGCCAGGTATCACACGTCCACGGTTTAGCCTCTTCCGCTTTCGCTCGCCACTACTCACGGAATCACTGTTGTTTTCTCTTCCTGCGGGTACTGAGATGTTTCACTTCCCCGCGTTCCCTCTACCCGCCCTATGTGTTCAGGCGGGAGTGACACCACATGACTGGTGCCGGGTTCCCCCATTCGGACACCCTGGGATCACAGCTCGGTTGACAGCTCCCCCAGGCCTATCGCGGCCTCCCACGTCCTTCATCGGCTCCTGGTGCCAAGGCATCCACCGTACGCCCTCAGCAACTTGACCACAAAAAAGCTTTAAAGATGCTCGCATCCACTGTGCAATTCTCAACCAACACCAAACCCGAC
>NZ_JBEXDG010000140.1:0-5068 GCF_040605635.1 Dactylosporangium sp. NPDC005555
TGGAACGACTTCATCTTCGCCCTCACCCTCGCCGGACCCGACAAACAAACCCTCCCGCCCGGCCTGGTCAACACCTACCTCGGCGAGTTCGAGACCGCCTGGCCCGACCTGATGGCCGCGTCGCTGGTCGTGTCCCTGCCCGTCGTCATCGGTTTCACCATCCTCCAGCGCTATCTGGTCGCCGGCCTCACCGCCGGCGCCGTGAAGGGCTGAACACCCCCGCCCTCTGAGGAGATCCACCATGGCTGTTTCCCGTCGCGACATGCTGAGACTGGCCGGCCTCGGCGCGCTCGGCACCACCCTCGCCGCCTGCGCCCCCTCGACCAGCGCCCCTGCCCCCGCCGGCGCCGAAGGCCTGAAGGACGACGGCGTCAAGGAGTTCCCCCTGACGAGCTGGTCGTTCAACGAGGCCGTCACCAAAGAGCCGATCCAGGCCCAGATCGACAAGTACACGGCCGCCAACGCCGGCACGAAGATCAGCACTCCTTCGTATCCGTACAACGACTACCTCAACCAGCTGCTGCTGCAGGTACAGGGCGGACAGCTGACCGGAGCGGTGCAGCTCGACGTCGCCTGGCTGGCCACCCTCGCCGCCACCGGCAAGCTCCTGGACCTGAAAAGCGTCGCCGCGGGCCTCGACTACGCCCCGGCCGCGCTCGCCCTCGGCCAGTCCGGCGGCGTGCAGTACGGGCTGCCGTGGACGTTCGCGGGCATCGGCCTGATCAGCAACAACGAGCTGCTCACCAAGGCGGGCGTGACGAGCGCCCCGAAGACCGTCGCGGAGTTCGAGGCGGCGCTGACCGCGGTCAAGGGCCTCGGCGGCGGGGTCGTGCCGTGGGCCGGGATGACGAAGGTCGACCAGCTCAAGGACATCATCCCGTGGCTGTGGGAGTTCGGCTCGCCCATCGTGGAGAACAACAAGGTCGTCATCGGCGACGACGGCAGCGTCGAGGCGCTCACCTGGTACAAGAAGCTCTACGACCAGAAGCTCATCGCGCCCGACGTCAACCGCGTCGACGCCCGCGCGCTGATGTCGCAGGGCAAGACCGCCTTCTACGAGGACGCCATCGGCGGCCGCGCCGCCGTCACCAAATCCTCCCCGGACAAGGACCTCGCCGCCAAGATGGTCCCCGTCGCCCGGCCCGTCAAGAACAGCGGCGACAAGCCGCGGCACCTCGCCTGGGGGCAGGTCATCGCCGTCGTGAACGGCGCCGGCGCGGCCGCCGCCGCGAACTACGCCAAGACCGTCACCACCGACGCCGGCTACAACATCGCCTGGTTCACGAAGACGGGCCTGCCGCCGACCACGAACGCCGGCCTCGCCGACACCGCCGTCAAGAACGACAAGTTCGCCACCGACTTCACCAGCCAGATCGGCGCCAACTCCAGCGCCAGCCCGTTCTGGATCTACCCGCAGTTCTCGCAGATGGAGAAGGTGCTCGCCGAAGAGGTCCAGTCGATCCTCATCGGCAAGAAACCCCCGAAGGACGCCCTCATGTCCGCCCGCGAGCGGATGAACGCCCTCATCAAATGACGTTCGACGAACTGCTCGAAGGCCGCCCGCTCGTCGCGATCCTGCGAGGTGTACCGGTCCCGCGCGCCCTCGACATCGCGCGGGCCGTGTGGGGCAGCGGGCTCGGCGTGGTCGAGGTGCCGATCCAGACCCCTGACGCGGTGGAGTGCCTGCGGGCGCTCGCCGCACAGGGGCACCCGGTCGGCGCCGGCACGGTCCGCACCCCGGCGCAGGTCGAGGCCGCGGCCGAGGCCGGTGCCGTGTTCACCGTCGCACCCGGCCTCGACCTCGACGTCGTGCGCGCCAGCCACGCCGCCGGGCTCCCGCACCTGCCCGGCGTCGCCACTCCTACCGAGGTCCACCACGCCCTGCAAGCCGGTTGCGACTGGCTCAAGGCGTTCCCGGCCGGAGCGCTCGGCCCCGGCTGGCTGCGCGAGCTGCGCGGCCCGTTCCCCGAGGCGAAGTTCGTCGCCACCGGCGGCATCGACGCCCGCAACGCACCCGACTACCTGGCCGCCGGCGCCCGCGCGCTGGGGGTCGGCGGCGCCGTCACCCGCGACGGCGGCCTGCCACCGCTCCTGGAGGTCCTCCGCAGGACCTGAGCAACCGCCCTGAGGAAGGGACAGATGAACAGAGCCGTTCTGGCCGCCGCCACCGCCATGGCGACGGCCCTCGTCACCGTGCCCGCAACCGCCGTGCACGCCGCGCCCGCCGCCGTCAGCCTCGTGCCGTACGGCATCGACAGCTCCAACCAGGCGGCCTGGTGGTCGCCGCTGGACACGTACACCCCCGGCAACGACTACGCGTATCTCGCCTTCAACGAGCCTGGCTCGACCGCCGGCACGCACCGGGTCGCGATCGCCCGGCGCGACAACTCGGGCGGCTGGACGAAGCTGCCCGTCATGAACGGCGCCGCCCGGGCCGAGTACACCGACGACGTCGGGCACAACCAGCCGTCGATCGCGCGGGACGGCAGCGGCCGCTTCCACGTGTTCGCCAGCATGCACAACAACGCCTGGCGCTACTTCCGCTCCGACACCGTCGGCGGCAACCCCACCAACCACGCCGGTGACCTGCCGGACCAGGGGATCGGCGTCACCTACCCGGTGCTGACCACCGCGCCGAACGGCGACCTGTACCTCATCGCTCGCCTCGACGGCGCCACCGCCCGTTCAGGCCGGCTGTACCGCTGGAACAACGCCGCCTCCACCTGGAGCAGGGTCGCGGTGTTCGCCGAATCGTCCAACCGTGCCGTCTACCCCGACGACCTGCAGTTCGACAGCGCCGGCAACCTGCACGTCCTGTGGGAGTGGGGCCTGTACCCGGCGACCGCGTTCCGCCACCAGCTCAGCTACCTGCTCTACAAGCCGGCGAGCGGCACGTTCGCCGACAGCGACGGCACCGCGGTCACCGTGCCCGTCAGCACCGCCACCGCCGACGTCATCCAGCCGCTCGAGGCCGGCGAGGTGTACCAGGGCAACGACGGCACCGGACCGGCGGTGCAGAGCGCCAAGCTCACCGTCGACGGCACCGCCCCGAAGGTCGCCTACCGCTACCGCAGCGGCACGAACTTCATGGTCCGCTACGCCTACGTCTCCGGCGCCACGTGGGTCCGCGACACGGTGTACTCCGCCGCCCAGACCAGCGCCGCCATCGACATCACCTGGCACCCGGCGGAACAGAAGCGTGTCTACTACACCACCGCCGCCGGGGTGATGTACGTGGCGACCAAGCCCGGCACCACCTGGACCGCCGCCGCGGTCGCGCCCGGCATCCCCGTGCAGCGCTTCGCCGTCGAACGCACCAGCGCCGGCGTCGACGTCCTCTACCTCGTCGACCTCACCAACCTTCGCCTGTACTACGGGAGGAACTGATGCGCCGCCTGCTCGCAATCGTGTTGCTCGCCCCCGCCGCCGCCCTCATCCCGGCGGCGACCGCCCACGCCGACCCCACCGGCACCGGCTACACGCTCGTCTTCTCCGACGAGTTCGACGGCTCGGCGCTCGACTCCGCGAAGTGGAACTACCGCACCGACTCCAAGGCCTACAGCACGCAGCGCCCGCAGAACGTCTCCGTCGGCGGGGGAGCGCTCAGCATCGCCCTCAAGAAGGAGACGTACGGCGGCAAGGACTACACCGGCGGCGGCGTCGTCAGCAAGCAGACGCTGCGGTACGGCTACTACGAGACCCGCGCCAAGCTCAACGACGGCGCCGGCTGGCACAGCTCGTTCTGGCTGATGGCCGGCGACGGCTCCACCACCTATCCGGCGTCGCAGCGCACCGAGATCGACGGCTTCGAGATCGACTCGATCAGCCCGACCCGCATCCACCACGGCGTCCTGACCTGGAAGGGCAACGGCGTCTCGGCCGGGAAGTCCTACGGCACCACGTACACCAGCGGCACCGTCGACTCGCGGGACTGGCACGTCTACGGCATCGACTGGTCCGAGACGAGCACGAAGTTCTACGTCGACGGCGTGCTCAAGTTCACCGCGCCCTACCTGCCGAGCGACTGGACGCACGACTACACCAGCATCTGGCTCACCAGCATCGCCTACGGCAGCGTCCCCGACGCGACGAAACTGCCGTCGGCCGTGCAGTTCGACTACGTGAGGTACTGGCAGAAGGACCACTACGTCGACGACGACGGTCCCGCGGCGTACGGCTACAGCGAGACCGGCACCTGGGCCACCTCCACGCTGACCGGCTGGACCACCGGCTCGCCGACCCGCTACGCCGCCTGCAACTCCAGTGGGAACACGGCGACCTGGCGCCCCAACCTCCGTGCGGCCGGCACCTACAAGGTCTCCTACTACAAGGTGACGGCCGCCAACAGCGACCCGGCGGCCAAGCTCACCGTCGCCGGCACCCAGACCACCGTCAACGGCACCACCGGCACGTCCGGCTGGGTCGACCTCGGCACCTTCGCCCTGCCGGCCGGCACCGGCACCCCGGTCACCCTGACCAGCTCCGGCAGCGGCTGCGCGAGGGCGGACGCGGTGAAGTTCACGCGCATCTAGACCGCCGGCAGGGCTGAGCGGAGATTGTTGACGTGCGTAGCAGACATTGTTACTGACGGACAGGCAAAACTCCGCTCAGCCTGTACGCGCCATCGACCGGCGCGCCGAATCCGTTCGTCCATACGGATCGGACGGGCGGTATGAAATGCGCTCCGGGTGCGCCGGATCAGGCTCGCTGACAGCGCTATATTTCGATGTGTGTCCTATCTTGTGCAACGCGCAGGCGGGTATGTCCGGCAGTCCCGCGGCCGTGAGAACAAGTCCGAAGCATCGCCGGCCGTTCAGCGCGACGCCAATCTGCAGTGTGCCCGCCAGATAGATGCCGAGTGGATGGGAACTTACGAGGACATCGGCATCTCGGCCTTCAGCGGCGCCGAGCGTCCGGGCTTCGATCGACTCCTTGCCGATTGTCACGCGGGTCACGTGAACGTCATCATCGTTCACTGAGGTGATCTCAACGAGATTGCGGTAGGTACCGGTATTCGAAGTGGGTGAGATGGAGCGCTGCGGCGATGATGTCGCCGAGTGCGCGGGGG
>NZ_JBEXDG010000141.1:0-4245 GCF_040605635.1 Dactylosporangium sp. NPDC005555
GGGGTAGATGAAGGCGGTTTTGCCGGTGGTGCGGGTGGTGTTGGTGATGAGGTTGGGTGTGGGTTGGTTGTGGGTGAGGGCTTTGAGTCCGGTGGCGAGTTCGGTGGTGGTGGTGCCGATGATGACGGCCCGGTGATCGAAGTGGGTCCGCGTCGTGGTGAGCGCATGCGCGACATCAGCCGGTTGCAGGTCGGGGTGTCCGGTGAGGTGTGTGTGCAGGGTTTCGGCTTGTGCGCGCAGTGCGGTGGGGGTGCGCGCGGAGACGAGCCACGCCACAGGCGTTTCCGGATCCGGATCTGCGACAGGGACGGTTGCCGGTGCCGGGGGCTCTTCGAGGATGACGTGGGCGTTGGTGCCGGAGATGCCGAACGCCGACACCCCAGCCCGCCGCGGCCGGCCGTCGGGCCATGGCGTGTTCTCGGTGAGCAGGGCGACCTCGCCGGCGTTCCAGTCGACGTGTGGGCTGGCGTGATCGGCGTGCAGGGTCTTGGGGAAGGTGCCGTGCCGCATCGCCTGGATCATCTTGATGACGCCGGCGACACCCGCCGCGGCCTGCGTGTGGCCGATGTTCGACTTCACCGAGCCCAGGCGTAGAGGACGGTCGTCGGGCCGGTCCTGACCGTAGGTGGCGAGCAGTGCCTGGGCTTCGATCGGGTCGCCGAGGGTGGTGCCGGTGCCGTGGGCTTCGACGGCGTCGACGTCGGTGGGGTCGAGGCCGGCGTTGGCGAGTGCCTGGCGGATGACCCGTTGCTGTGACAGGCCGTTCGGTGCGGTCAGGCCGTTGCTGGCGCCGTCGTTGTTGATCGCCGAGCCGCGGACCACGGCGAGGATCGGGTGCCCGTTGCGTTCCGCGTCGGACAGCCGCTCCAGCAACAACATCCCGGCGCCCTCGGCCCAGCCGGTCCCGTCCGCACCGGCACCGAACGGCTTGCACCGGCCGTCCGGCGCCAGCCCCCGCTGCCGCGAGAACGTGATGAAGATCGAGGGTGTGGTCATGACCGTGGCGCCGCCGGTGAGGACCAGGTCGCACTCACCGCTGCGCAGTGCCTGGCACGCCTGGTGCAACGCCACCAGCGACGACGAGCACGCCGTGTCCACCGTCACCGCCGGACCCTCCAGGCCCAGCGTGTACGCCACCCGGCCCGACGCGACGCTGCTCATCGCCGACGTCGCGAAGTAGCCTTCGAGCCCGCTGTCGGGGCGGGTGAGCAGCCGCGTCCCGTAGTCGTTGTAGATCACGCCGACGAACACGCCGGTGCGGCTGCCGCGCAGGCTCGCCGGGTCGATCCGGCCCCGCTCGATCGCCTCCCACGCCGTCTCCAGCAGCAGCCGCTGCTGCGGGTCCATCGCCGCCGCCTCACGCGGACTGATGCCGAAGAACTCGGCGTCGAAGTCCGCGGCCTCCGCGAGGAAGCCACCCTCACGCGCGGACACCGTCCCCGGCCGGTCCGGGTCCGGGTCGTACAGGTCGGCGAGATCCCACCCCCGGCCCGGAGGCACTGGGGTGATCGCGTCCCCGCCGCCGGCGATCAGCTCCCAGAGGTCGTCCGGGGTGGCCACTCCGCCGGGGAACCGGCACGCCATGCCCACCACCGCGATCGGCTCATCGGCCGGCGACGACTCCCGCGCGACCGTGCCGGCCCCGGCGGACCCGGCTCCCTGCAGCAGTTCCCGTACGTGGTCCGCCAGCCGGGGCGCCTCCGGATAGTCGAAGATGACCGTCGCGGGCAGGACCAGACCGGTCGCGGCGTTGAGCCGGTTGCGCAGCTCGACGGCGGTCAGCGAGTCGAAGCCGAGGGCCTTGAACGGGCGGCGCTCGTCGAACGCCTCGGCGGCGCCGAGCCCCAGGACGGCGGCAGCCTCGGCGCGCACCAGCTCCGTGGCCATGCGATGCCGCTCGGTCTCGGTGGCCGAGGCGAACCGGTCCTTCCAGGGCAGGTCGGCGCCGGCCGCGGCGGCCCGCCGGGGTGCCGCACCGGCCAGCGTCGTCAGGACCGGCGAGAGCAGACCGGCCCGCGCCTGGGCCCGCATCGCGGGCAGGTCCAGCCGCGCCGGCACGAGCACCGCCGCGTCCACGGCCGCCGCCGCGTCGAAGAGCGCCAGCCCGTCGCGCACCGCCATCGGCGCCAGCCCGCCACGCGCCATCCGCGTGAGGTCCGCGTCGCTCAGCCGCGCCGTCATGCCGCCGGCCGGTTCCCAGACTCCCCAGGCGAGTGCGGTGGCGGGGAGCCCGGCGCTGTGGCGGTGTTCGGCGAGGGCGTCGAGGAACGTGTTGGCGGCGGCGTAGTTGGCCTGTCCGGGTGTGCCGACGGTGCCGGCGATGGAGGAGAAGAGGATGAACGCGGTGAGGCCCGTTTCGCGGGTCAGCTCGTGCAGATTCCAGGCACCGTCGACCTTGGCGCGCAGCACGGCGTCGACCCGCTCGGGCGTGAGCGATGCCACCGTCCCGTCGTCGAGCACCCCCGCGGCGTGGACCACCGCCCGCACCGGATGCTCCGCCGGCACCCCGCCCAGCACCTCGCGGAGCGCGGCCCGGTCGGCGGCGTCGCACGCGGCAACGGCCACTTCCGCGCCGAGCTCGGCCAGCTCGGCCAGCGGCCCCTCCAGCCCCTCGGCGCCGCGACCCGACCTGCTGGTGAGCAGCAGGTGCCGGACCCCGTGCTCGACGACGAGGTGACGCGCGAGCCGCAGGCCGAGACCACCGGTGCCGCCGGTGATCAGCACCGTGCCGGCCGGGTCGTACGCCGTGGCGGGACGCCCGTCCGCCGGCGCCGGCCGCAGGCGTGGCACGCGGACCGCACCGTCGTGCACCGCCAGCTGCGGCTCGTCGCCGGCCAGTGCGGCGTGCACCAGCTCCGGCGTCGCGGCGTCGTCGAGGTCCAGCACGACCAGGCGGCCCGGGTGCTCGGTCTGCGCGGACCGCAGCAGCCCCCACACGGGTGCCGTCGCCAGGTCGTCCATGTGCCCGGCGGCGGGTGCGGCCCCCCGGGTGACGACGGCCAGTCGCACACCGGCGAAGGTCTCGTCGCCGAGCCACGTCTGCAGCAGCGCCAGCGTCCAGTGGACGGCGGCGTGCGCGTCGGTCGCGGGCGACCCGCCGGCGCCGCCGGGCGGGGCGGCCAGCACCACGCCGGGCCGGGCCCCGCCGGCGGCGAGATGTGCCCGCAGCGCGTCCAGGCCGGGATATGTGTCGGCGTCGGGCAGCCGCAGCGGCGGGTCGCCGAGGACCGCGAGGACGACGGAGCGCCCGGCCTCGGCGGCCGGCGCGGCGATCCATTCCGGCAGGTACACGCCGCCGGCGGCGAGCGCGGTGCGGGGCGACGGCCGCAGCGCGAGCGAGGTCACCTCGGCGACCGGCGTGCCGTCCGTGGCCGTCATCGACACCCGCACGGTGTCCACCCCGGCGGGGGAGATGCGCACCCGCAGGGCCGTCGCGCCCGTGGCGTGCCGGCTCACCCCGGACCAGGCGAAGGGCAGCAGCATGCGGGCCGGGTCGTGGATCAGTCCCACGACGGGGTGCAGCGCGGCGTCGAGCAGCGCGGGATGCAGGCCGAAGCCGGCCGCGTCCTCGACGGCGACCTCCGCGTAGACGTCCTCGCCGTGCCGCCACGCCGCCTGTAGGCCGCGGAACGCCGGCCCGTACGCATACCCGTGGTCGGCGAGGCGCTCGTACAGCTCGGCGACGTTCTCGGCGACCGCGCCCCGCGGCGGCCACTGGCCGGTCGCCGGGCGCGGCGCGGTGCCGGCGGCCTCGACGGTGCCTGCGGCGTGCCGGGTCCAGGTGGCATCGGGATCGTCGTCGTCGGGCCGCGCGAACAGTTCCACCCGGCGCCGGCCGGAAGGATCGGCGGGCCCGAGCACCAGTTGCGTCCGCAGCGCCGCCTCGCCCGGCAGTACCAGCGGAGCCTCCACCGTGAGATCCCGCACGACGGGGAGACCGGCCCGGGCGCCCGCGGCGAGCGCCAGCTCGACCATCGCCGCACCGGGCAGCAGCACCGCGCCGCCGGCGACGTGGTCGGCCAGCCAGGGGTGCAGACGCGTGGAGATCCGGTTGGTGAACAGCACCCCGTCCGCGCCGGCCACCGGCACGGCCGCGCCCAGCAGCGGATGGCTCGTGGCCTGCATGCCGAGCGCCGAGGCGTCGGTGTCCGCGGTGGGGTTGAGCCAGTGGTGTTGGTGTTGGAAGGGGTAGGTGGGGAGGTTGGTGGGTTGGGGGTTTGGGGGTTTGGGCCAGGTGGTGTGGTG
>NZ_JBEXDG010000142.1:0-3785 GCF_040605635.1 Dactylosporangium sp. NPDC005555
TCACGGTCGGCGTGCTGTCGATCCTGCTCATCGTCCTGGCCGCCCGGCGGCTCTTCCGCTCCACGATCCTCGCCGCCACGGCCGGCCTGCTGATGGCCCTCGACGGCATGCACTTCGTGCTCTCCCGGTCGGCGCTGCTCGACATCTTCCTCATGTTCTGGATCGTCGTCGCG
The DNA here is from genome assembly GCF_040605635.1 of Dactylosporangium sp. NPDC005555. Taxonomy (NCBI): domain Bacteria; kingdom Bacillati; phylum Actinomycetota; class Actinomycetes; order Micromonosporales; family Micromonosporaceae; genus Dactylosporangium; species Dactylosporangium sp. NPDC005555. The sequence goes on from NZ_JBEXDG010000142.1 coordinate 174, forward strand.
TTCTACTTCCTCGTCCTGGACCGCGAGCAGCGCCGCGCCCGGTGGCTCGCGACGCTGGAGACCTCCGCTCCTGCGCGGCTCGGCGTCCCCTGGTACCGCCTGGCGTGCGCGGTCTCGCTCGGCCTCGCCGCCGGTGTCAAGTGGAGCGCGCTGTGGTACATCCTGCTGTTCGCCGCGCTCACCGTCGTCTTCGACGCCAGCGCCCGCCGCACCGCCGGCGGCCGGCGTCCGCTGTACGACGCGATCTTCAGCGACGGCCGCTGGCTCTTCGCGTTCGGTGGCCTGGTCCTCGTCACCTACCTGGCGACCTGGACCGGCTGGTTCGCCTCCGATGACGGATATCTCCGGCACTGGTACGCGCAGGCGAACGGCCTCAGCCACGACCGCTTCATCGACCCGCTGGTCAACCTCTGGGAGTACCACCAGGTCGCGTACGGTTTCCACACCGGCCTGAGCACCCCGCACCCCTACCAGTCGTGGCCGTGGATGTGGCTGCTGCTGGGCCGCCCCGTCAGCATGTACGTGAACACCGACGGCCCCTGCGACGCCAGCGCCTGCGTGTCGCAGATCCTGCTGCTCGGCACCCCGGTGCTGTGGTGGTCGTTCCTGCCGGCCCTCTTCGCCCTCGGCTGGCTCGCGATCGCCCGCCGCGACGGCCGCGCCTGGCTCATCATGGCCTGCGCCCTCGCCGGCATCGTCCCCTGGTTCCAGTCGATGCCGTCCCACCGCACCATGTTCACGTTCTACGCGCTGCCCGCCGAACCCTTCCTCGTCCTGGCCGTCGTCTACGTCCTCGGCGCCATCATCGGCCCACCCCGCCACGTCGACCCCGACAGCGACCGCCGCCTGATCGGCACCATCGTCGCCGGCGCGTACGTCACCCTGGTCGCCCTCTGCTTCGCGTACTTCTATCCCATCTACAGCGCCATGAACATCACCAACACCGAATGGCTCTCCCGCATGTGGCTGGGCTCCCGCTGGATGTGACCCACCACGATAGAAGCAGACCACAGTCAGCTCAAGCAGCGACTCGCCCGAACGCGTCCTCCGAACGGCAAATGCAACGGCGCCCTACGGTCGAATATTCTGGGTGATCTACTCTTCTGCGTCGATCCACTTTGGGATAACGTCAATGCGTCCGACTAGAGATTGGAGCACTGCGTGTCCTTAATGGACAGAAGAAAGTTGCTCGCGCTCGGCGCCGGAACGGTCGCCGCAGCAGCTGCCGGCACCAGCGCGCAAGCCGTACCATCCGAAGTGGACGCAACAAGTACACCATCGCCGAGCCGACTCGCGGCCAGCCTTCGCGGATCGTTCACCAGCGGTTACGTGCAGACCAACGGCGTTCGTCTGCACTATGTCGCCGGTGGCAGCGGGGCGCCCGTACTCCTGCTGCACGGCTGGCCGCAGACGTGGTGGGAATATCGGAAGATCATGCCCGATCTCGCCACGAGGTATCGTGTTATCGCGGTCGATCTGCGCGGCGGCGGCAATTCCAGCAAGCCGCAGTCCGGATATGACAAGAAGACGATGGCGGCCGATGTCGCAGGTCTGATCACCGCTCTCGGATATACCAAGGCGCACGTCGTCGGCCACGACATGGGGGCCATGGTCGCATACAGCCTCGCGGCGAACAAGCCGCAGGCCGTCGACAAGCTCGTGATGCTGGATGTCACCCACCCCAACAGCGGATATTACGAGTTCCGCATGCTGCCCGCGCCGGGCGCGCCGTTCCACCCGTGGTGGTTCGCCTTCAACCAGTTGAATTCCCTGCCCGAGCAGCTCGTCACCGGCCGCTCCCGCTTCCTGGTCGACTGGATGTTCGACTACCTGCTGGTCAACCGCGCTGCTATCAGCGATGCCGACCGCGCCATTTTCGCCGCCGCGTACGCAACGCCCGACGCGATCCGGGGCGGCAACGGCTGGTACAAGGCGTTCGGCCAGGACATCATCGACAACGACACGTATGGGAAGATCGACACGCCGACCCTGGGCCTGGCCTGCCCGGGATTCTTCCCCGGCCTGGCTGCGACGCTCAGCGCCCAGGCGACCAACCTCCAACTGGCGCAGATCGACAACACCGGCCACTACTTCGTCGACGAACAGCCGGCGGCCGTCGTCCAGCAGCTGAAGGCCTTCCTCGGCTGACCTACGAGCACGGGAGTCCGCGCGTGTCGCGCGGGCTCCCGCGCGACGAAGGTCGAATTGAGCCTCTTCCAACCTGCTGGGGCTGTTCCGCGGTGGTACAGCGGGTAAAGGATGGATCGGGGTCGACGTGGGCAGGGGAGCATCGTGAGGGTGTTGGTCATACCGAGGTAGGCGAGTCGTGGAAACACGACGCGTCGTCGTCTGTGCGGCGACGCCGACGGCGTGGACCTGGCGAGTGGCGAGTTCGATGAAGACCTGCCGGCGCAGGACCGCCACCTGGTGCCGCAGCACCAGGATTTCGACGTCCTTGGCGCCGTCGTCGCGGGCGAGTTGGGTGAGCATCTGCAGGACCTGACGTAGCAGCAGGTACACCAGCGAAGCCGCCATGACCTCGATCGTTGCGTTGCCGGCGGGGTGGACGTCGGACAAAGCCACACGTCACACCCCTGATGCGGCTTGCGAGCCCACAGGTCAGTGGCAGCTTGCCCCGTCCGCCGTTGACTCATATTTGTCATGATGCTTGAACAGCATGATGCCGGTGCCGACCTCCTGCCGGCCCAGCGGCGTCAGGTCGAGGTAGTTGTACGTGCCGAGCACGATATCCGGCCCCCGCCCGTAGGTGGAGTAGGTGTGGAACACGTTCGCGTCTTCCCTGAAGAAGACACTCAGCCCGTGCTGCTCCCCGCTCATGTGGTGCACCAGGCCCTCGCGCTCCAGCGTCTCCTTGTCTTTGTAGTTGTATTGGATCGGGGCGACCGACTCGTCCATCGTGACCTGGAAGTCGTAGTTGAAGTCGGTGCCAAAAGAGGAGACCCAGGGGATCGTCCAGCCCATTCGCGCCTTGAACTTCTCGATCTTCTCCAGTGGCGCCCGGGAAACGGCCGTGAACGACGTGTCGCGGGAATTCAAATGCCCGAGGTGCGCCACATTGTCGATGAGAAAGGAGCAGCTGGAGCAGCCCTCGTCCCAGCTCGGGTCGAACATGAAGTGGTAGGTGATGAGCTGCCGGCGCCCTTCGAACAAGTCGTGCAGACTCTTCTCACCCGACGACGCCTGGAACCGGTAGTCCTTCTCGACCCGCGTCATCGGCAATGCCCGCCGAGCAGCGGAGATTTCGTCCCGCGCGTCGGTCAGCTTCTTTTCCTTGGCGAGCAGCTCCTTCCGCGCGAGCAACCAGTCTTCGCGGGACACGACTTGCAGACCACTCATCTGACTCTCCTCCAGGCGCAGTTACATCGACTGGAGTCTACTTGATAACGCTGGACCTCACGAGACGAAGTTCAGGGCTCCGGAAAGGTAGTGATACGACCGTTGTGGATGCTCACCTCGGCCATTCGTCAAGGGCATGAACACATGCTGGGTCAATAGAGAACAGGTGCCGTGTCGGGTGGCCGGAGGGGGTCTCACCCTCCGGCTCCCACAGATCCCGGCGTAAACCTCTCGGTTTACCGGGCTCCTGTCATC
>NZ_JBEXDG010000143.1:0-3630 GCF_040605635.1 Dactylosporangium sp. NPDC005555
TCGCCGAGCTCAACGGCATCGGCGTCGACTACACCACCCGGGTCAGCGAGTCCAAGTTCGCCCGGGTGCACTTCATCGTGCGCACCGAGCCCGGCAACCCACCCGGCGACGTCGACGTCGACGACCTGACCGAGCGGCTGTCGGAGGCCACCCGGCTGTGGGACGACGACTTCCGGCTCGTGCTGGAGCGCAAGCTCGACGACGAGCACCAGGCGAAGGTGCTCTATCAGCGCTACGGCGCGGCGATCTCGGAGACCTACAAGGACGAGCACACGCCCTATGAGGCGGTGAAGGACGTCGCGAAGCTGGAGCTGCTCGACGAGCCCGGCCAGCTCGTCATGCACGTCTACCGGCGCCGCCAGGACGAGTCGGACATCCGGTTCAAGGTGTATCGCTACGGCGAGCCGATGATCCTGTCCGCGGTGCTGCCGGTGCTGCACTCCCTCGGCGTGCGGGTCACCGACGAGCGGCCGTATGAGATGCACCGCATCGACGGCACCATCTATCTCTACGACTTCGGCCTCCAGCTGCCCGCGGACTCGCGGGCGATCGCCGAGGTCCGCCCCCACCTGGAGAACGCGTTCTCCGCGACCTGGCGGGGCGAGGCGGAGGTCGACGGGTTCAACACCCTCGTGCTCAAGGCCGGCCTCACCTGGCGCGAGGTGGTCGTGCTCCGCGCCTACGCGAAGTATCTGCGCCAGGCCGGCACCGTCTTCTCCCAGGACTACATGGAGTCGACGCTGCTGCAGTATCCGGCGATCGCCTCCAAACTCGTGGCGCTGTTCGCCGCCCGCTTCGACCCGCGGCTGCAGCTGTCCGAGGAGAGCCGCGCCGTGCAGTCCAAGGAGCTGGTCACGGCGATCCACGCCGACCTCGACGAGGTGACCAGCCTCGACCAGGACCGGATCCTGCGCTCGTTCCTGACCCTGATCCAGGCGACGCTGCGCACGTCGTTCTTCCAGCGCGGCGAGGCTGGGCGCCCGAAGTCCTACACGGCCTTCAAGCTCGACCCGCAGTCGATCCCCGACCTGCCGGCGCCGCGGCCGAAGTTCGAGATCTTCGTCTACTCGCCCAGGTTCGAGGGTGTGCACCTGCGCTTCGGCGCGGTCGCCCGCGGTGGACTGCGCTGGTCCGACCGGCGCGAGGACTTCCGGACCGAGATCCTCGGCCTGGTCAAGGCCCAGATGGTGAAAAACGCGGTCATCGTGCCGACCGGCGCCAAGGGCGGGTTCGTCCTCAAGCAGGTCCCGGGCGACCGCGACGAGGCCGTCGCCTGCTATCAGCTGTTCATCTCTGCCCTGCTCGACGTCACCGACAACCTCGACGGCGGCAAGGTCGTCGCCCCCGCCGACGTGGTCCGCCACGACCCGGACGACCCGTATCTCGTCGTCGCCGCGGACAAGGGCACCGCGACGTTCTCCGACATCGCCAACGAGATCTCCGTGCGCTACGGGTTCTGGCTCGGCGACGCGTTCGCCTCCGGCGGCTCCGCGGGCTACGACCACAAGAAGATGGGCATCACGGCCAGGGGCGCCTGGGAGTCGGTCAAGCGGCACTTCCGCGAGCTCGGCGTCGACACCCAGACCACCGACTTCACCGTCGTCGGCGTCGGCGACATGTCCGGCGACGTCTTCGGCAACGGGATGCTGCTCTCCCGGCACATCCTGCTGGTCGCGGCCTTCGACCACCGGCACATCTTCATCGACCCCACGCCCGGCGCGGCGGCGTCGTTCGAGGAGCGGCGGCGGCTGTTCGACCTGCCGCGCTCGTCCTGGGACGACTACGACAGGTCGATCATCTCCGCCGGCGGCGGGGTCTACCCGCGCTCCGCGAAGTCGATCCAGCTCACCGCGGAGGCGAAGGCGGCGCTGGGCATCCCGGCCTCGCTCAACTCGCTGACGCCCAACGAGCTGATGCACGCCGTCCTCGCCGCCCCCGTCGACCTGTTCTGGAACGGTGGGATCGGCACCTACGTCAAGGCCGCCACCGAGTCGCACGCCGACGTCGGCGACAAGTCCAACGACTACCTGCGGGTCAACGGGCGGGAGGTGCGCGCCAAGGTCGTCGGCGAGGGCGGCAACCTCGGCCTGACCCAGCACGGCCGGATCGAGTTCGCGCTCGGCGGCGGCCGCATCGCCACCGACTTCATCGACAACTCGGCCGGCGTCGACTGCTCCGACCACGAGGTCAACATCAAGATCCTGCTCGACCGGGCCGTCGCGGCCGGCCTACTGGAGCAGGCCGATCGCAACCCGCTGCTGGCCCAGATGACCGACGAGGTCGGCGAGCTGGTCCTGCGCGACAACTACGACCAGGCCACCGCCCTGGGCAACGCCCGCGCCCAGTCCCGGTCGCTGCTGCCGGTGCACAAGCGGCTCATCGCCGACCTGGAGCGCCGTGGCCAGCTCGACCGCGCCCTGGAGGGGCTGCCGAGCGACGAGGAGCTCGACTCCCGGGCCGCCAACGGCGTCGGCCTCACCTCGCCCGAGTTCGCCGTCATGCTGTCCTACGTGAAGATCGTCCTGGAGCACGAGATCCTCGACTCCGGACTGCCGGACGAGGAGTGGACCAACGAGGTCCTCGTGGAGTATTTCCCGACCCCGCTGCGCGAGCGCTTCGCCGAGTCGATGGCCGAGCACCCGCTGCGCCGCGAGATCGTCACCACGGCCGTCGTCAACGAGGCGGTCAACCGGGGCGGCACGTCGTTCTTCTACCGCGCTTCGGAGGAGACCGGCGCCGGCTCGGCCGACGTGCTGCGCGCCTCCGTCGTCATCCGTGAGGTCTACGGGCTGAACGCGCTGCGCTCCGCCGTCGAGGACCTCGACAACCAGATCCCGACCGAGTCGCAGACCGAGATCTACCTGGAGATCCGCCGTCTGCTCGACCGCGCGGTGCGCTGGCTGGTCTCCAACCGGCGCCTGCCGATCGACGTCCCCGGCGAGATCGCCCGGCTGCGCCCCGGCGTCTCCCGGCTGCTCGGCGAGCTCGACTCCCTCTTCCGGGGCAAGGAGCGCGACGTCCTGACGGCCAACACCATCCGCCTGCGGGACCTCGGCGTGCCCGGCGACCTGGCCGAGCTCACCACCCGCATCATGTATGGCTTCGGCCTGCTCGACATCGTCGAGGTCGCCTCCCAGACCGGCCGCGACGTCAACGAGGTCGCCACGGTCTACTACGTGCTCTCGGAGCGCTTCCGGGTCGACAACCTGCTGTCGAAGATCTCCGACCTGCCCCGCGAGGACCGCTGGCAGACCTTGGCCCGCATGGCGCTGCGCTACGACCTGTATGCGGCCCTGGCGGCCCTGACCGCCGAGGTCATCAACGGCACCGCCCCCTCCGGCGATGCCGAGGCCCGGGTCGACGAGTGGGAGCAGAGCAACGCCACGTCGATCGCCCGCACCCGCAACGCCATCGGCGAGTTCGGCGAGTCCCCCGGCGACCTCGCCGCCCTCTCCGTCCTCCTCCGTCAGATCCGCACCCTGGTCCGCGCCTCCGCCGCCTAGCGCCCCATGATCCGGAAGACTTGTTGTCGCTGGGGAGCCTGTTGCGTTTTGGCGGAAAACTGTCTCGTCGACGGTCGTCGCGACCCTCGACGGCTACCGATCGGCCGCGACCGGCTCGCACAGCCGT
>NZ_JBEXDG010000144.1:0-3310 GCF_040605635.1 Dactylosporangium sp. NPDC005555
CGCCGGCCTGCCCGTCACCATCGTCGTCCAACCCTGCGCACGCCCCATGCCCACCTCCGAAATCGGGGTGTTGCGACCGCCGGTTGAATCCGCCCAGTACACCAGCAGCCAGTACCGGCGCCTCGCCGACCGGCACGGCGTCCAGCTGTCCGTCGGGCGCAAAGGCCAATGCTGGGACAACGCCGTCGCCGAATCGTTCTTCGCGACCATCAAGACGGAGTTGCTCGACCGCCGGCCGTGGCCCACCCGGGCGTCCGCCCAGCGGGCCATCTTCGCCTGGATCGAGGGCTGGTACAACACCCGGCGCCGACACTCCACATTGGACTACGACAGCCCAGCTGCCTACGAAGCCAAGCTATACAACGAATCCCCACTCCGTCAGGTAGCCTGACACCACCACATCGACCCTGTCCGTCAAAACGGGTCAACCCCAGTTGATAATGGCGGCGCCCTGCGGCAGGTTCGGCAATGCCGCCTTCACCAACCGGAACATGGCGTGGATGTTGATGTCGAAGGTGCGCGTCCACTCCTCGTCGGTGATCTCCGCGACGGTCTCGTGAGTCATCTGGTACGCAGCGTTGTTGACGAGCACGTCGATCCGCCCGAACCGCTCAACTGCGGTGCGTACCACGGCCTCGCAGGTGGTCAGGTCCGCGAGATCTCCCGGGACCAGAATGGCCTTGCGTCCCTCGGCCTCGACGTATTTGGCGGTGTCGCGGGCGTCGTCGTGCTCCACGAGGTAGTAGATGAGCACGTCGGCGCCCTCTCGGGCGAAGGCGATCGCGACCGCGCGGCCGATGCCGCTGTCCGCGCCGGTGATGACGGCCGCCTTGCCGGCCAGGCGGCCGCTGCCGCGGTACGTCTCGTCGCCGTGGTCGGGCTTGCTCGCCATGGCGCCGAGGTGCCGGGTGGCTGCTGCCTGGCCCAGTCATGCCCCGCCGTTACCCGGCACGTGTGCAGCAAGACAATCCGGTCGACCTCGCCGTGCGACCGCTACCGTGGTGGCTGCAGAACCGCGCCTGCAACGTGTCAGGTGGCGGTGGCCTGAACCTCAGAGGCGTTGAGGATCGAGGACCTGTCCTTGTGGCTTCGCTCGTATTCGAGCACCGTGCGGACCTTCTCGTCGTCCGCGTCCCGCAGGCGGGAACGGATCCCCGGGACGTTCATCGTGTCGTATCCCGGCCAGGGCTCTTTGCCTTGCAGGTTGCGGATGCTCGTCACGATCGGGGTGCGGTTGCGGTTCGCGCGTTCATGAGCGTCGACCGTGGCCAGTTCGGTCTGGGAGAGTCGAGTCAGCCAGTCCCGGATCTGCTCGACGGAAAGGCTGTCGTAGTCGGGAATGATCGCCCCCGCCTCCAGTTGTGCCCCGTCCTGCATGGCCCGGCCTCGAGCGAACCGCAGCACGTCGACGGCTGCGTCCCTGAGCTGATACATGTTCTCCCACAGTTGCGGCAGCCGAAGCATCTGCACCGCGCCGATACTCTGGATCTGGTAGGCCGGTTCACCCTCGGCCTCTCCGAAGATCACCGCCTCGGCGAGCCGGTCCAGCGCTGTGAAGCACTCGGACAGCATGTCTTCGCTCTCTGCGCGCAGCTCGACGGCGAGTTTCGCGGTGACCTCGTCCCTGCAGGTCTGGGCGATCTGCTCCAACGCCCGATAGTTGGCGTCCAGCACTGCTGCGGCTGCGCACAGGTCACGGGTGTTCTTCAACACCCGGTCTTCGCCGTCCGGGCCACGCAACAGCTGCAGCGGCACGGCGGACAAGGCGACGGCCTGCCCGCCGATGATCAGAGCTGCGTTGACGCCCAGGTATTGCAGGCTGCGGCGGGCTCCGAGCCCACCCAGCCGATCGGACACCCGATAGGCCCGCTCGCGTGAACGTCGCCGCTGAGACTCCAGCCGCCGCCGATAGTCACCCTCAGGGGTGCCGGCGATGTTCGCGGCGAGGAGGGTGGTCACGGAGAACTCGGCCGCCCGCGTTTCCTGCAGGTACTGAATGACCTTCGCCCGGACAGTCGCCATAACGCCTACTCCTTGGAATCGATTCGCGGTGGGATCTGACTCAGCAGCAGCTGCCGAGGCCAGCTACTTCCCCCATGCGGCGGTCCGGCAGACAACCGTGTCTGCCGATTGCTGGTAATGCTTGCGCTTGTCCGCAACGCCGCGTCACCTCAACGCGACCGGTCCACCGACCGCCCCGCATCGTGGGCTGATGTGCGAAGGTTGGCGTCCAAACGGCAGCGGACCCGAGGCTGCCCGCATCGCAGTCGGCTGCTGCGTCTGCGGCGATTCGAACGCATTGACCAAAATGCCATTCAGTGTGAAATTCGCGACCTGCACCGTCCGAATCCAATGGTCCGCTATTGCTGCCAGTAGCGTATGCAGCCGGCTGGGCATCCTGCATCCGAATCGGATACCACGCCGAATGAAAGAATGGATGACCAGCCGGATCAGCAATCCACATCGACTCCACCTGGCCGGCACGGAGCCGATGCCCGCACGCCGGCCGGGAGGTCACGGAGTACCGCATCGCTGCTACATACCGGCGTCGAGGTGCCGGTCGCAGCGTACCGCGCAGTGCGTCCCGATCCAGTTGCCGGCGTCGAGGCTGCCCGCCTGGCCCGCCACATCATGTATCGATTCGCCGCGCTGTGGATTCCCTTGCCGCCGACGGTGCCCAGTTGATGCCGGTGGCCGTCGCCGACGGGCTGACCCTGCGGGCGGGGACAGCACACCGGCACCACGACATCCGCCTGCCGTTCCACATCCGGGTGACGGACGAGTTCATACTCGACCGGGAACTGCGGAGGCTGCTGCCAGGGGCGGACGCCCACCCGCACAGATAAGCCCGGGGACAGCCACGTCGACCCCGACTCGACAATGTTCGTCGTGCCGCAGGTGTTCTGCAACGAACGCGCATGGGCCAGGAACGGCTCGAAGGCGTGCGGTGCTCGCGACGGCCCAGTGGTGCTGGTGGACTTGCCGCCGGCCGACCGCTGCCTGTGCACATCAGGCCATGCCTGGCGTGGTCGCATGCACTTCACGGACCGTCTGGGAGCGGCGGGTCGCCCTTCCTTGCTCGGCGCGGCTTGATCTGGTCCGGGGTTCGGTGGTCTTGGTAGCTTGCTCCGTTGTCGGATTCGTTGGTGAATGGTTTGGCGCCGCCTTCCGGTGGTCCGATCTCCGACTGGCCGCCAGCGGCTACGTGCGGGAATTTCGCGTCGAATGCCGGCCGTTCGGAGCGGATGCGGGGGATGCGGTCGAAGTTGCGCAGTGGCGGCGGGCAGGTGGTCGCCCATTCGAGGGCGTT
>NZ_JBEXDG010000145.1:0-3191 GCF_040605635.1 Dactylosporangium sp. NPDC005555
CTAGTATTTTATTTCCGTTGACATTGGACTACAATCAAATATTTAAACAAAAAATGAACAATATTTTTTGAAAATAATTTTTGAGTTCAGTTTTAAATAAATATTTCCATCAAAAATCTCAGTCATTAATTTTAAAATCTCCATAGTAAAATTTACTTCTGACTGAAAGAGATTTCTCATTATAAAAAAGAAAAAAGTTTTAAAAGGGAGTTTAATGATTTTCACTCTAGAAATAATAAGTTTCGGAAAAATTTTTGTTATTCCGAAACATATAATCGACAAAAACGCATGGTTAAGCGGTTCTAGTTTTTCAAAAGTTTAAAAAACAATAAAAAACGATTTTTATGGCAACTTTATGAGAGTATGAGGATATTTTTAATCAAAAAATCGCTTATAAATTGCAAGTGATTTTAGTTGTTGATATAAATATTATGCTATTTTTAAAGTGTCTTAAACAAAAGCAAAACGTATATTCTGAACTTAAAACACGATTAGTCAGAATATACTTTTTTTTCTAAATTTTGAACAATATTCTTTTTAATTATGATATAACCCGAATTGCTAGTTGATTATTTAGACATGACTTGATACCCGATAGAATATCTTAAAGTCTCTGGTTCCAGTGATTTAGCTGATTTTAACAGTAAAGAATACGCTAAAACTATCATCTCTAATTTCAATTGAAAACCTTGAGGCGAACGACTTTTACAACGCTCAGCTCCTAGATTTGTCAAAAAAGAGAAAACTCGCTCAATCACTTTTCTACGTTTTGAAAAATTAGGGAAAAGGATTTTCTTTTGCTTCATGTTCTTCCTGACAGGTGTAATTAGATCAATTCCTTTTAATTCCAGCCTATCATGCAGTGACTGACCTAGATATCCCATATCTCCAAGGACTGTTGGTGTCCCAAATTGACTCAACACTTCCTCGGTCATTGAACTATCAGCCATTGAAGCAGGAGTAATTGTGTAGTCTATGACATAGCCTGATTCACTGACTAAAGCATGACATTTACATCCATAGAAGTACTGTCCCTTTGTAGCATTGTAGCCAACATTGGCATAATCTCCAAGAACTTTGCTTCTGAAGTTACGAATAGGCTGACACAAAGGAATGGGGAAGCTGTCAATAATGGATACACTCATTCCTTCAACCTCTTTAAAGACGAGTGCTTGGCGAATGACTTGGATACTCGGTAAGAGGGCATTACAACGGCGGACAAAGCGAGAATATTCTAGGAAATTAGGAAATAAACTTTGAGCCAATTGGTGCTTAGCTTTAAGTGTTTCACTAAAATGCAGTACGCCCCAGAGGTAACAAGCGATAACTAAGCAATCTGATGTTGCGAGATGGACGTTTTTTCGGTTTTGAACCTCAAGGGGAACACTCGTTTGATAAAGCGTCTCAATGGTTGTCAGTAAATAAACAAAAACTTTTGGAAGTGTGCTATTATAAGTCATATAAGTCGTGCGCTTTCTAATGCTTAGTGGTTTAAGATTAGGATAGCACGACTTATTTATTTTCCAATGAAATTAACTAGCAATTCGGGTAGAAAGTTTAGAGGTATCATATGAAACTACTTAATAATTTGTTGACTAGCTTAACACAATATGAGAATGAAATGATTCAAATTAGGCGTCATCTTCATCAATACCCAGAAATTTCTTTTCAAGAAAAAGAAACATTTAAGTATATTATGGGCTTTTATAAAGAACTTGACTGTGAACCAAAACTTATCGGAAAGGGATTTGGAATCATCGTTGATATTGAAGGTGGAAAATCCGGAAAAACTCTTGCGTTGAGAGCAGACTTTGATGCTCTTGCTATTTTTGAAGATAATGATTTAAGTTTTAAATCGGTCAATCCAGGAGTAATGCATGCCTGTGGACACGATGCACATACTGCATATTTGATGGTACTTGCTAGAGAACTAGTAAAAATAAAACAAGAACTTCCGGGAAGAGTTAGAATTGTCCATCAACCAGCAGAGGAAGTATCTCCTGGTGGTGCCAAAGGTATGATTAAAGCAGGAGCTCTTGACGGTGTCGATAATATGATCGGGGTTCATGTGATGACTACAATTAAAACAGGGGTCATTGCCTATCATAATAAAGAAACTCAAACGGGACGTTCTAATTTCACCATTACAATCAAAGGAAACGGAGGTCACGCTTCTATGCCACAATTAAGTAATGATGCAATAGTAGCCGCTAGTTACTTTGTAACTGAACTCCAAACAGTAATTTCAAGAAGAATAGATCCATTTGACATGGGTACTGTAACTATTGGATCATTTGATGGAGCAGGAAGTTTTAATGCTATACAAGATAAAGTAGTGTTAAAAGGGGATGTTCGGATGATGAAAGAAACAACTAGAAAAGTCATCCGAGACCAAGTGAAACAAATTGCTAAAGGCGTTGGAGTAACCTTTGGGGTTGAAGTGATTGTAGATTATGACGATAACTATCCTGTACTCTTTAATTCAGAAAATCTCACTCACTTTGTAGTTGACAGCTTAAAAGATCAGAATATTTCAGAAGTCAATAATATAGTCGATTTAGGACCACAAAATCCTTCTGAAGATTTTTCATATTATGGGCAAGTTGTACCAAGTACTTTCTTTTACATTGGTGCACAGCCTGAAGACGGCGGAAATTATCCCCATCATAGCCCTTTATTTAAAATGAATGAGAAAAGTATTTTAATCGCGGCTAAAGCAGTTGCAACTGTAACTATAAACTATCTATTTTTCAATAAAAAAATGTAGATTTACAAATAGCAAGATTTGTAGCTAAAGTTGCTCCTTCGTTATTTAATAAACTTATAAAAATATTTCTATCCTCTGTCCAGAAAAAGGTTGTATTATGGACGAGATTTAATTCACCGTCCGTCAAACTACGATACTGCGATGTCACTTAATGACAAGGTTTTGTATGTGTCCACAAATTCCGAGTTCTCTGTCTTGATGACAAATAACGTTCCAGAATATGCGTTGCTTACGTCCGGTAAAGGTTTTTTGAAGAATTTGGAAGATACGACAGGGCTTCTTGACGTTAAATATGACAATGTAGTAGGCAATTATGATATTGATAAGGCTGACATTGTTTATTATGTGTATGGTTTGCTTCATTCACCCGAATATCGGGATATGTATGCCAATGATTTAAAAAAGAGCTTGGCGCGGATTCCGC
>NZ_JBEXDG010000146.1:0-2801 GCF_040605635.1 Dactylosporangium sp. NPDC005555
TGTCAACGGTCAGGACGAAGTCCTGTCCTGCGGTCTTTGAAGTTCCTTGTGGGCGGACACCAGAATTCCGTGCTGACGGTCAGGTGTTCTCCTCGGTGTTTGTCAGGTCAAGGCTTGGACTCCTTTGCCGGCGAGGGCTTGTTGCAGGCGGTGCGAGTCGCCTGCGGTGGTGATCAGGTGGGCGTGGTGCAGGAGCCGGTCGACGGTCGCGGTGGCGAGGGTCTTGGGCATGATGGTGTCGAAGCCGGATGGGTGGATGTTGCTGGTCACGGCGATCGAGCGGCGTTCGTAGGCGGCGTCGACGATGCGGTAGAACGCTTCGGCGGCGTCCTGTCCGGCGGGGAGCATGCCGATGTCGTCGACGACGACGAGGTCGTTGCGGCAGATTCTGGTGACGGTGCGGGCGGTGGAGCCGTCGGCTTTGGCCCGTCCGATCGTGGCGGTCAACGTTTCGAGGGTGAACCAGCCGACGCGCAGGTCGGCCTCGATTGCGGTGTGGGCTAGGGCTTCGACGAAGTGGGACTTGCCGGTGCCGGAGGGTCCGGCGATGGCGAGGTTCTCGGCGCGGCTGATCCATTCCAGGGTGGTCAGCGCCTGCTGGGTCGGGGCCGGGATCGTCGACTGCTCAGGTCGCCAGGTGCCGAACGTCTTGCCGCTTGGAAAGTTCGCGGTTTTGCGGCGCATCCGGCGGGTGGCGGCGTCCCGGCCGATGACTTCTTCGTTGATCAGGACGCGGAGGACTTCGGCGGGGTCCCAGCGTTGGGCTTTGGCGGTGGCGATGACGTCGGGTGCGGCCTGGCGCAGGTAGGGCAGCCGCATCCGGCGTAGCAGCCGGTCCAGTTCGTCGGGCAGTGCCGGCGCCGTGGCCGGTTGGCTGGTTCGCCGGGTGGTCGGTCGGGTCATCGGGGTTCCTGTTCTTGCAGCAGCTGGTGCAGCTGCAGGGTGTGCTGGTCGAGGGCGTGGAGGAGTCCGGCGGCGGCGAGGGCGCCGTTGCCGGGACCGTCCAGGAAGGTGGTGAGGTCGTCGTGCGTGCCGGTGTCGGCGTGACGCAGCCAGTCCTCGATGCGGCCGAGGAGATGGGCCAGGTCGGCGGCGTGGTCACGGTCCAGCCGCAGAGGATCCCGGTCGGTCATCGACCGAACCGCTCCCAGCCGCTGGTGCCGGGCTGCGCGGAGTAGGTCTCGTCGGCGTGGACGAGGTCACCGGCCGGGTTGCGGCGCTCAAGATGGTCCAGGATCGAACCGAGGTCCGTGTCGGCGAACCGGCCGGCCGCGGCGGCCAGGCCGAGGGCCTGATCGACCCGGGCCGGGCCGAGGACAGCGGCGAACTCGACCGCGCGGGCCATCTTCGACCGCACCCGCGCCGCGCCGGTTGCGGCGGCTTCGATCAGCCACTGCCGGGCGCCGTCACCGATGGCCAGGAAGTCCGCCTCCGCCTTCGTCCGGGCCCGTGGCCGGGGTGGGCGGGGATGGTTGCCGCCGGGATGGTGCGGGTAGTGCGCGTCGACGATGCGCGGGTTGCCGGGCGTGGACAACGTATGCCGGGCGATCTCGACCGTCCCGGCCGGGCCCATCGCGACGATCGCGAGTTCGTCGCCGACGACCCGGCACCACACCCGGGTGTCGACGTGGCCGGGCGGGGTCGAATACCGCACCGACCCGAACCGGACGGTCTGATCGTCACCGACGAGGCGTTCCTCACCCAACACAGTCGTGTGCGGATCCGTGGGCAACGGGTGCAGCCGCTGCCGCTCAAGCGCGAGCCGCTCAACCGGGGCGATCCCGGTCTCGCGGTGCGGGCGGGCGTTGATGCGCGTGCCCCACGCCTGGCAGGCCACGGCCAACTCGGCGAACGACGTGTACTCGCCACGCAGGTTCGTCTCGGTTGGGACCAGGTCGGCCTTGGCGACCTTCACCGTCGCCTCGACCCCGCCCTTGGACTCCGGGTCGAACGGTTCGCAGGTGTGGACCGTGAGCCCGTAGTGCCGGCCCGCCGCCACGACCATCGGATGCCGCACCGCGACACCGGCGATGTGTTCGACGGTGACGGTGCGGGCGTTGTCGCCCAGCAGGTAGGTCGGTGCGCCGCCGAGGGTTCGCAGGGTCGCGTCCAGGCAGGCGATGAGCGTGCCGAGGGTCTGATCCCAGGTCGGGATCACCACCCGGAACCGTGACCAGGCCAGCCACGCGCAGAACAGACTCGTCCTGCGTCCGCCGATGCGGGGCCCGTCACCCCAGTCGAACTGCAACCACAGGCCGGGCTCGGGCACCCACGGCCGGTAGGTGCGCCGGCGCCCGGCCCGCCAGGCGGTCTTCGCCGCCGCGACCGCCCGCCGGGTCGTGCGTTCGGTCCCGGTGAACCCCATCCCGACCAGCCGGACATGGACCTTGTCCGCCCGGATCTTGCCTTTCGACGCCTCGACAAGCTCTTCCACCTTCGGCAGGAACGCGTCGATCAACTTCGGTCGGGTCATGCGAACGAACGGGTCCCCGCCACCAGCGTCACGCAACGCGACATACCGCTGAACGGTCTTCGGGTCACACCCAGCCAACTGCCCAGCAGAATGCACGCAGCCGGTCAGGTCGTATGCCTCCAAGATCTCCATGATCTCCCTGTCAGACTTGGTCACGGTCTCTCCGGTCGGGTTGACGGCAAGGTCAGCAACCCGCCAGCCAACCCGCCGGAGAGATCCACTACACGAGGTCATGACGGAGATCACCTGACCGCCCACCAGGAATTCCGGTGTCCGCGAGCCGGGACTCAACTGTCCGTCAGCAAGGATTTTTCACTGTCCGCTAGCA
>NZ_JBEXDG010000147.1:0-2789 GCF_040605635.1 Dactylosporangium sp. NPDC005555
CTACTGAACGGTGCCGTAGACCTTCAACAGGTGCGTGACGAATCGAGCGAGCCCTCGGGACATGCGGCGCACGGTAGGGTCGGCCGGAGACGGTGGGAGCAGGATACGTTACCCCTGTATCAACAATTATTAAATGGTTTCCAGACAAACGCGGTTTAGCAACGGGGTTAGCTATTATGGGATTTGGTTTTGCAGCAATGCTGACTGGTCCTGTTGCTCAACAGCTAATGGCTAGTGTTGGTCTTGAACAAACATTCTATCTCTTAGGAACATTTTATTTTGTTATTATGCTGCTCGCTGCACAGTTTATTGTTCGTCCAAATCTGGCACTATCAAGCACTACTGAAAATAGCATTTCTCAAAAAAAGGGAACACGTCTAACCCGAGGACCGGAGCTAACAGCTAACCAAGCCCTCAAAACTAAATCCTTCACTTTTCTTTGGATAATGTTATTTATCAATATTACATGCGGGATCGGCCTTGTCTCAGCTGCATCCCCCATGGCTCAAAGTATGACCGGCATGTCTGTCCAAACAGCCGCAATTATGGTTGGAATCATAGGCCTTTTCAATGGCTTTGGACGTTTGATATGGGCAACTTTGTCTGATTATATCGGGCGCCCTGCTACTTTCAGTACCATTTTTATTCTCGATATTGTAATGCTTTCAGCCATGCTCATCTTCAAATTACCGCTCCTATTTGTCATTGCATTATGCTTGTTGATGTCTTGTTATGGAGCAGGCTTTTCTGTCATCCCAGCCTACTTAGGTGATGTCTTTGGTACTAAAGAATTAGGAGCTGTTCATGGATATGTACTGACAGCATGGGCTGCTGTCGGAGTTGTTGGACCATTACTATTATCATTAACACATCAACTGTTCCACAATTATACTTTGACATTAGCTGCCTTTATTTTGATTGATCTATTGGCACTGCTAATCTCATTCTGGATACAACGAGATTTCATTAAAGCCAGCAAATTAATAAAAAGCAAATCATAAAAAACTACTTTAAAGCGCATTAAATTATTAAAAACTAAGACAAAATTGCATAAAAAAGAGTCTAAAACAGCATGAGCCGTAAAGTGCAAGACAAAATTGAATATTTTTAAACTGCTAAGGCATGTTCCCTGTATTCGCAGGGAGTCATGCCTTTTGTTTTCTGTGATATTCGTCGATTGTTAAACCAATCGACGTAATTCTTTGTGATTTCCTTGAATTCTCCAATAGGTTCTGTTGCAAAGTTTTCCAAAAAATCTATTTTAGTGTAAAATTGAGAAAAAAGACAGAGAGGACAGAGTAATGAATCATTTTAAAGGCAAACAATTCAAAAAAGACGTCATTATTGTCGCTGTTGGTTACTACCTGCGTTACAATCTAAGCTATCGTGAAGTTCAGGAATTGTTATATGATCGTGGAATAAATGTTTGTCATACTACGATTTATCGTTGGGTGCAAGAGTACAGCAAAGTCCTCTATTATCTTTGGAAGAAGAAAAATAGACAATCCTTCTATTCATGGAAAATGGACGAAACCTATATCAAAATTAAGGGACGTTGGCATTATCTTTATCGTGCAATTGATGCGGACGGCTTAACCTTAGATATCTGGTTACGAAAGAAACGGGATACGCAAGCAGCCTATGCTTTCTTAAAACGACTCCATAAACAGTTTGGTGAGCCGAAAGCAATTGTGACCGATAAAGCACTTTCTCTTGGATCCGCCTTTAGAAAGTTACAGAGTGTGGGTTTATATACTAAGACAGAGCACCGAACTGTGAAGTATCTTAACAATTTAATAGAACAAGACCATCGACCTATTAAACGACGAAATAAATTTTATCAAAGTCTCCGTACAGCCTCTTCCACGATTAAGGGCATGGAGACCATTCGAGGAATATATAAAAAGAACCGAAGAAATGGAACGCTCTTCGGCTTTTCGGTGTCTACTGAAATCAAGGTATTAATGGGAATAACAGCCTAAGATATTTGGAGTTCAGAGAGGGCGCGTTTGATTTTCAAACTTCGCAACAGAACCGAATCAATTATTTAAGACGAATTAATAAAAAATATAGAAAGAGAAGTCTATGATGTATTCAAAATTCATATCATTTTTAAAACAAATTCCCCTCCCGATATGTGGCTTAATTTTGGGTTTAATATCCTTAGGGAATCTCCTTTACAGTAAAGGTTACCCTATTTTAGGAAATTCTTACGATATGTTAGGTTTATTCCTGATGTTTTTAATTTTGCTCAAGATAGTACTGGCAATGAAACATACAATTTCGACTTTGAATGACCCAATTGTAGCCTCTGTTTCACCAACTTTTACGATGTCTTTAATGGTACTAAGCGTATTTTTAAAACGTTTGTCCGGCTTTAGTCTTCTTGCGAATGTTACTTGGTGGACTGCTTTAATTTTGCATCTTATCTTAATGATGTATTTTATTTATCTTCATGTACTACCAAAAGAATTAAAAATACATGATGTTTATCCAAGCTGGTTTATTACTTTTGTAGGCATTGGGGTAATATCGGCAACATCACCAGATTTCGGTCTTGAAGTGGGTAAAGTTGTGGTTTGGATAACATTACTCTTTTACTTTATTCTTCTTCCCATTGTTATGCATAGAGTTTTCATTTTACGAAAAATGCACAAATCTTTACTTCCTTTGATTACAAATATCACGGCACCAGGTTCACTTGGTTTAGTAGGATACCTCACTGTTGTAGAAGCAAAATCTAAAATATTCGTTATCTTTTTATTTATTTTATCGCAAGCTATCTATTT
>NZ_JBEXDG010000148.1:0-2769 GCF_040605635.1 Dactylosporangium sp. NPDC005555
CGACCGACACCGCGAACAGTATGGACCGCGGGTACGACACTTTTCCGGCAACCCACACCCACGAACACGCTCAACAGCGCTGAAGAGCACTGAAGTGCACTCAACCGCCAGCAGTTGGCAGCCCCCTGCGAGGGTGATCCCCACTGGATCACTCTCGCAGCAGCCGCTGCCGGGCGCCTGCCGTCAAGCGGCCGCAAGCGGCGGGGTCAGGTAGTTGCTCGATGTCATCGGGCGGTAGGTCGAGCAGGGAAGTTCTCCATGCCTTACCACCGCACTTGATCACGATCTCGCATCTGGGCGGGCACCGGATCCGATGGTGCGGCATTCCTGGGAAGCCGGATCGATCTGAAAGACAACGTCATGCGGGTGTGCAAGGGCAAGAGCGGCCTGCGGGTCGAGGCGGAGGAGGTGCCGTTGCAGCATGCGTCCGATCATCTCGTGAGCGACGATCAGCGGCCGTCTTGCTGGCCGTTGTTTCACCTGGCGAAGGGCTGCGGCCGCTCGGATATCGCCGTCGGCATAACTTTCGCCGCCGGGAAACCGCCACTGGTACTTGCAGGCCGCCCGGCGCTGAAGCTCGCCGGGAAACTGCGCGTCGATCTGCTCGTCGTGCATGCCGCTGAACTGACCGTGGTCGAGCTCGGCTAGTTCATCAACCACGTCGATCTCTAAGCCGAGAGCGTCGTTGATGATGCGGGCCGTCGCGATCGCTCGCCCGAGTGGGCTGACGAAGATGCCGTCGATGCCGCGTCCCTGCAGGGCGGACGCGTGACGGTGCGCCTGCGCGACGCCGTGGTGCGTCAGCGCCGAGTCAAGCCGGCCCTGCCTCCGTCGCTGCAGGTTCCACTGCGTTTGACCGTGTCGGGCCAGGAAAACCACGTCCCATGCGTTCACCCGATCATCCTGGCTGAACGTTTCTTGAGGTGGGCAGCGGATTTCGCCAGCGACCGCCGACTGGGGCCAGGATCATCCGCCGCCTCCCGCAACTCAGCGTCCTTGACACGCAACGCCAAACCCGCCAGGTTCACGCTGCTTCTGGTGATTCGTGGCGGCTTTGAGGCACGACCGCATCCTCGCTTCCACGACCGCCGTCGGTCGACGTCCTCGGCAACCGGATCGCGGCGACGACGCCAGCACTCGCGATCACCGTCATGAGCGCGAATACGACGCTGAACGCCAAGGTCGGAGACGCGCGTAATCCGGCCAGAATCGCGCCGGTGACCGCCACTCCTGTGGCAGCCGCGACCTGCCGGATCGTGCTGAACACTCCTGAGGCCGCACCGGCGTCAGCGACGTTCACCGATGCCATGGCGGCGACCGACAGCGGCGACCAGGCGACGGCGTTCGCGATGCCGAGCACCACTGCTCCGGGCGCTGCCCACCAAGGATCAATGCCTAGCACGACGACGAGTCCGATGAGCGTCAGGCTCGCGGCGAGGAGGACCATTCCCAGGATCGCCGGACGGCGTGGTCCCACGCGGTCGACCCATCGACCGGCCGCAGGCGACAACAGGGCCGCAACGACGGCGTCCGGGGTCATCACCAGTGCGGCCTCCAGCGGTCCCAGCCCTCGCACATCCTGCAGATACAGCATCGTCGGCAACGCCATCGCGATGACGACGGTACCCAGGGCCGCTACCGCGGCGCTCGCCGCGAGGAACCCGGCCGAGCCAAAGACTGTCGGAGGGGCCAGCGCTGCTGAACCGATCCGGCGCTGCCGAACGACGAAGCCGGCCAGCAGCGCGACAGCGATCGCCCCGGCGGCGGCGATCGCGGGCGCCGGGGTGTCGCGCCACGCGAGCAGCGCCCAGACAAGGAGCCCGAGACCCGTGGTGCTGAGCACCGCTCCCGGCAGGTCAAGGCTTGCGGTGTGGCCCCGGCTGCCGGGAATCCAGCGCAGCCCCATCAGCAGCGCGGCACAGCAGATCGGAACGTTGACCAGGAAGATCCATCGCCAGTCGAGCGCCGCGGTCAGCAGGCCCCCGAGGAGCGGACCCAGCAGCGCGCCCGCCGACGCGACCGTGCCCCACAGGCCGAGCGCTCGCCCGCGCTCGTCGGCGATGAACAGCCGGCGAATGAGGGTGAGCGCCTGGGGTGCCATCGCAGCCGCCGCCAGCCCTTGGACAACCCGGAACAGGACGAGCCAGCCAACCGACGGTGCCAGACCACACAGCGCCGACGCCACTGCGAAACTCCCGATCCCGGCCAGGAACACCCGTTTGGGGTCGTAGCGATCACCGAGCCGCCCGGCGACGAGCAACGGGACCGAGAACGCCAACAGATACCCGGCTGTCACCCAGAACAGCCCCGAAATGCTTGCGTGCAGGTCCTTCTGGATGATCGGGCTCGCGACCGCCACGATCGTCGTATCCAGGAGAATGACGAAGAACCCTGCGAGCAGCGCAGCCAGTCCTGCCCATTTGTTCGTCACCGGGTCTGCGGTCTTGCGCCGACCAGCCCGAACGCGCCCCGCAGGCAACGGCACCTTCCACCTCCGACTCGTCCCTCGGCCGCCACAGTCGACCGCGAGCGTGGGCACGGTACCCCATCCTGAGCGAACCGCTCGACGCCAAGTCAGGCCCATCCGTCCGTCGCTCGCGGGGACGCGATGCATCGACACACGGGATCACGTGCCCTGTCATCGGCACGGGTGCGTAGCGGATCCGTCATGGTGTGAAGTTCCACCCGCGGACCGGACACCCTGAAACCAGACAGTTGGTCTGGGGAAGGATGTCCTGGTGCCACGTCCATCGAAGTACCCCGAGGATT
>NZ_JBEXDG010000149.1:0-2547 GCF_040605635.1 Dactylosporangium sp. NPDC005555
CCTAGTAGCGTGTCGCCGCTAATTCGCGGGGTTGATGGTGTGGACTGGTGGCTGGTGGGCTTCATCCCCTGAACAGTCCGCCGGGAGTGGGTTGTGGTGGCGAGGACGAAGTCGCGGCCGGTGGTGTTGGATCCGGCTGATCGGGAGATGTTGACGGCGTTGGTGCGTACGGGTTCGCATCCGGCTACGCAGGTCCGTCGGGCGCGGATCCTGTTGGAACTGGACGAGAACGATCCCGGCCGGGTCGCAAGGGGTGCGCCGGTACCGACCCAGGAAGAGGTCGCCCGGCGGGCCGGGGTGCATGTCGACACCGTGGTCAAGACGTCGAAGGCATACGCCGATCGTGACGGCGATGTCGCAGATACGATCAGCCGGAAGCAGCGGCTGACCCCGCCGGTGCCGCCGACGGTGACCGGGGAGGTCGAGGCGAGGGTGATCGCGTTGGCCTGCTCGGCCCCGCCACCGGGATATGAGCGGTGGTCGCTGCGGCTGCTGGAAAAGCACGTAGCCCTGGTCGATGACATCCCGGATCTGGACCACTCCACCATCGGGCGGGTCTTAAAAAAACGGCGCTTCGTCCTCATCTGAAGAAATGCTGGACCATCCCACCGCATGGCAGCGGGGAGTTCGTGGCCCGGATGGAGGACGTCCTCGACGTCTACACCCGCCCGTACGACCCCGAGGTGCCGGTGGTGTGCATGGACGAGAAGCCCTACCAACTCCTCGCCCACGCCCGTGACCCGGTCCCCGCCACCCCCGGACACGACCGCAGGGAAGACTCCGAGTACGTCCGCCACGGCACCTGCTCGATCTTCGTCTGGGTCCAGCCCCTCGCGGGCAGACGCCGCGTCGTCGCCCGACCACGACGCACCATGATCGACTGGGCGCACGAGGTCGAGCACCTCCTGACCGTGGACTACCCCGACGCCGCACGGGTCGTGCTGGTCATGGACAACCTCAACACCCACACCATCGGATCGCTCTACGAAGCGTTCGCACCCGCCAAAGCCCGAGCCCTCGCCCAGCGGCTGGAGATACACCACACACCCAGACACGGATCCTGGCTCAACATCGCCGAGATCGAACTGTCCGCCCTGACCCGCCAATGCCTCAACCGCCGCATCGACAACCTCGACACCCTCAACACCGAACTCACCGCCTGGCAAACCGCCGTCAACACCAACCAGCGGCAGGTCAACTGGCACTTCACCACCACCGACGCCCGCACCAAACTCCGCCACCTATACCCAGAAAATTAGACACGACGCTCTACTAGTAGCGTGTCGCCGCTAATTCGCGGGGTTGATGGTGTGGACTGGTGGCTGGTGGGCTTCATCCCCTGAACAGTCCGCCGGGAGTGGGTTGTGGTGGCGAGGACGAAGTCGCGGCCGGTGGTGTTGGATCCGGCTGATCGGGAGATGTTGACGGCGTTGGTGCGTACGGGTTCGCATCCGGCTACGCAGGTCCGTCGGGCGCGGATCCTGTTGGAACTGGACGAGAACGATCCCGGCCGGGTCGCAAGGGGTGCGCCGGTACCGACCCAGGAAGAGGTCGCCCGGCGGGCCGGGGTGCATGTCGACACCGTGGTCAAGACGTCGAAGGCATACGCCGATCGTGACGGCGATGTCGCAGATACGATCAGCCGGAAGCAGCGGCTGACCCCGCCGGTGCCGCCGACGGTGACCGGGGAGGTCGAGGCGAGGGTGATCGCGTTGGCCTGCTCGGCCCCGCCACCGGGATATGAGCGGTGGTCGCTGCGGCTGCTGGAAAAGCACGTAGCCCTGGTCGATGACATCCCGGATCTGGACCACTCCACCATCGGGCGGGTCTTAAAAAAACGGCGCTTCGTCCTCATCTGAAGAAATGCTGGACCATCCCACCGCATGGCAGCGGGGAGTTCGTGGCCCGGATGGAGGACGTCCTCGACGTCTACACCCGCCCGTACGACCCCGAGGTGCCGGTGGTGTGCATGGACGAGAAGCCCTACCAACTCCTCGCCCACGCCCGTGACCCGGTCCCCGCCACCCCCGGACACGACCGCAGGGAAGACTCCGAGTACGTCCGCCACGGCACCTGCTCGATCTTCGTCTGGGTCCAGCCCCTCGCGGGCAGACGCCGCGTCGTCGCCCGACCACGACGCACCATGATCGACTGGGCGCACGAGGTCGAGCACCTCCTGACCGTGGACTACCCCGACGCCGCACGGGTCGTGCTGGTCATGGACAACCTCAACACCCACACCATCGGATCGCTCTACGAAGCGTTCGCACCCGCCAAAGCCCGAGCCCTCGCCCAGCGGCTGGAGATACACCACACACCCAGACACGGATCCTGGCTCAACATCGCCGAGATCGAACTGTCCGCCCTGACCCGCCAATGCCTCAACCGCCGCATCGACAACCTCGACACCCTCAACACCGAACTCACCGCCTGGCAAACCGCCGTCAACACCAACCAACGGCAGGTCAACTGGCACTTCACCACCACCGACGCCCGCACCAAACTCCGCCACCTATACCCAGAAAATTAGACACGACGCTCTACTAG
>NZ_JBEXDG010000150.1:0-2335 GCF_040605635.1 Dactylosporangium sp. NPDC005555
CAGGTAAGCCATCGGACCCAAAAACCTCCCTCCGAGTTCTTCCCGGCTGCACCGGGGATACAACGAGGCGCTTCGTGGCGCACCGCATCTGCCGCAGACCGGGCTCGTTGGCGCGGCCCGCAGCGACGGTGAGTGACCGGTGCTCCGGCCGACCAAGCGCACTGAACCGCCCGACTTGACGATCTTGGGACCCTCACGGTGCTTCATGTAGGCGTGAGAACGCTCAGGGTGTCACGGCTCTGCGGACGGTCGGACCGATTGGAAGTACCGGCTCACGGGTCGAAGGGTCAGCAGCAACGCCGCACTGAGCAGGCACGCGATCAAGCCGAAGTCCACGGCCAGCGCGACGTCGCCGAACCAGCCCGGCAAGATCCGGTTCATCCGCTGGTCGACGGGATCGGTACTGTCGCCGTCGCTGAGGGACGCCGCCAGGCCGGCGAACCTCACGGAGGGGCAGCACAGCATCAACCCGCTCACCATCCACGTCGCGTTCCGGCTGGCGGATCGGCCGCGCAGGTTCTGCACGGCGATGACGACCAGCAAGACGGCGCCGATGATCCACAGCAAAATGATGAACAGACCTTCCACGGCGGTAACGGCCGCGAACGCGGTCGCGTTCTCGATTTCGTTCGCGTCGACGGCTGCCCGGTACGCCTCGTCACGGGCCTGCTGCCCACGATGGGACAACCACAGATCGGCCACGCTCAGCAAGGCCCCGATCCCCAGCAGCCAGCTCGACACCGTGACAGCCACCGGACGGCGTATCGTCAGCCTCTATTCCACGCCGCGATGATCCCACGCCCGACGATCACGGGAGCGGGCCAGCGAGCCGAACACCGCCGCTGGCCAGAGACCCCGCAACATGACACCCTCGCCAGCCACGCTCACTGGTCGGCGTACGGACATGCCGCGATCCTCGCGCTACCCAGCGTCACGCCGAGCCGGCCCGGTTGCCGTCCGGACGTGCCGATGACCGGATGCCGAGGTGTAGCGTCGAGACCAGCAACGAACGTGGGGTCATCCGCGATGTTGCCGCCGGCAACGAGCCGACCGCGATCATGGACGATCGGCGCCTTGCATGCAGGGCCAAGGACGGCACAGAATCTGAACGTGTTCAAAAGCGGGTGGGCCGGTACTTGGTTGCTGATCGGGCTGGTCGGATCGGTGCTGCTTCGTGGAACCCTGTGGGTGCTCACGGTCTTGAACGTCGGGCCGCTCCTTGGGCCGGTCGACTTGCTGCTTGTGCCGGCAGTCGGCCGCACCGTCGGCACAACGATCTGGCTCGGCGACATCGTCGCGTCGTTCCTGTTCGCCGTTGCGACGGGCGTCGCCTGCCAGGGACTGCGCGGCGACCGCGCGTGGGCGTACCGGCTGGGGCAGGGGCTAGCCCGCTTCTACGTCGCCTTGAACGCGGCGACCGCCACCGTCTGTGGCGTGCTGATGTCGGACTGGGGCCTGCTGGCCTTTCCGTTCGTGTTGTAC
This sequence comes from Dactylosporangium sp. NPDC005555, assembly GCF_040605635.1. Lineage (NCBI taxonomy): Bacteria > Bacillati > Actinomycetota > Actinomycetes > Micromonosporales > Micromonosporaceae > Dactylosporangium > Dactylosporangium sp. NPDC005555. The sequence goes on from NZ_JBEXDG010000150.1 coordinate 1,483, forward strand.
ATCGTCTCGATCGCTGTCGCGATAATGGCCGCTCGCCAACTGAAGGCGCATGGCGGGTCGGCGATGGTCGTCGGGATCATCTCGCTCCGCCGACTGGCGGCGCGTCGTTCGTTGCTCCATGAGCCCGGCCCGCCCGAGCATGTTGGTCAGGAGTAACCGGGTCGCCACGCCATTCGGGCCAAGAGCGACTGCACGCAAGTAGCCGCGATGGGCGCGGGGGGCCAGGAGTGGTTGCTGTGAAGTTCAGTCAGGGAGCTTGCGCCATCCCTGCCGAGGCTTTGCCGGCTTCAGTGGCGTGGACTTCAACGACCGGTTCGGTCAGCTGGACGGCGCTGTAGTCGCATCGATCGGAACGGAGCCGAGGGCCGCGAACACGCGCCGCCGCAGCAGATCCCACTGCTCTATGCAGCGGCCAGGCCGCATATCGGCCGGTGGTGGCACTACCCAACCGGTGCCGATGACCTCGTCCAGCCCGAACTGTTGACGGGTCAGATCGATCTCGATCCCGGTTGACAACCGGTTCCAGTAGTGGCCGCCGATATGGACACCGTCTCGGTGCACGTCAGCGCGCATCAAGTCACCGCCGATCAGCTCGCACAGCACGAGCGAGGTCGGCCCGCACTGGCCGCGAGCGGGATTCTGCGCACTCCATGCCCCGAGTTCCTCCGGCATGCAGGTGTCGGCGCCCCACGCGTCGCGGAAAGCGCGCTCGATCGCGGTCAGTGTCCAAGGCGACATGACTGCATTATCCGGCAGTCTGGGCCTGACCCGTTTTGACGGACATCCGAGATCTGTGGGCTGTGTGCCCGGGAGAGGATGTTCATCATGGAAGGCATGGGTAAGCAGCGGCGGC
>NZ_JBEXDG010000151.1:0-2264 GCF_040605635.1 Dactylosporangium sp. NPDC005555
GGCTCGGCATCCCACAACGCCAAACCCATACCCACCCACTGCGCCCCCTGACCCGGAAACACAAACACCGGACCCGCACCACCACCCACACCAGCAGCGACACCACGAACCACCACCGGCGAAACATCCAGATCCAGTAATCCAGCCAAATCCCCGGCCGAATCCCCGGCCAGCACCACCGCCCGATGCGCAAACACCGACCGGGCCGCCAACGCCCGTCCGACCGCGACCGGCTCGATCTCGGGCCGGTCGGTCACGAACCCGGCCAGCCGCTGCGCCTGCGCCCGCAATGCCACCTCGGTCTTCGCCGACAGCAGCCACGGCACCACCCCGCCCGGCAGCAGGGCCGGCACCACCGGCGACTCCTGGCCCGAGCCCGCCGGGTCGGCCGATGTGTCCTGCGGCGCCTCGAACGGTTCGGCCTCCTCCAGGATCTCGAGCGGTTCGGCCTCCTCCAGGTTCTCGAGTGGTTCGGCTTCTTCCAGGATGAGGTGAGCGTTGGTGCCACTGACTCCGAACGCGGACACCCCGGCCCGCCGTGGCCGGCCGTTGCCCGGCCATGGTGTGGCCTCGGTCAGTAGTTGCACCGATCCGGCCGACCAGTCCACATGCGATGACGGGGCATCCACGTGCAGCGTCCTGGGCATCACCCCGTGCCGCATCGCCAGCACCATCTTGATGATCCCGGCGACCCCCGCGGCCGCCTGAGTGTGGCCGATGTTCGACTTCACCGACCCCAGCCGCAGCGGTTGTCCCGCCGGCCGGTCCTGGCCGTACGCGGCGATCAGCGCCTGCGCCTCGATCGGATCACCCAGCGTGGTACCCGTGCCGTGCGCCTCCACCACGTCGACCTCGCCCGGTGACAACCGGGCGTTGGCCAGCGCCTGACGGATCACCCGCTGCTGCGACGGCCCGTTCGGAGCGGTCAACCCGTTGGAGGCACCGTCCTGGTTGACCGCGCTGCCCCGCAGCACCGCCAGCACCTGATGCCCCCGCCGGCGGGCATCCGACAACCGCTCCAGCACCAGAACCCCGACACCCTCACCCCAGCCGGTACCGTCAGCCGCTTCCGCGAACGGTTTACACCGCCCATCAGCAGCCAACCCACCCTGCCGGGAAAACTCCACAAACGCTCCCGGAGTGGCCATCACCGCTACACCACCGGCCAGGGCCATCGAACACTCACCCGACCGCAACGCCTGCGCCGCCAAATGCACCGCCACCAGCGACGACGAACACGCCGTATCCACCGACACCGCCGGACCCTCCAGGCCCAACGTGTACGCCACCCGCCCCGACATGACACTCGCAGCGTTCCCGGTACCGGAGAACCCCTCCCCCGCAGCATCGGCCCCACTCAACAACGCCGGATAGTCCTGCCCGTGGGTGCCGACATACACGCCGGTGTCCGACCCGCGCAGCCCGGACGGGTCGATCCCGGCCCGCTCCAACGCCTCCCAGGAAACCTCCAACAACAGCCGCTGCTGCGGATCCATCGCCACAGCCTCCCGCGGACTGATCCCGAAGAACCCCGCGTCGAACAACGCCGCATCGGTCAGGAACCCGCCCTCCCGGACATAACTGGTCCCCGACCGCGCCGGATCCGGGTCATACAACGACCCGACATCCCAACCCCGATCCACCGGGAACCCACCCACCGCGTCAACACCCTCGACCAGCAACCGCCAGAACCCCTCCGGGTCACCGACCCCACCCGGATACCGACACCCCATCCCCACAATCGCCACCGGCTCGGCGCTGGCGGCCTCCAGGGCCTGTACCCGGCGGTTGGCCTGGCGCAGCTCAACTACGGTCCGCTTGAGGTACTCGCGCAGCTTGTCGTCCTTGGTCACGGGTGTCCCTCCGGAGAGCGGGTACGGGAGTTCAGGCCGAGCCGAGCTCGCTGTCGACAATTTCGAACAGCTCGTCGTCGGTGACCTCGTCCAGGTCGGTGTCGGGTCCGGCGGTCGAGTCTGCGGGCGGCGGCGTGGTGAGCCGCGCGACCAGCGCCTGGAGGCGCCGGGCGAGCTGGGCGCGCGTGTCCGCGTCCACGGGTTCGGCGAGCGCGCGTTCCAACCGGTCGAGCTCGGCGACTGCCGGTGCCTCGGCCGGCTCGGCCGGCCACAGCTGGGCCCGGAGATGGTCGGCCAGGGCGACCGGTGTCGGATGGTCGAAGACCAGCGTGGCCGGCAACGACAGCCCGGTCGCGGTGGCCAGCCGGTTCCGCAGTTCCACCGCGGTCAACGAGTCGAAGCCGAGCTCGC
>NZ_JBEXDG010000152.1:0-2116 GCF_040605635.1 Dactylosporangium sp. NPDC005555
GCTTTATCAACTCTAATCCAAAGACAAAGCCGATCAAAGATAAGGCGCCTGTAATCCCCTGTCCCAAAATAGTCCCAGAAAAAAAACCTAAAAAATAGTAACAAATGGCAACTAATAAGATGCAAAATTGGTAGAAAATAATTTTATCTAGAGGATAATTAATATATTGGTGAGGAATGCGACTATAAAGAATGACTAAATTAATGCTAACAGCAGTAATTGCCATTAATAATAAAGGAATTAACGACGTCAATATACTGCTTTTTAAAATTTGTTTTCTTTTATACCCAGACGAAAATAAAATCTGTAAAAAATTTGTCTTGTAATTTAAGAAGGATACTAAAAATCCAGCAACAATGAAAAATAAGCTAATAAGAGTAAAACCACGAAACACGTTTCTGGACGTAAACAAATATCTAAAATTAGTTAAGTCCAGCGCACTTCGCGTGTAAAATAATTTGGCCCTTATATAACCGTAAAATTCTTTAAAAGTCTGTGATTGAATATGAAACTTACCAGTTTTAGAATCAAATTTCAGAAAAATTCCTGCGTCCTGGTTCTCTGCATAATCGACACTTCCTTGGTAATCTTTTGTTTCTTTATATTTTTTATTTACATCATCCTCTTCAGTTTTTTGTGCAGCAAGGTATGAATTATATTGGTCTCTAGCCTCTTGAGAATGGATAAAGTTTTGCTCTCTATGCCAATTTTTTGTGGAGTTAAATCCAATAAAAACAGAGATTAATATTAACAGTATTCCTAAACTTAAAACGATTGGTTTGGCTCGTTTCCAAGTAATTTTGTTCAATTTTTTGTTATCCATTCTTTCCTCACTCTCTTTCATCAGTCATCTCATGACCTGAAAACTTGCTTATAAAAATATCTTCTAAAGTTAAAGGAAGTTCTTCAATCAGTAGTGGTTCACAATTGTTTATTCGTTCCATAAGTTCATCACTATAATTTTCAAAAATCACTGTGCTTACTCGGCCTTCATGAGTAATATGCTTCGCTTCTTGTTTGATAAACTGAGGTAATTCATAGTCTTTAAAAGCAATCTGAAGTTTACAGATTGACATTTTTACTGTAGAAAGATTCAATATAGAAACAATAGAGTGTTCTTTAATAAAAGCGACTTGGTCCGCTAGCTTTTCCAACTCATTCAAATTATGTGAAGCTAAAATAATACTTCTCTCTCGATCACTGATTGCATCGATCATTAAATCAACAACCTGTTTCCGTACGATAACATCGAGCCCATCAAGAGGTTCATCTAAGATAATATAGGAACAATTTGAACAAAGCGCAATAATAACGAGGAGTAAGCATTGCATCCCTTTGGAATATTTTTGAAATTGATCATCAGGTAATTGATGTTTTTCGATCAATTCCAAAAATCTCTTACTATCAAAAAGAGGATATAATAGAGAAAAATAACTCTCAATTGTTCGTAATCTCATTTTATTTAATGGTTGATATTGAGGATCAAGGAAAAAAATATCATTCTTTAGACTAACCTCTTTGTTAATATCTTGACCATCAATTGATACCATTCCTTCATCCATCAAATAATGACTGGCTATCGTACGGAATAAAGTGGTTTTACCAGATCCATTTCTTCCCACAATTCCAAAAATACTTCCTAGAGGGATGGATAAATTAATATGTTTCAAAACAACATTACCATCAATCCTCTTACTTAAATTTTGAATCTCCACTTTTACTCCTCCTCCTTTATCCACTCATAGATTAAACTTAATGGAATTTTTGCATATTGTGCTTCAACTAACCATGATTTAAGCTGACTTCTTAATTTTTTTTGTGTCTGAATATCAATTTCTTCATCCTGACCATCATTATTTTTAACAAAAGAACCTCTTCCCTTAATAGTTGTGATTACATTTTGATGCTCTAATTCCTTATAAGCTTTGGCAACAGTATTCGGGTTAACGCCCAACTGCTTGGACATCTCTCGAACGGATAGGATTTTGTCTCCAGCATCAAGAATCCCTTTGGTAATCTCTTTTTTTATATTAAATACAATTTGTTCGTAAATGGCATCTTTATTATTAGGATCAATATGCATAGTTCTCCTTTGCTATGTGTACTATTATACACC
>NZ_JBEXDG010000153.1:0-2036 GCF_040605635.1 Dactylosporangium sp. NPDC005555
GGGTCATTCTTTAAACAGTTAGACGATACTATCGCTCTTCATCAACGTAAGTTAGATTTATTGAAAGAACAGAAAAAAGGCTTTTTACAAAAGATGTTCCCTAAAAATGGTGCCAAAGTTCCTGAATTGCGATTTGCGGGGTTTGCTGACGATTGGGAAGAGCGTAAGTTATCTGACGTAGCTAATCACAGAGGCGGAACAGCTATTGAAAAGTATTTTGACAAATATGGTGTATACAAAGTTATTTCAATTGGTAGCTATGGATTAAATAGCCAATACGTTGATCAAAATATTCGCGCAATATCAAATGAAATTACAGATGGACGAGTTGTTAATTCTGGAGAGCTCACCATGGTGCTAAATGATAAAACTGCTAATGGAACAATTATTGGAAGAACTTTACTGGTAGAAAAAGATAACGAATATGTTATCAATCAACGAACTGAAATTATTTCTCCGAAAGAAAACTTTGATTCTAATTTTGCATATACCATACTTAATGGTCCTTTTAGAGAAAAAGTTAAACGAATTGTTCAGGGGGGAACGCAAATATATGTTAACTATCCTGCAGTTTCTAATCTAAATCTAGAGCTACCTAAGATTGAAGAACAACAAAAAATAGGCTCTTTCTTTAAACAGTTAGATGACACTATCGCTCTTCATCAGCGTAAGCTAGATCTTCTCAAAGAGCAGAAAAAAGGATTTCTACAAAAGATGTTCGTTTAGGGTCTATAATTAGATAATAACCCCTAAGAAATTAACCAAAAACAGCCCTTATACTTACAAGATATAATTATAGGGGCTGTTTTTTACAAATTTATAAAAAATAAAGCATTTATATAAATGTTTTATTGACAAACAAAATGTTTTATTGACAAACAAAATAGGATGTGATATCCTTTATATGAATATAAATGAAAGGACATAATTAAAATGTCAAAGAATATCCAATTAACCCTAACTGATTTGCAGTATGAAACCTTGCTAAAAAAAGCAGGAAGCTTCTCTATCCAGCAATATCTGATTAAAAAAGAATTTCCAAACCACGAATTTTCTCATTGGTTTAACGAAATAACTGGACTAATTGAAAAACTTCCACCTGACACAAACTTTTCACTAAAAACTTTATTATCTGTAAATTGGGAAACTATTCCTAAAGGAGTACGCCTATCAATAGGAAAACAATTTCTAAAAGAAGTCAATGAAGGAAGTATTCGAGCAGTAAAATATGTAAAAAAAGACTCTGCCAATACTACCATCTACAAAAAAACACTTTAAAAAACTTCGCAACAGAACCTATAATATCCTTCTAACTATATAATAACTTGAAAATTACTAATTTATCTGTACTGTAGTATATTAGAATTGAAGGAATTGTAAATAGAATAGTTATTTGATATACTTTAGAAAATACATGTTAATAATGTGAAATCAGACTTTAATTACGGTGAATAATATGAGATTAAGTCTGATGGGTCTTGTTATTATTCTAATATCATTATAGAAATATAAATCGGTAAATTCAGTTTAACTAGGAGGATTATATGAAGCCAATTGTTTTTATCTATCATTCAGTACTTGGAATAAGAGGGTCTGAATTAAATTTGTCAGAGGTTATAAAAAAAGAAGGTTTTGATGTTATCATTCCTGATTTGTATGAAGGAAAGAAATTTGATGATTATAAAACAGCTATGGCTTTTCTCGGAACATTTGGAGAAGATGGTTTAGAAAAGAAAGCCTATGCGATGTTCGAGGAAGAACACAAGAAGAATGGTAAGAAACCGGCTATCTTTATTGGTTTTTCAAATGGTTGTAATTTAGCAGAGTGGCTTTCGCTAAAAATTCCAGAGACAGTTGGAACCATATTGTTACATGGTGGAATGCCAGTTAAAATGTTTGGCTATGAGGGGTGGCCATCAAATCTCCCCATCCAAATCCATTATTCTAAAGAAGATCCGTGGAAACTAGAAGATGAAGAAATTTTACAAGAATTCCTGAATGAAATAGAAAATTCAGGCGCTAAGTTGGAATTCTAT
>NZ_JBEXDG010000154.1:0-1996 GCF_040605635.1 Dactylosporangium sp. NPDC005555
ACGGTGGGTCCGGATTCCGTCTCGTACGCGCCGAGCATGTGCGACAGGCGCAGCACCGGCAGGATCTGGTCCCGGTACTGCACCACCTCACGGCTGCCCGTGCGCTCGATCCGCTCCACCGGGAACTCCTCCAGACGGGTGACCATGTCCAGGGGAATCGCGACCCTGCGGTCGCCGACACCGGCGATGAGCAGCCGGCCGCCGTTGCCGTTGCCGCGCCGGACCGCCGTGTCGGCGTCCTTGTCCTCGGCGCCCGCTGCGAGCTGCGCCCGGCGGGCGAGGGACGCGACATCGAGGATCAGCGCGACCCGCCCGTCGCCGAGGAGGGTGGCGCCCGCGTAGACACCGATGTCCTTGAACCGGCTCGTGAGCGGCTTGACGACGACCTCCTCCGTGTTCAGGACACGGTCGACGACCAGGCCGAAACGCTTGCCCTCGGCCTGCAGGACGGCGACGTAGACGTCGCGGTCGCGGTCGCGTTCGCCGTCGCGGGCCAGGCCGAGGGTCTCGTCGAGGTACACCAGGGGCAGGAGTTTGCCCCTGAGCCGGTAGACCTGCGCACCCATGGCGTGTTCGACGACGCGTCCGGACTGCCCGTCGAGGTAGACCAGCTCATGCACCGCGACCTGCGGAATCACATACCGCTCATCACCACACTCGATCGTCAACGCCTGAATGATCGCGAGGGTCAACGGAATCGTCAACCGCCACGTCGTCCCCTTCCCCACCACCGAATCGACATCAACCGCACCACCGATCCGCTCGATATTCGTCTTCACCACATCCATACCCACACCACGACCCGACACATTCGTCACCGCCTTCGCGGTGGAGAACCCCGGCCGGAACACCAACCCCAGAACCTCCCGCCGATCCATCGCCGCCAACTGATCCCTCGACACCAGACCCTTCTCCACCGCAATCCTGGCAATCTTGTCCGGATCGATCCCCGAACCATCATCACGAACCTCGACAATCACATGCCCACCCTCGTGATAGGCCCGCAACGTCAACGTCCCCTCAGCACCCTTCCCCGCCGCCACCCGCTCCACAGGACTCTCAATCCCATGATCCACAGCATTCCGCACCAGATGGGTCAGCGGGTCCTTCACCGCCTCCAGGAGGGACCGATCGAGCTCGGTCTCCTTGCCCTCCTGCGCCAACCGGATCTGCTTACCGAACGTCGAAGACAGATCCCGCACCACCCGCGGCAACTTCGACCACAAATGATCGATCGCCTGCATCCGGGTCTTCATCACCGATTCCTGCAACTCAGACGTGATCAAATTCAACCGCTGACCCGTCCGCGTCATCCCCGGATCCGCCACCGACCCGATCGCCCGGATCAACTGATTCCGGGTCAACACCAACTCCCCCACCAGATTCATCAACTTGTCCAACAGATCCACATCCACCCGGATCGACTGATCCGCCACACTCCGCTTCGTCCCGGTGTCGTCGGCGGCGGCGGTGGGCGGCTGCCCGGCAGCGGCCGGCCTGCCCTTGGACGGCGCGGGAGGGGCGGCGGACGGCGGCGCGCTCGCAGCGGCGGGCGGTGGCGTGGCGGCCGGGGCCGCTGGTGCCGCTGGTGCCGCTGAGGTCTCCGCGGCCGGCGGGATCGCCACGACGGTCACCGGCTGGACGACGACGACCTCGACGGCCGGCGCGGCGGACGCGGCCTCGACGACCTCCCCGGCAACGACAGACCCGACACCCTCAGCGGTAGCGCTCCCAGGAGCGTCCTCGGCGGGCGCGGCGGCCGCGGCGGCCGGGGCAGCGGGGCGGGCGGGGGCGGGTTTGGCCGGGGCCGAGCCGTCGGTGATGCAGGCGTTGACAGCGGCGATCACACCGGTGTCGTCGCCCTCCAGCTCCCTACCGTGCTCCTCGATCTCCGACAGCAGCCCACGGACCGTGTCCACCATCCGCAACAACGCATCCGTCGTCGACGGCGTCATACCCTGCGCACCATCACGCAGACGCGACAACAACGACTCCC
>NZ_JBEXDG010000155.1:0-1972 GCF_040605635.1 Dactylosporangium sp. NPDC005555
GGGAGTCGTTGTTGTCGCGTCTGCGTGATGGTGCGCAGGGTATGACGCCGTCGACGACGGATGCGTTGTTGCGGATGGTGGACACGGTCCGTGGGTTGTTGTCGGAGATCGAGGAGCACGGTAAGGAGCTCGAAGGCGACGACGCGGGTGTGATCGCGGCTGTGAACGCCTGCATCACCGACGGTTCGGCCCCGGCCAAACCCGCCGCCACCGCTGCCGCCACCGCTGCCGCTGCCGCGCCGGCCGTCGACACCACCAAAGCGCCGGCGGCGGAGCCGGTCGCCGTGATCGATCCGACGCCCGTCGTCGAGGTCGTCGTCGTCGAACCGGTCGTGGTCGTCGCCCCCGTCGCCGAGCCTGACGCCCCCGCGTCGCCGGCCGCCGCCCCCGCCGCTCCCGCCGTCGCGCCGCCCGCTGTCGCCCCCGCCGCCCCGGTCGCCGCTCCCGCTGCTGTGCCGCCCGCCGCTGCCGCCCCGCCGGCCGCCAAGCGGCCCGCCTCCGGTGGCGACGCCCCCGCTGAGGACGGCGTGCCGAAGCGGAGTGTGGCGGATCAGTCGATCCGGGTGGATGTGGATCTGTTGGACAAGTTGATGAATCTGGTGGGGGAGTTGGTGTTGACCCGGAATCAGTTGATCCGGGCGATCGGGTCGGTGGCGGATCCGGGGATGACGCGGACGGGTCAGCGGTTGAATTTGATCACGTCTGAGTTGCAGGAGTCGGTGATGAAGACCCGGATGCAGGCGATCGATCATTTGTGGTCGAAGTTGCCGCGGGTGGTGCGGGATCTGTCTTCGACGTTCGGTAAGCAGATCCGGTTGGCGCAGGAGGGGAAGGAGACCGAGCTCGATCGGTCCCTCCTGGAGGCGGTGAAGGACCCGCTGACCCATCTGGTGCGGAATGCTGTGGATCATGGGATTGAGAGTCCTGTGGAGCGGGTGGCGGCGGGGAAGGGTGCTGAGGGGACGTTGACGTTGCGGGCCTATCACGAGGGTGGGCATGTGATTGTCGAGGTTCGTGATGATGGTTCGGGGATCGATCCGGACAAGATTGCCAGGATTGCGGTGGAGAAGGGTCTGGTGTCCAGGGATCAGTTGGCGGCGATGGATCGGCGGGAGGTTCTGGGGTTGGTGTTCCGGCCGGGGTTCTCCACCGCGAAGGCGGTGACGAATGTGTCGGGTCGTGGTGTGGGTATGGATGTGGTGAAGACGAATATCGAGCGGATCGGTGGTGCGGTCGATGTCGATTCGGTGGTGGGGAAGGGGACGACGTGGCGGTTGACGATTCCGTTGACCCTCGCCATCATTCAGGCGTTGACGATCGAGTGTGGTGATGAGCGGTATGTGATTCCGCAGGTCGCGGTGCATGAGCTGGTCTACCTCGACGGGCAGTCCGGACGCGTCGTCGAACACGCCATGGACGCCCCCGTGTACCGGCTGCGCGGCAAGCTCCTCCCGCTCGTCTACCTCGACGACATCCTCGGCCTGCACCGCGACGGCGAACACGACAAGGATGTCTACGTCGCCGTTCTCCAGGCCGAGGGCAAGCGTTTCGGCCTGGTCGTCGACCGTGTCCTGAACACGGAGGAGGTCGTCGTCAAGCCGCTCACCTCGCGGTTCAAGGACATCGGCACGTATGCCGGCGCCACCCTCCTCGGCGACGGGCGGGTCGCCCTCATCCTCGACGTCGCGTCCCTCGCACGCCGGGCCCACCTCGCCGCCGGTGCGGAACGGTCCGAAGGCGACACCACCGTGCGCCGCGGCGGCGGCAACGGCGGCAGGCTGCTCATCGCCGGCGTCGGCGACCGTCGCGTGGCCATCCCGCTCGACATGGTCACCCGTCTGGAGGAGTTCCCGGTGGAGCGGATCGAGCGCACGGGTAGCCGTGAGGTGGTGCAGTACCGGGACCAGATCCTGCCGGTGCTGCGCCTGTCGCACATGCTCGGCGCGTACGAGACGGAATCCGGACCCACCGT
>NZ_JBEXDG010000156.1:0-1958 GCF_040605635.1 Dactylosporangium sp. NPDC005555
GAACAGGTGCCGTGTCGGGTGGCCGGAGGGGGTCTCACCCTCCGGCTCCCACAGATCCCGGCGTAAACCTCTCGGTTTACCGGGCTCCTGTCATCCTGATCACCAGTCGGTCGTGAGCGAGGTGACCCAGGGCCAGTGGGCGAACAGGCGCCGCCGGGTGGCGACTAGCCTGCTCCAGTACTGGAGGGCCCTCTTCTTGCTCCGCAACCGTTTGAACTTTCGACGGAGGAACCGCATCAGGTAGGCGTTGATGCGCTCCAGGAGCTGGTGCAGCTTGGAGCGGTAGAACGCTCCGTAGTACTGCATCCAACCTCGCACGATCGGGTTGATCCACCGCGCGAGGTCGTTGAGTGTCAGGTTCGTCTTGTGGTGCAGCTTCCACGATCGCACCGTCGTGTTCATCTTGCGCTGGGCCGCGTCGCTGCGCGCGGGCAGGAACCCACTGAAGTTCTGGCCCCGCCGGTTGCGCGCCTCCCGTTGCCGGAAGGTGAAGCCCAGGAACGTAAACGATGTGTGCTCGTAAGAGCCTCGCCGGTTGCTGTCCTGGCAATAGACGATCCGGGTCTTGTCCGGATGCAGCTGTAGGCCCACCTGTTGCAGGCGTTCCGCGATCGCGTCCCGCACCTGGACGGCGCGGGCCTCGCTACTGCAGTGCACCACCGCGTCATCAACGTAGCGGGCGAACTCGACGTCCGGGAACGTCTTCGCCAACCACGAGTCCAGCGCATAGTGCAGGAACAGGTTCGCCAACGCGGGCGATGCTGCTGATCCCTGTGGGGTTCCACGGTCGCGGTGGACCGCGGTCCCGTCCGCGGTGACCATCGGCGCGGCCAGCCATCGCTTCACATACAGGATGATCCACGGCTGGTCGGTGTTGGCCTCCACGGCTTTGACCATGAGATCCCACGGGACGCTGTCGAAGAACTTGGCGATGTCCATATCCACCACCCAGTCCATCCGCCAGCAGCGCTCCTTCGTCCGCGCGACTGCTTGCAGCGCCGAGCGGCCCGGGCGATAACCATAGGAGTCCCGGTGGAAGATCTGCTCCATCCGAGCTTCCAGCCTCGCCGCGACCACGGTCTGCGCTACCCGGTCCCCGACCGTCGGCACCCCGAGCGTTCTGGTGCCTCCCGGTTTGGGGATCTCCACCGCTCGGACCGGTGGGGGAAAGTAGCTCCCCGACGACATCCGATTCCAGATCTTGTACAGGTTGTTCCGGAGCTCCTGCTCAAAATCCTCGATCGACTGCCGGTCGATCCCAGCGGCACCCTTGTTCTCCCTGACCTTCTCCCACGCTCGCCAGACCTCCATCTTCGAGATCTCGAACGGCTTGCCTGGTGACTGCTGCTCGGCCACACGATTCCTCCCCGACCCGAACCGAGCCCGGTTGATCGAATCTCCGAAACCACGGATGACCTGGCCCCTTCGCTCCACCCCCACCGCGTCAAGCAGGAGCTTCACCGCTACTACGAGCCAGTCCGCCGGCGTTGCCGCGTCGGTACTCAGTTCCTCCCGTGCTACCGGTTGGAACGCTCCCTCTCGCCGTCCGGTCAACCCCGGACGGCTGTATCGGCTCCGCCTTCCCACGTTCCACGTGAAAGCCGCAGATCGAGCTCGCGCCGCCTATATGCCGGACACCGCCTGGCCAGTAAGTGGGTGACCGCCAGACTTATCCCAGAGCAGTTCAGATACCCCGGTTTCGATGTCGACCAAGATCCCTTTCGACACTTCGCAGGCTGTGACGCAACGCCTTCCCGATCCCCGCCTGACGCCTCAACCGGCGCCTTTTCCACCTCGCTCACCACGACGGTCTTCAGCCAACGCAGCAGGTGGCGGCTTGAAGCCTCCCCCCACAGGGCGACTCCGAGGGGCCAAACCCTCATCTTTCACGCAGCGCCGCCTCCAGAGAACCGTCCACATAGGACTCTATCGACGTTCGTGGCACACCTGAGCTGGGA
>NZ_JBEXDG010000157.1:0-1914 GCF_040605635.1 Dactylosporangium sp. NPDC005555
GGAATTGCACGACTGGTTTTATTTCAGAAGAAAAATACCATTTCTACAAAAAATAAAATATCTAAGTTTGAAAGAATAAATAAAAGCCCTTAAAAATGATTTTAGGGCTTTTTATTATTCAAGTGGCATAATTCTACTCAAAACCATTTAAAAGGGCTTAAAAGGCAAAATATGAGCTTATAGGAGTATTCCAAGCATTAAAGGGAGTGAAAAATTCATTTTTCAATTTCTTTAGTGCTTTTTCGTTGGTTTGCTCAACGACAGGAGCATTATTTTTTACTTTGTAAAAAATAGAGTTTTTTCAAAACTCAAATAAAAAAGTCCGGTCTTAAATTTTAAAAAACAAAAATTTTAGATCCGACTTGTTTTATTGTACACTTATCAGAATTTTCAACGGACTAAATTTCAAAATCATCATCACGTGCTTTATGTTTTGGACTTTGATTTTTTTGATAGGCTTCTAATCGCTGTTCTGATTTTTGATAGTATTGAATGTTTTTATCGACTTTATATAAAGTATCTCGCAAATCATCACGTTCTTTTGTTAGGTTTTTAATGGTATCTCTGATAGTGGTATCTACATAATCTAAACTTTTGTTTTGTTCGACATACTCTATAATCTTTGTATTTAATTTATCTAATTGCTTTTCTGTTTCTTGATAGGTGGCTTTTAAGTCCTTTCCTATGGTTTCAAAACTTCTATCAAAACCAAGTCCTTGACTAATCAAGAAATCGAACTCATGAAAGACTTGTTTGAGTTTGATATTGGCATTGTCAGAATAAAGAGGGACATTTCCACTTTGTCGTTGTAGATTTTTAGCAACAGTTGTTCCATACATGATTTTATGGTTTGCCGGACTTTTCTTATCAAGATAAGAAAATCGGTCTTTATTTTTGATAAAGACTTGATAATCGCCATTTTCTAATTTATCGACACAACGTGCAGGTATCTTTATTGTCGCTTCTTTATCTAAAACAGTATCAATCGTTACGTATAAAAAATTTTCAGTTTCTTTCTCAATTTGCCAATCTTCTACCAAAATTGAAATTTCTTTTTCTTGATTTTTTTCTTGAATACTCTCTTTGTCTTTCCAAAGTTTCACGACTTCCTCAACGGAATAACCAATGGTATTTTTTTCTATCCGTCCTTTGAGATTTTCTTTTAAAAATTTATCATTTTTTAAACTTCTATCTCTAATTTTTTTGGTTTGTTCGCTTCCCTCTAAAAGATAAGTGGTATATTTTTTAGTATCGTCCACTTTTAAATTTAAGGCACTTGCTTTTTCTTTAAAATCTTCCCACGTATGAGAATGGTTCATCAAAAATTCAAGTTTGTTTTTAATCTCTTTCCGGTAAGAAATTTGAGCAAGATAGACCAAATAATTTTTGTGAGAATTCCCTAGTTTTTGTTCAGGACGGACAATAATTTTACAACCATATTCTTTAGAAATGTTATCAGAAATTTCTTTCAATCGTTCCAAATCATTTTTTGATTGTTGAAATTTATTTAAAGTCAAAGGGTCAGTTGCATTAAGCACAATATGATTATGGAGGTGTGGCTTATCGGTATGAGTGGCAATAATAAATTCCGCAGAATTTCCGAGATATTCTTTCATGGTTTTTAAACCAATTTCATGAGCTTGTTCAGGCGTTAAATGGTCATCAGGAGAAAAAGATTGGACAAAATGATAACCGAACCTTTCATTTTTTTGTGGCTTGTTTTTTAAAGCGATAGCCATTGTTCGTGTCGCTAACATTTCATCACAGGTTGAATGAATATCTAAAATATTTTGACCGGAAACATATTCAAAGTCATTTGTTTTTTCAGGGTTCATCACATAATCAATGAGTTGGTTTAAATCTTTTGAAGAATGAACCGTTCCGTTCGATTGTTTTGGCATTTTAATGACTGTC
>NZ_JBEXDG010000158.1:0-1903 GCF_040605635.1 Dactylosporangium sp. NPDC005555
CGCCAAACTCGACCTCCTCCGCATCCGCGTCCTCAACCCCACCTGAACACCCACCAGGGACCAACATCGATCAACCAAAGTGGGCCAGATCCAGTATTCAGGCGCCCTTGACAACGCGACGACCTGGCGACCGGTCCCGCGACGCGGAGCGACCGGCGCGACCACCACCCCGGGCGCACCGGCCGTTGCCGCCATCCACCGCCCGGCGATCGATGGGCTGTCAGAACTGTCGTGCCCCACGGCTAGGGTTCCCACAGAGACAGCGACATTTCCGAGCGCACCCCCACGCCCCTAGATGACCGAGAACGGCGGGCTGCGTGCGTTCGGGCGGCCCGGCCCTCAGCGAGGTCGACAGCTGCCGACGCCAGAGCTTCGCGAGGTGCCCAGCCGCCCACGGGGTTCGAGGGGTGTGGGTGGAGCGAAGCTCCCCCACTGGGGAGCACGGCGAAGCCGTGCGCGGGGAATCCCGCCGACCCACGGCGAGCCGGACCGCAGGTCCAGCGAGCAGGGTCGACCCAGGTCGGTGGAGCGCACGATGCACGATACGAACCGGACGACCTTGCGCCAGGGACGTGCCCTGCCGTGCGAGGTCGTCAATCGGTGACGTCCGCGCCGCACCCGGCTCACGTTCGGGGCGGCGTACTTCATCGGCAGGCGAGACAATGGCACCATGACCGAGCAGCCTGAGATCCGACCCTCGTGGGAGAACCTCAACATCGGAGAATGGTGGTCTCCGGATGAGATGACACGGCGGGAGTCCGCCCAGTCGCTCCTCGGTCTGCTGTGCGGCTGGTCGGGCAACCAGATTCGCGAGGAGGAAGCCAAGGCGCACCCAGACGCTGACAATCTGGCGGCGATGCGCGCCCAGAACGACGAGTACTGGGCCAGCAAGCGCCGTTTGCCGATCATGGAGGACGCCGAGATACGGCAGCTTCTGGAGAAGTACGGACCGATCGCTCGAGGTCTGCTGGGCAATGCGTGACCACCGGTCCACATGAACGCCTTCCCCACGCGCTGCCGGCCGATGTGCACGAACAGGTCTACGTCGACGAAGTCCGCCGCAGGACGCTGGAGTCCACGCGCAGTGGGGGCGTCCGCAAGTCCGTGCCGCTGTCGGAGCAGATCCAGGTGACCGTGTTCAGTGGTCGTCCCGCCGTCGGCAAGTCAACGGTGATCCACCGATTGACGGCGGGGATGCCGCGCGAACCGGCCATCATCTCCGGCGATGAGATCGGCACCTATGATCCCCGATGGCCGGAACTGCTCCGCCAGGACGACCTGACGGCAGGCTCCGTGGTGTACCACGACTCACGCAAGATGGCCGCCCGCGCCATCGAGGAGTGCCTGCACCGCCGGTTCGACTTCGTCGTCGACACCAACTCCGACAACCCACAACGCACCCGCGACCTCCTCAACCGCCTCCGCACCCCGGACGAGAACGGCCGGCCACTGTGCCACGTCCGGTTCGTCGGCGTGTCCGCACCGCAAGCGATGGCCGACCTGGCGGTCCTGGACCGACTCCAGCAGGAACGGGAAACCAACGGCGGCGGCCGATACGTCGACAACGCCGACCGCGGCTATCCCGGCGTTCTGGAAACCGCCGCCATGGTCGAACGGGAATGCCTCGCCGACGAGACCTACGTCTTCGCCCGCAGCGAACCGGAGCCGGTCTACAGCAACGTCCTGGCCACCCCCGACCGGTACCTGCGGCCACCCGGCTTCGTCGAGGCCATGGAAGCCACCCGGCACCAACCCTGGTCCGCTCCAGCAACCGAGGACTTCCGCGACCGCACCACCGACCTCGCCGGACTGAGCCGCCGCGGATTTTCCGGACATGGAACCCCAGTAGAATGTCCGTGAAAGGGTGGTTACTCAATGTCGAAGCGTCGTCGTACATTCAGTC
>NZ_JBEXDG010000159.1:0-1790 GCF_040605635.1 Dactylosporangium sp. NPDC005555
GTAAAACCTTCAAACCTTAATTGTGGACTCTTTTTACTCATCATGCCCACCTCTCAAAAGAAGACGCATCGAATCAATTAAGGCTTGATTCTCTTCACTTTCTGAAAAATCGTCAATCAACGATAAGAGCACTTGCTCTTGTTGAACTAATTCTTCATTGACCTTAAGGAGATTGGTATTTACTGCAACCAAATCAACCGGTTCCTCTTCCTCAAAGGTATCGACATAACGAGGGATATTTAAGTTAAAGTCATTTTCTTGGATCTCATCAAAACTTGCAACATGAGCATATCTTTCAATATCTTCTCGTTTTTTGTAGATAGAAACAATTTTATCAATATGTTCATCCAACAGGACATTTTTATTTTTTTGTTTTTCAAAATCTTGAGAAGCATCGATAAATAAGACATCACGATGAGAGCGGTTTTTCTTCAAAATAATAACCGTTGTCGGAATACTCGTTCCAAAAAAAATATTGGCCGGCAAGCCAATGACCGCATCAATGGCTCCCATTTCTAAAAGGGCTTGACGAATGGTTCCTTCTGCGGCTCCTCTAAAGAGCACGCCATGCGGAAGGACAATTCCCATTGTTCCCGATTCTTTCAAATGGTAAAAACCGTGAAGGAGAAAGGCAAAGTCAGCTTTAGATTTAGGCGCTAATTTTCCAAAACGCTCAAAACGAGGGTCAGAGAGAAACTGATCTGCCGCTGACCATTTTGCAGAATAAGGTGGATTCATGACTACGGAATCAAACTGATAAGGCTCTTCTGAGGGCCAATCGGCATCTAAAGTATCTCCGTTATTCAGGTTCATGCGTTCTTTATCCACCCCATGAAGAATTAAGTTCATACGTGCCAAGTTAAAGGTCGTTGTATTTAACTCTTGTCCATGATAGTGCACTTGATTTGGATTGATGAGATAGCGACGAATATTAAGCATCAAAGAACCTGAACCCATCGCAGGGTCATAGATATGAAAAGGTGCTCGAGATTCTTGGCCGATTGAAGTGATCTCTGACATGATGCGTGAAACAGCTTGTGGGGTATAAAACTCGCCTGCTTTTTTACCCGCACCTTCCGCAAACATCCCAATTAAATACTCATAAGCGTCCCCAATCACATCGCCATTGTGTTCAAATAAGTCAATCTCATCTAAAGCACGCAAGACCTCAGTAATCGTCACATTACGTTGTTGTGCATTTGAGCCTAATTTTGTGGAGTTTAAATCAATATCCGCAAACAATCCACTGAATTCTTCTCCTTGACGTTCCAACTCATTAAAACCTGCTTGTAAGTCGGTCAAGTTAAATTCATAGTTATCAGCTTTGAGGCGGTAGTGATAAAACAATTGATCGGGTTGGATAAAGTAGCCTTGTTTGGGTTGGATATTTTCGATTAAATCGTCTTTGTCTTCTTCGTACCATTCCATGAAGCCTGCATACTGAGTGGAACGTTCTGGGAAGGTATCTGTTTTGCCATTTTCTTGTTCATAAACTTCTCTCAGCTGCGCATCAGACAAGTACTTATAGAAAATTAATCCCAGTAAGTAGTTTTTATACTCACTTGCATCCATCTTCCCACGTAAGATATCCGCAGAAGCCCATAGTTGTTGATTTAAACCTGTCGCCATTATAATTCTTCTTTCCATTTTTGAAGTTGTTCAAAGTTTTGTTGTAGTCGTTCTTCTAAAACTTTTGTTCTTCTTCTGTATTTTTCACCCGTTTTGGCTTCAATCTCTTCTGTACTAAGGGTCATCGAATCCAGTAAATGAATTAAATAAGGGGTGGTTGT
>NZ_JBEXDG010000160.1:0-1776 GCF_040605635.1 Dactylosporangium sp. NPDC005555
TTCCTTTTGAATGAGCTTCATGAAATTCAAAACCTGAGCTTGAACAGATAAGTCTAATGCTGAAACTGGTTCATCGGCCACAATTAACTTAGGATTAGTAGCAACTGCCCGTGCGATTCCAATTCTTTGTTGTTGACCTCCAGAAAATTGGAAAGGATACTGTTCTAAAGCTTGTTTAGGTAGTCCAACAATATCCAATAATTCATGAATCCGTTTATTTTCCGTATTAGCATCTATTTTTTCAAAATTTCGAATAGGCTCCGCAATGATATCGTAAATTGTTTTCCGTGGATTCAAACTCGAAAATGCATCTTGAAAAATCATTTGAACATCTTTATTGTATTTGAGCTGGTTTCTTATCTTTTTTTTGCTGACATCTTGTCCTTTGTAAATCAATTGTCCTGATGTCATTTGTTCTAAACCAACAATTGTTTTGCCAATCGTTGATTTTCCAGAGCCAGATTCACCAACTAAACCGACAGTTTCTCCTTCATGAATCGTTAAATCTACTTCATCAACGGCTAAAACATTATCTGTCACTCGATTAAAGAAACCAGATCGAATAGGATAATAAACTTTTAAGTCCTTTAAATTAAGAATTTCGCTCACTTTTTACCCCCTTTCAATTTTTGATCTGGAAATTCAAATTTTTTCCAAGCCTGACCTCGAACAAAATGATTTGAAGAAATTTCAGTCATTTTTTCCGAAATTACTTTTTGAGCTTCTTCTTTCATCCAAGGCACTCGAGCGAGAAATAAATCTTTGTCATACTCAATTTCTGACAGAGAAGGCACAGACCCTGGAATCACATATAAATCATCCGAAACTGTTTCGGCAGATGGATTTGAACGCAAAAGTGACCGGGTGTATGGATGTTTGGGATTTTGAAAAAGCTCTTCAACAGAAGCTTTTTCGACGAGTTGTCCGGCATACATCACCGCCACTGTATCAGCAACTTCAGCAACAACCCCTAAATCATGAGTAATTAGAATAACCCCAGCATTCTTCTTCTTTTGTATTTCTAAAATCAAGTCTAAAATCTGAGCTTGAATGGTAACGTCTAAAGCAGTCGTTGGCTCATCAGCAATAATCAAATCTGGGTCATTGGCAATGGCTATTGCAATCATTACTCTTTGTCTCATCCCGCCTGAAAGTTGGTGGGGAAATTGATTAACGACTCTTTTAGGATTTGGAATTCCTACTTGTTCTAAAAGTTGAAAGATTCTACTTTCATACTGATTTTCTGGATAAACATCATGCACGGCCAGCATTTCCTTGATTTGCTGCCCAATTTTCATCAATGGATTAAGCGCAGTGAGTGGATTTTGAAAAATCATTCCAACTTTACTTCCTCGAATATTTGCCATGGAGTCACCCGTTTTACCAATCACTTCTTCCTCATCCAATAAAATGGAGCCTGTAATTTGAGTTTGATTTGGGTTGTGTAATCCCATAACAGCAGTTGCCAAAGTTGATTTCCCAGAACCTGATTCCCCAACAATGGCTAAAACTTCACCACGTCTAAGACTTAAATCAATATCATAAATTGCTTTTTGAAATTTACCAGCAATCCGAAAGGCAACACTCACTTGTTTTGCTTCCAAAATATTTTCACTTTCCACATTTACCTCCATTCTGTATTCTTATTTATACTCAATATCTTTTATTGAAAACAAATTACTTTTGTTTCAAAACAAGGACTTACGGTATTATATTCTTTTTTATTAATTTTTGCAACAATTTAGTATATTCGGAATAAAAAAACACTCCCCTAAT
>NZ_JBEXDG010000161.1:0-1748 GCF_040605635.1 Dactylosporangium sp. NPDC005555
ACTGGATCTGGCCCACTTTGGTTGATCGATGTTGGTCCCTGGTGGGTGTTCAGGTGGGGTTGAGGACGCGGATGCGGAGGAGGTCGAGTTTGGCGCGGCCGAACATCTGCCGTTTCAGCATTTTGATGCGGTTGACCTGACCTTCGACGGCGCCGGAGCTGTGGGGCAGGGTGAGTCCGTTGCGGACGGCGTCGTAGTCGCGTTTGAGGCCGTTGGCGTAGGAGTGCAGTTCGGGCAGGTCGTCGGCTTCGACAGCGGTGATCCAGGTGTCGAGGCGGTGGCCGTGCCGGCCGGTGAGCATGTCACCGAACGCGGCGACGTGCGCGGCGAGAGCGGCGAGGTGTGGGCAGCGGCTGCGGATGTCGTCGAGTTTGTGCTGCTCGTCGGTGTTCAGGTCGGTGTAGCGGCGCAGGATCCAGCTGGTGATGTGGCGGATCTTCGGCGGTTTGGGCGTTGGCGGTGGGCTGGCCGCGCGGAGTGGTTTGAGGTAGCCGCGCAGGGTGGCGTAGGTGCCGTGGTAGCCCAGGGCCTGGATCTCGGTGAACAGCTGGGTCGCGGAGGTGATGCCTTCGCTCCAGCGTTGGTGGAGGTGGTCGGTGAACGGGTCCAGGATGCTGGGGCGGCTGCCGACCCGGGCGGTGGCCAGCAGTTCCTGGACGCTGTGGGCGCGGGCGAAGCGGCGTACGGTCTCCCGGGCCAGGCCGAGCTCTCGCATGATGACCTTGATCGCTTTGCCCTGGGCCCGCAGCGCTTGGACCTGCTCGAAGCGTTGCTGGGTGCGTTCGGCCAGCCGTCCGTGCCCGGCGCGCTGCCCGGCGGCTTCCGTCGCGAGTTCCTGCAGTTCGAGATGGGCTTGCGCCTGCGTGGTGGTCGGTGGCTCGGGTTGGGTGGGTGGCTGGTGGGTCAGGCAGTCGTGGTGGCGGGCGACGGTCTTCTCGACGTGTTCGGCGAGGTTCTTCCACAGGTGGAACCGGTCCGCGACCTGGATGGCGTCGGGTGCGCCGGTGCGGGCGCCGTCGGCGTAGGCGCCGGCCCGGTCGCGGCAGATCACCTCGACGCCGGGATGTGCCCGTAGCCAGGCGGCGAACGTGTCGGCCTCCCGGTCGGGGAGCACGTCGATCGGCTGGTGGGTGTCCATGTCGATGAGGACGGTGCCGTAGACGTGCCCGCGTCGTAACGCGAAGTCGTCGACGCCGAGGACCCGGACCACCGCCGGTGGCGGGTCCGGCAGCCGGCGGAGCAGCCGTAGCACGGTGTTCCGGCTGATCGGCACACCCAGGCGGGCCGCGAGCCGGGCCCCGGCCCGCCCGGCGAGGGCGAGGCCGATGCGGTCCAACGCGTCGCGCAGGCCACCGCTGCGCCTCGCGTGCGGGACGGTCAGACCCTTGACCTGCTCAGCGAACCGCCGGACCAGGCACGCAGGGTCCTGACACACGAACACCCGGACCTGCAACACGAGCACGACCCGCCGACCACCGACCGCCAGGTCAGCCAGGTACCTCCGGTACCGGCGGTGGACCCGCCCGCTCCGGGCGCCGCAGCCCGGACACGGCACCCTGTCGACCTTCGGACGCGCCCAGATCCGCAGCTCAGCGGCGTTCTTCTCGACCCGTTCGACCGACAACCCGGCCAGCTGCGGCAGCAACGTCTCCAGACATTGATCATCGCACCGGCAGCACGGTACACAGTGGATGATCCGTCACCGCGAAGGGGACCAACTTCAATCAACCAAAGTGGGCCAGATCCAG
>NZ_JBEXDG010000162.1:0-1654 GCF_040605635.1 Dactylosporangium sp. NPDC005555
GACCCCACATGAGGCCCACACCGAGTACCTGAACCGACAGCTCGCCGCATAAAGCAGGCCAATTAGAAGCTGTCCGGAAAACGCGAGGCCGCTCACAGCCCCCGCAGAACATGGCCGCGCACACCCACCGCACACCCGGACGCGCGCCCCAACCAGCACGAAAACCCTGCGTATTTGTACGAAACAAATGCTCGCCCTCCGACGTTCCGCAAAAGCGACCATTTGCCATACCGCATACCGCATACCGAACAGCCGCACCCGCCACAGATCTTGAAAGTCTGGGTTGATCGATGTCTGATCGGCGTGTCGCCGTGACATCGTTCGATGGGTTTTGTAGGCCTGATGGATGAGATACCCGGATGGTGGTGGTCTGTCCGCGCAGCAGCGGGCGAGGCGTGAGCAGGTGCGGTTGCAGGCGGCGGGCTGGTTCGCCGAGGGTGTGCCGGTCCGGGAGGTCGCGGCACGGTTGCGGGTGTCGCAGACCGCGGTGTTCGGCTGGCAGCAGCGGTGGCGGCGCGGCGGTGAACAGGCCCTTGCGTCGAAAGGGCCTGGCGGCAACCGATGTCGGTTGAACGGCTCGAAGCTGCGCCGGCTCGCAGAGGCCATCGATGAAGGCCCGGCGGTGCATGGGTTCGGTGCTGATCAGCGGTGGACCCTGTCGCGGGTGTCGGACCTGATCGTCCGGATGTTCCGCACCCGCTACACGTTGCGTGGTACCGCGTACCTGTTGCACCGTATGGGCTTCAGCGTGCAGGTCCCGAAGCGCCGGCCGGTCGAACGAGACGAGGACGCGGTCGTGACCTGGCGGCGGGAGGCATGGCCGGCGGGAAAACGGTAGCGGCGCAGCGCGACGCATGGCTCGTCTTCGAAGACGAAGCGGGTCAGACGCTGCGCCCACCGAAAGCCCGTACCTGGGGCCGCCGCGGCCGGACCCCGGTGATCCCGGTGTCCGGCAAGGGATCCGGGCGTGTCTCGATCGCCGGTCTGGTGTGTGTCAAACCCGGGCAGCGGTCCCGGTTCATCTACCGCACGATCGTCCACCGTGGACGCAAAGGCGAGCGGCGCAGCTTCTCCGAGCACGACTACATCCGGCTCCTGGACGCCGCGCACCAGCAGCTCGGCGGCCCGATCGTGCTGTGCTGGGACAATCTCAACGTGCACGTCAGTGCCCTGATGCGGCAGCTGATCGCGGCCCGGGACTGGCTGCACGTCATCCGGCTGCCCGCCTACGCACCCGACCTCAACCCCACCGAAGCGGTCTGGTCGCACCTGAAGCGCAGCATCGGCAACCTCGCCGTCCGCGGCGTCGGACAACTCCAGGCCATCATCAAACACCGGCTCAAGAGCATCCAGTACCAGCCCGACCTCATCGACAGCTTCCTCGCCCACACCGGGCTATCCCTCGAACCCGACTCAACCTAACCATTCAAGATCTGCAGCTCTGGCCCACCCGTCCGAACACGGCTGCTCGCATCGTTCGCACCGACGGCGAAGGACCTCGTCAAGTCCCTCAAGGCCGACGTGACGCGGGCACGCGCGGCGAAGCTGGTCGCCGCTGACTACGGCATCCCGACCCTGCCCGCGCCCAAGGGCGTGACCGGCAAGATCACCGAGACCGGCGCCTGGATCAAGACCCCGGCCGGCTGGTGGCTCG
>NZ_JBEXDG010000163.1:0-1654 GCF_040605635.1 Dactylosporangium sp. NPDC005555
TCCTCGATCTTGGAGTCGGCGTGACCGCGATAAAGCCCCAGCCGGTGCCGGTGCCCAGTCGCCTACGACAGGTCCGGCCGACGGTCAGAGGCTCCGCGTTCGGGCGGCTGCTGCGCACCACGGACGCGAAACAGATCGGCCTCATGTACCTGGTCACATCGTTCGCGTTCTTCCTCGCCGGGGGTGTGATGGCGCTGCTGATGCGCGCCGAACTGGCCCGGCCCGGCCTGCAGTTCCTGTCCGCCGAGCAGTACAACCAGCTGTTCACCATCCACGGCACCGTCATGCTGCTGCTGTTCGCGACGCCGATCGTGTTCGCCTTCGCCAACTACATCGTGCCGCTGCAGATCGGGGCGCCGGACGTCGCGTTCCCCCGGCTGAACGCCCTCGCCTACTGGCTCTTCCTCCTCGGCGGCAGCCTCGTCATCGCCGGGTTCGTCACCCCCAACGGCGCGGCCGACTTCGGCTGGTTCGCCTACGCCCCGCTCAACAGCGTCATCAACACCCCCGGGGTCGGCGCCGACCTGTGGATCGTGGGCCTGGTGCTCTCCGGCCTCGGCACGATCCTCGGCGCGGTCAACATGATCACCACCATCCTCACCCTGCGGGCGCCGGGCATGACCATGTTCCGGATGCCCATCTTCACCTGGAACATCCTCATCACCGCCGCCATGGTCATCATGGTCTTCCCGCTGCTCGCCGCAGCCCTGCTGACACTGCTCGCCGACCGGAGACTCGGCGCGCACGTCTACGACGCAGACACCGGCGGGGCACTGCTGTGGCAGCACCTGTTCTGGTTCTTCGGCCACCCCGAGGTGTACATCGTCGCGCTGCCGTTCTTCGGCATCATCACCGAGGTCATCCCGGTCTTCAGCCGCAAGCCCGTCTTCGGGTACAAGGGCATGGTCGGCGCCACCATCGCGATCGGCGCGCTGTCGATGAGCGTGTGGGCGCACCACATGTTCGGCACGGGCCAGGTGCTGCTGCCGTTCTTCAGCTTCCTCAGCTACCTGATCGCCATCCCGACCGGCATGAAGTTCTTCAACTGGACCGGCACGATGTGGCGCGGGCAGCTGACGTTCGAGACGCCGATGCTGTTCGCCGTCGGCTTCCTCGTCACCTTCCTGCTGGGTGGGTTGTCCGGGGTACTGCTGGCCTCACCGCCGATCGACTTCCACGTCACCGACACCTACTTCGTGGTAGCCCACTTCCACTACGTGCTGTTCGGCACGATCGTCTTCGCCGTCTACTCCGGCATCTACTTCTGGTTCCCGAAAATGACCGGCCGGATGCTCGACGAACGCCTCGGAAGGGTCCACTTCTGGCTCACGTTCGTCGGCTTCCACCTCACCTTCCTCGTCCAGCACTGGCTCGGCACCCAGGGCATGCCCCGCCGGTACGCCGACTACCTGGCAACCGACGGCTTCACCACCCTCAACACGATCTCCACAATCGGCTCATTCGTCCTCGGCGCCGCCACACTGCCGTTCATCTACAACGTATGGATCTCCTACAAGGCCGGCCGGGTCACCGAGCTCAACGACCCATGGGGCCACGGCAACGCCCTCGAATGGGCGACCACCTGCCCGCCGCCACTGCGCAACTTCGACCGCATCCCCCGCATCCGCTCCGAACGGCCGGCATTCGACGCGAA
>NZ_JBEXDG010000164.1:0-1652 GCF_040605635.1 Dactylosporangium sp. NPDC005555
ACGACGGAATAAATTTTATCAAAGTCTCCGTACAGCCTCTTCCACGATTAAGGGCATGGAGACCCTTCGAGGAATATATAAAAAGAACCGAAGAATGTAGTGACCCCCAAAATATAGACTTTTCTGGAAAGTCAACGAAAAACTAGACACGGAGTTAAGAGAATTTAAGAATTATATTTTTCAAAGTCTTTTGGAGACTTGTAATCAAGACCTGAATGCATCCTTTTTGTATTGTAATAGGTCTCAATGTATTTAAATATTTCTTGAGTAGCCTCAGCTCTTGTCTCAAAATGAGCATCATTAATAAGCTCCCTCTTTAGCGTCTTATAAAAAGACTCCATCATTGCATTGTCATAGGGATTTCCTTTACGACTCATGCTAGATTGAGCACCGACTTGACGAAGAGTAGATTGATAACGAGAGCTTGTATATTGACTCCCTTGATCAGTATGGACAATCAAGCCAGGCTGAGGATGTTCTTTCCCACAAGCTTGTAAGAAGCAATCCCTCACCAGTTTATCTTGCATCCGTGAAGACATTGACCAGCCTACAATCTTACGTGAAAAAACGTCGATATTCACGGCTAAGTATAAGGTGCCTTCTTTGGTAGGGATATAGGTCATGTCTCCCAGCCATACTTTATTAGGAGCTGTTGCTTTAAAGATCTGATTAATTAAATTGGGTCTTGAAAGCGAAGCTCCTTTTCTGTTGTAATGTTTATATTTATAACGACTTCCCTTGGCATAAAGTCCCATCAAGTGCATCAGTTTCCCAACACGTTTCGTGTTGGTCATAATACCAGTATTATGAAGTACCTTGGTAATTCTAACCGCACCATAGCGTCCCTTATGCTCATGAAAGACAGCTTTTATCTTCTCTGAGAGAATTTCTCTCTCCACTTGTTGTTTTGAAGGACGACGATGCATGTATTCATAGAAACCTGAGCGAGAAACCTTAAGAACTTTTACTGCATGCTTAATTTTTATCTTCCCATGATGTTTCAAGAGAAATTCAAAACGTTTTACTTGCTTCGCTTCAAGAAGACCCGGAACTTTTTTAGAAGTTCAAGTTCCTCCTGAAGATAACGATTTTCTTTCTCTAACAATTTAATCTTATGTTGGGCATTAGCTAGGGCTGTCCCATTGCCTGGAAAAGCACTTTCTCCATATTCTTCAACTTCTTGAACCCAGCGATAAAGACTATTGGCATGAACCTCAAGCTCTTGGCTGACTTCTTTAACAGAGTAACCCTCTTCAAGAATGAGTTTTACTGCAGAATTTTTAAATTGTTTATCGAATTTTCTTCTTGCCATAATAAACCTTTCCACGATTTCTCTTAACTTTGTGTCTAGTTTATTATAACCTTTCCACCTTTCATTTTTGTGTCTTAATAGACAGATTATAACACACAATTTTCTGTCCACTTTTATAGTATAGCTCCAATTCAAGATGACTTGGAAGAACTAGAAGTAATCGCTAAAGGTGTGTTTGAGTCTTCCATACGTGCTATCTTTCCATTTGACGGAAGAGATAAATACTTAACTCTATCAAAAAAATCAAAGTAACCACGACCGCAAGGGATTTTTCCTAAAGGCAAAACGTCCGATTTTTTCAATTGAGGTGGACAAGCGGAGCGACAAAAGCAAACAGGGA
>NZ_JBEXDG010000165.1:0-1619 GCF_040605635.1 Dactylosporangium sp. NPDC005555
CTTGGCGTTTAACGTCTTGTTGGTTTTGTGGGGGTGTTGGTGTCGTTGGTTTTGTGTGGTGGGTGGCGGGTTGCGGGTGTTGTGTGGCTGCCGGTGGGGCGTCCGGGGCCGGCTCGGGTGGGTTTGGGTTGGTTGGTGGGGGTGCCGATGTTGGCTGCTAGGTGGTGGAAACCTGCTCGGACTCGGCCGGGGGTCATCCGGTGGGTGGGTTGTGGGGGTTGCCAGGGTAGGTGGTGGTCGGCGATGAGGGGTCTGGCGAGGCGGAGTTGGGTGTATGCCAGGGCGATGAGCCAGGTCCAGTGGTCGGCCTGGTGTGGGGTGCGGAGTTTCGGGGTGGTCCAGCCGAGGGTCTGTTTGATGAAGCGGTAGGTGTGTTCGAGGTCGAAGCGGTGGAGGTAGGCGCGCCAGATCCGGTCGAGGTTTGGGGTGCTGCCGGGTGGGCCGGCCCACCACAGCCAGATCGGTTTGGGGTGCCGGCCCGGTTGGTGGGGTAGGTGTTGGACCTGGAGGCGGATGACGGTGCATTCCACGATGGTTGGCCGGCCGTCGGGGTCGCGGATGTAGGGCTGGTGTTCGGGGTGCAGGTGCTGCCAGGCGTGGACGTGGACCTGGCCGTGTCCGCCGGATCGGGTGGCGTTCACGGTGTGGGTGGTGTGGATGACGCCGTCAGGGCCTGGGCTGGTCTTGCAGGCGCGGGTCCAGGAGGCGGGGTGGGCGCAGTGGAATCGGGTGCCGTGCCGTTTCGGGCGTCCCGGCCGGCGGCGGGTTCCCGTGCGGGGCGCTGGCGGGCGGGTGAAGAACACCCGGTCGTTGCGGATCCGGACCACGATCTGGGCTGGGGTGTCGGCGAGGTCGACGGTGAGCTGGACCGGGTCGTAACCCGCGTCGAATGCGAACAACGTGCCGTCAGCACCAGGACTGGCATCAGGACTGGCGCCAGCGTTGGTGTCGAGGCGTTGCAGCAGGTTGTTGATCTGGTGCACCGCAACGGCGTTGGCGTTGTCGCCGACGGTGCGGCGGCGCACGTCCAGCGGTGCGGTCCAGGAGTCTGCCGGCGCGCTCAGCGCGGACAGCCAGGAGAAGTTCCAGCCGGCGACGACTGGTTTCCCGCGGACCGTGTGGGCCCGAGGATGCCGCTGATGGTAGTAGCCGCGCCCGGCGGAGCAGGCCGCGTCCGGACGGGGCCAGGTCGAGGTGTCCACCGCGAAGTCCGCGAACCCGTCCCGGGGGCGGTGGGCGGTCAGGACGTCACGCAGCCGGTCCTCATCAACCGCACCGTGGGCGACGGCTGCCAGGGCGGCGCCGTGCCCGCGTCGAGCAGTCGCCGCCAGGCTGAGATAGGCGACACCACCGACCGGGATCGGGCAGCACAACGCATCGACGAGTTCGAAGGCCGCATCCCCTCGCGCGGTCCAGCACTCGTACAGATCATCCCGGAACCGACGCAGTTCACCCTGGCGATCTTGGCCGTCCAAGCCGGGGTCGGAGACACTGAAACGAGCGGCCACCTCGTCCTCCTTGGGTAGATTCGTCTTCTTCCTCAAAGAGTGATCAGGTGGCCGCCCCGCTGTTGTCCCCCAGAAAGGGTGACAAACCAGACCCAGACGTTAAACGCCAAG
>NZ_JBEXDG010000166.1:0-1596 GCF_040605635.1 Dactylosporangium sp. NPDC005555
GCTTGACTTTTAACCCCTGACCTGACGTTTTCTGGTCTGTTTGTTGTCCACTGTGGACTTCTTCTTGCCGACGTCGTAACGGGTTCGGGGAGGTCTGGTGGTCCCTGTGGGGCGGCCGGGACCGGCGGTGGTGGATTTCGGTGTTCTGGCTGGAGTGCCCAGATGCCGACGCAGCATACGAAAACCTCGACGGACCCGGCCCGGTGTTGTCGGCCGCTGGATGGGTGTGCTCTTCTCCCATCGGCGGCGCAGATCGATGGTGAGGGTTCTGGCCAGCCGCAGCTGGGTATGGGCGGCCAGCACCAGCCAGGTCCAGCGCTGGCCCTGTTCGGGAGTGCGGATCTGCGGGGCGGTCCAGCCCAGCATGCCCTTGAGGAGCCGGAACGTGTGCTCCAGATCGAAGCGGCGAAGGTAGGTCTTCCACAGCAGGTCCAGGTCGAAGACCGTGCCCGGTGGGGCGGTGTGCCACAGCCACAGATCCTGCGGTGCGCGGTTGCCCGGCAGCCGTTCGACCTGGATTCGGATGACCGTTCCGGGCACGACCGGCAGCGGACCGACGAACCCGGTCCAACCAGCCTGTTTACACAGGCGCTGGTGCAGCCCGTGCCAGGCACTGACCACGACGGCACCGTAACGCGGGCTCTGTGCGCTCAGTTGCTGCTCGGCCGGCGGCAGCGACGCTGGTGCGGACAGCTCGAAGCGGTTCCCGTGCAGCCTCGGCCGGCCCGGTCGCCCATCCCGCAGCCGTTTCGGGGCCGGCGCGTAGAACACCCGGTCACTACGAACCCGGCCAAGGACCTGCACACCGTGATCAGCGGCCAGAAAGGTGATCCGGGTCAGGTCGTAGCCGGAGTCGAACACGAACAGCGGCGCCGGCCGCCCGGCCAGCGAACCGGCCGCGGCCAGCCGTGCGACCACAGCGCCGATCTGCGCCACGGTCACCACGGTGGCGTCGTCCTGCGGTCCGATCCGCACCGCGTCCAGCAACGCCGTCCACGACGAGGCACCCCATTCCAGCCCCGCGGCGAAGGAGAACGGCCAACCAGGGATCGTCTTGCGCGCGCCGTCGCACCGGCACGACGTGTAGCAGTGACACAGGCCCGCAGACGTGACCGCGTCCGGGCGAGGCCACGCCGACACATCCACCGCGACCTTCACCGGCCCGTCATCGGCCGGCTCCCAGGAAGCAGCGACCAGCGCCGTCAACGCCGCGACATCCACTTCGCCACACGCCAACGCGTCATACAACGCCCCATGACCACGCCGGAACGCCTTCTCCAACGACAACTCCACCAGCGACGACACCGGACCATCAGCGGTCAGCACCGCGTCAACCAACTCGAACAACGCATCCGCGCGGCGCCCGAAACATCGGTACAACGCCAACCGAAACCCGACCAACGCCTCACGACACGCCGCCGGATCCGACGCTGACACCGCCCGCAAACCTGGCATAGTAGGCCCCACGGCCACCCCGCATCCTTCGAAGCTTCAGCACTCCGAATGATCACGGGTGGCCGTACCCATGTCCTTGCGACACACCGAAACCAGCCCGAAAGATCGAAGATCTTCGGGCCGACCGGTTAAAACTCAAGC
>NZ_JBEXDG010000167.1:0-1583 GCF_040605635.1 Dactylosporangium sp. NPDC005555
GCTTGACGTTTAACCTCTGCCTTCGTGGCCAGTGAGGATTCTTGATCACCGATGTGGTGATCGCTGGACATGGATACGGCCTTGGCGTGATCATGTGCGTTGCTGAGACACCCATGATCGACACCAAGGCCGTGGAGATGAGTGTGCCCAACGACGCCGCTCGCGTCGAGTCCCTGCGCGTGTTGTCACAGTTCCGCACGGACTTCTCCGTCTGTCTGACCGCCCGCCACGACGTGCTGTTCGAGTTGACCGACGCGCTGTTGTGTATCGAGGGGCCGGTTCACACGCTGGTCGGTCTGGCGCTCGCTCCTGAGCACCGACGTGGCCACGGTGCCCTCTATGACGCGCTGAACCAGGGCAGTCTCGAGGTGCAACACCTCCGCAGCACGCTGGCTGGGCTGCCGCTGCCCCGGTCGGCAGAGGGCCGGCTGATGCTGGCGGTGGATGTCAGCCCGTGGCTGCGCCCAGACGCGAACACCAGCCCGGACCGGCTGTTCTGCCACGTCCACGGCCGGGCGAAGAACCAGGCGCAGATGATCCCGGGCTGGCCGTACTCGTTCGTGGCCGCCCTGGAACCGGGACGAACGTCCTGGACCGCGGTATTGGACGCGGTCCGGCTCGGCCCGCACGACGACACCGCCGAGGTCACCGCCACCCAGATCCGCGCCGTCCTGCAGCGGCTGATCGAGGCCGGGCAGTGGCGGGCAGGCGACCCGGACGTGCTGATCGTCTGCGACGCCGGCTACGACCTGGCCCGGCTGGCGTTCCTGCTGACCGACCTGCCAGTCGAGATCCTCGGCCGGATCCGCTCGGACCGGGTCCTGCGCCTACCCGCGCCCGCCCGCGAGCCCGGCACCAAGGGCCGGCCACCACGGCACGGCGGCGAACTCCGCCTCGCCGACCCGGACACCTGGCCCGACCCGGACGTCAGCACTGTCACCGACACCAGCCGATGCGGCACCGCCAAAGCCATCGCCTGGGATCGGCTGCACCCACGACTGACCCGCCGCGCCGCCTGGCTGGACCACGACGGTGACCTGCCCATCCTGGAAGGCACCCTGATCCGGCTCACCGTGCAATGGCTACCCGGCGACCGCAAACCCGAGCCGATCTGGCTATGGTCCTCACACACCGACGCCCAACCGTCCAACGTGGACCAACTGTGGCAGGCGTACCTGCGTCGGTTCGACCTGGAACACACCTTCCGACTGTTCAAACAGACCCTCGGCTGGACCCGACCGAAACTGCGTGACCCGTACGCCGCAGACCGCTGGACGTGGCTGATCATCACGGCCCACACCCAACTACGCCTCGCCCGGACCCTCACCACCGACCTCCGCCGCCCCTGGGAACGACCCGCTCCCGACGGCCGGCTCACCCCCGCCAGAGTCCGCCGCGGATTTCGGCACCTCCAGCCGAAGACCACCCACCCAGCCAGCGCACCGAAACCCGCCAAACCCGGCCCCGGACGCCCACCCGGCTCCAAAAACCGACAACCAGCACCCCGCCACGACGTCGGCAAACTCACCAAACGGGAACTGACGGTAACGGCGCACAAACAGCACACGGGTTAAACGTCAAGC
>NZ_JBEXDG010000168.1:0-1564 GCF_040605635.1 Dactylosporangium sp. NPDC005555
CCCAGGCCAGGAGACGGCGGTAGCCGGCGGCGGTGGTGGGGAAGGTGGCGTCGGCGAGCTCGGCGCCGAGGGTGGTGATGATCGCGGCGACGTGGGCGTCTTTGTGGGTGTCAACGCCGAGGATGACCTCCTCCGGTTCCGGTTCCGGGTCGGGCTGTCCGGCGGCTTGTGTACCGGGCCGTCGACCAGGACGGCCAGGTTATAGACGTGCTCGTCTCCGCCCGCCGGGACGCGGCCGCGGCACGGCGGTTCTTTCGCCGGCGCTGGCCACGTTGAAGGTGCGACCCACCGAGGTGGTCACCGACGCGGCGCCGGTGTACCCGGCAGTCCTCGACGAACTGGTCCCGTGGGCCTGGCATCACGTCGAACGGCATGCCAACAACCGGATAGAAGCAGACCACAGTCAGCTCAAGCACCGGCTCAGACCGATGCGCGGTTTACGGACCGACCGGACCGCACAGACGATCATCGCCGGACACACCTTCATGCAGAATCTCCGACGCGGCCACTACGAACCCGGACTCGACGCCCCGCGGGGTCTCCGTGTCGCCGCGGCGTTCACCGAACTCACCCACGCCATCTGAAGACCGGGCTCCGGCACTCGCTCGAACGCGCCCTCCGATCGGCAAATGCAACAGCGCCAGCTGGGGTTTCGAAAGCTTTGACACCGTCGCCGAGGTCACCCAATACTGGGCCCCATCGACATCTGTCAAAACCGGACGCCGACCGGTTCGTTGCACGCTGCCCTATAAAGGAGGAACGCGCGCGCCATGAATATGCGTAGCCGTCTGCTCGCCACCGCAGTCGCTGTCTCGGCAGCCGCGGCCATCACCACCGCCGTCGCCTGGGCCGCCTCCCCGGCGAACGCCGCGACCTGCAACGGGTACGTCGGGCTCACCTTCGACGACGGACCCGGCACCAACACCGGCAACCTGCTCAACGCCCTGCGCCAGAACGGGCTGCGGGCCACGATGTTCAACGAGGGCCAGTACGCCGCCCAGTACCCGGCCCAGGTCCGCGCGCAGGTCGACGCCGGCATGTGGGTCGGCAACCACAGCTACACCCACCCGCACCTGACCCAGCAGAGCCAGTCCCAGATCGACTCGGAGGTGTCGCGCACCCAGCAGGCCATCGCCAACGCCGGAGGCGGCACCCCGAAGCTCTTCCGCCCGCCGTACGGGGAGACCAACTCGACCCTGCAGTCGGTCCTGTCACGCTACGGCCTGACCCAGATCATCTGGGACGTCGACTCGCAGGACTGGAACAACGCCAGCGTCGACGCGATCGTCCAGGCCGCCGGC
The DNA here is from genome assembly GCF_040605635.1 of Dactylosporangium sp. NPDC005555. Classification (NCBI taxonomy): domain Bacteria; kingdom Bacillati; phylum Actinomycetota; class Actinomycetes; order Micromonosporales; family Micromonosporaceae; genus Dactylosporangium; species Dactylosporangium sp. NPDC005555. The sequence goes on from NZ_JBEXDG010000168.1 coordinate 1,302, forward strand.
CGGCTCACCAACGGCCAGATCATCCTCATGCACGACTGGCCGGCCAACACGGTCGCCGCCATCCCGCGCATCGCCCAGGGTCTCGCCGCACGCAACCTGTGCGCGGGCATGATCTCCCCGCAGACCGGCCGGGCGGTCGCCCCCGACGGCACCAACCCGACCAGCCCGCCGCCGAGCTCGCCGTCCTCGTCGCCGTCGACCCCGGCGTCATCCTCGCCGCCCCCGCCGTCCGGTGCCCAGCGCATCGTCGGCGCGCAGTCGGG
>NZ_JBEXDG010000169.1:0-1559 GCF_040605635.1 Dactylosporangium sp. NPDC005555
AAACGAACAATGGCAATTGTTCCTTCACCAAGCGGTGTCGAAATCGCCGCAATCGTATCAAATTCTTGTGTTAATGTCATAAAGACTATTTTAACGCAAAAAGGCTGAATTTCCTAGCCTATTTAATTTATTTTTTTATAAAAAATAAAAATCGCAAATTGCAAGTCCAAGTTAGCCAGCCAAGCTCATCTCATATGAACTCTTATAGTTGAACATTTTTCTTGGATAATGGTTCATCCAATACTCGATAGCGGCGACTTCTTCAGGGGTCGTCTTTGTTGTGCCTTTTGGCAGATGCCTACGAATCATTCGGTTATGGTTTTCATTCGTCCCTCGCTCAAAGCTCGCGTAGGCGTGTGCATAGTAAACTGGACAGCTTACGACCTCAGAGAGCCTTGCAAATTCATGGCCATTGTCAGGGGTAATGGATTTGAAGTCATAACTTTTTTGAAGTTCCACCAGCTCATCATTGACCGCCTGTGCTGTTTTCCCATCAATCAAGCGAATGATCTCCGTGCGGTATTTTCGCTCTGTGAGCGTCAAAAGCACCTTGTTCTTAGCTCTCGTAAGAATGACCGTGTCAATCTCGTAATGCCCCACTTCTAAGCGATTGTTAATGAACTCAGGCCGTTCTTCAATAGACTTACCAAAAGGATGCTTTGGCGCACGAGGTTTGATTTTCTTTGCCGCCTTATACTGCGGATAGAAAAGATGATGACGCTTGGCTTCTAACCAGCCCCAGTTGACCCAATTGTAGAGGCTGCTCAGAGAAACTCCTTTTAGAGCCTGATGAATGACTTCCAAAGAGTCCTTGTCTTCTTTAAGACGTGTACTCACATAACAATCAATCTCAGTCGTGAGTTTACTCGGACGAACACTGTGAGCCCTCAATCCTTCATAATTTTCTTGAGCCTTTTTAGCAGAGTATTTTACCTTCCGCTTGAGCTGGATTTCCCCTCGCTTCATCTCTCTGTCAATCGTCCCATGAGCTTTATTCAATAAGCGCGCAATCTCACGGTTGCTCAGTCCTTCTTTATTGTGCCAACGTTCAATGTTTAAACGGTCTTGATTGGTCAGGTGTTTCCCTTTGCTCTGGCTTGTGATAGAATAGTCTTGCATCTGAATTTCCTTTTTATACTATTTGGTCGAACTTCTAGTATAAGAGATTCAGATGTTTTTTGCTTGACTCAAGGTGGCTAACTTCATTTTACAATTTGCGATTTAATTTTTTATTTTAAATAGAGTACATTAGATTATCATTGTGCTATAATGACCTTATCTTTTACAGATTATGAAGGAAAAAATTAAGCTTAAATCCGCAGTCCATTCTAAAGAAAGTTTACTTGTTGCTCTATTACTTGCCATGAATACAGGCTTTGTTGATGCCTTTACCTTTTTTCATTTTGACGGCCGTTTCGCTAGTCTCCAAACTGGGAATTTGATTCAGACTGGAATTAATTTAGCCCATGGAAATTTGGAGAAAGCTTTTCAATTTATTATTCCAATTTTATTTTTTGCACTAGGTGCACTTTTCAAGACCTTATTCACCAAATATAAAA
>NZ_JBEXDG010000170.1:0-1513 GCF_040605635.1 Dactylosporangium sp. NPDC005555
CTGAGCGCGTCGACCCGCAGCGCCCGGCCGACGGCCTCGCGGTCGTGGCCGGGCACCACGAGCTTTAAAGAACGCTAGTGAACTGTATAAGTATCTATCACATATAATGTTGCTTTCAGATATTTTGGGGAAAATTTCTGAAGTTATCTGATAAGTTCTATCAGCTGCAGCCAATAAAGCAATCGAATACATATTGGGCGCAATACCATTATCCAAATAATCTCTAACTCTTTTATCATTTCTATAGTAATCTGTTGGTTGTTTTGTTGTAAAAACTTTAAGTTTTTTATTTTCAAACCATTGATGTAACATATCAATTTGAGTTGTTTTTCCTGAACCGTCAAGTCCTTCAAAAACTATTAATAAATTTTTCATAGCATTCCTCCATTGATAGTATTGTACCATAACTTGAAAGCACTTATATAAATTAACATAGAATAAATTACGGGTTAATGAACAATAAATGCAAATGATTTTAATAATCTTAATAAGAAAAGAAGAGTGTTCAGAAAATGACCATTTTCTGAACATCTGATAAAAAAGGAAAAACGATTAGAACGCTTTTCTTTTTTATGTCTATTTATTTGATAATAGTCCAAAAACACTAAACAGGCTTTTAGTGATCCTTGCCTTCAATCGTTTCGATATCGCCTTTGCCGTCACGGGACACGATGGCCTTGATAGCGGCAGTGATGCCTAAAACATCATCATCCAATGACAACGCTGGTGTTTCCGGACGAGTGACAACCTGTTCCGGCAAAAATGGAATATGCATGAAGCCGGCCTTAATATCGGGAAACATCTTATCCCGCATATACTGTACCTGATAAAAAATGTGGTTGCAGACGTAAGTGCCTGCTGTGTTGGAGACTGCTGACGGAACACCAGCTTCCCGAATGGCTTTGGCCATGGCCTTAATTGGTAACTGGGTAAAGTAGGCATTCTCGCCATCGCCATGAATCGTGTGATTAAGTGGCTGATACCCGGCATTATCTTGAATCCGACCGTCATCCAAGTTAATCGCAACTCGCTCCGGCGTGAGTTCAAACCGGCCACCAGCCTGACCAATGCTCAACACATAGTCAGGCTTTTCTTTGGCAATAGCATCTTTAACGACATCGGCTGAAACATTAAACTTTGTCGGAATTTCCAATTTAACGATTTGTGCCCCAGCAATTTCATCCGGCAAACGTTTCACGGCTTCAATCGCAGGATTAATTTTATCGTCGCCAAAGGGATCAAATCCGGTAACAAGAATTTTCATGAGAAGATTTCCTTTCTAAAATGCCAAGAAGTACAGAAGCTATCGAGAAGTGTATCTTGTACCATCTTTAAGACGTTGGAGTCTTTGATGGGTAGGACAATTTGTTGCGCCATGATTTATATATACCTTTCTGAAATTAAATAATTAAACTTATAATAGGCTCCGCCTTTTTATGACCACATTAAAAAACTAAACAAAAAGAACACCATATAAATTTTGTACGTGGTCTTCTTTTTGCTTTGAATCATT
>NZ_JBEXDG010000171.1:0-1503 GCF_040605635.1 Dactylosporangium sp. NPDC005555
GGCGATTATATAATTATAGACCCTGAGCTAAGGAATGTACTGATGTTTTCTAGTATAGTCCCTAGTCTGGCATCCCAAACAACTTTTCGTTTATACCCTTATCATGTGACCATTTAATCAACATATCAATTGTCAGAGGATATATGGCTATCTTTGAATATTCTAACTCTCATACTGTGAAGGAAGCCGCTGAAGCTATTAAATTATTGAAAGGAACCAGCCTTTTAATAAGTCAACAAAGAAATTCTGCTTTAAATCATATTGGGGTATCACAAATACTTTACAAATATGTTTTGCGTCGCAGCAAAAACCAGCAAATTAGGCTTAGTATAACAGAGATAATCAGCACAGCAAAAACACCATAAGAAGATTTTTCAAACGGGCCATCGACATTGACTCCCCAAAAACCAAAAATGATTGCTGGAATAGTCAAAACGATTGATATCTCTGTTAGAGTTTTCATAATCATGTTTAGCTGATACGAAATCATATTGTTTATCATATTTTCCAAATAATCCAAATATTGACTGTAACCTAAAATAATTCTATCCATTGTGTCGCTTGTATTGTATATCTCATCAATTATTTTTTGGGTGGTAAAATCAATATCATTAATAGTTGTAAAATTTTTTTTAATGAAATCCAGCGCTTTGTGATTAGCGCCATAGGTTGTTGACAAAGCTATCATGTATTTTTGAAGAGTCAATAAATCACCAAACGTTGGTCTGAGTGAACCGGACGTTGATATTTCTGAGTCTAAATCATCAATTTTTTCCTTGACTCCACGAAGGTCGTCAAGCATCACATGGAAATCTTTTTGCATGATCTTTAAAAGTACTTCCTGCATGAAATTATCGACATCATGTAAAACCATATTGGATAAGAGTTCGGGAATGAATTTTAATTTTTGTTTTGTAAAAATTATCAACTTATTTTTAAATACCAAGAAAACAACAGATGTCGTCAGATTATCTAGATGCCCACCTTCATGTATCTCGGGAAACAAATAACTTACGAGCAAACTTTTTTCATCGTTCTGATCTATCATCGTGTCATATGCAACTCGATCATCAAACGTTAGTATATTGTCTATGTTAAAGTCAGATCTATGTTCAAAAGATTCGATATATTCTCGTTCGTCACCATAAACATAAACAACAGACGAATTTTTGATATTTGATTCTGACGAAACTAATAATGTATTTTTTGTTAAAGAATAAGTTTTCAGCATTGTAATCCTCCTGCTTTATATTTTTCTCAAAAATAAATGCGTAATTGTTGTGGAATAAATACGTTATCAGTTTTAAAAACATTTTGTCTTATGTATGATAACCTGCTAAAAATTTTATCTCGCACATTATCTAGACAATCTCGTCTCCAGCTTCTAATGTATTTTCTAATTTATAATTATAGACCCTAAACAAACATCTTTTGTAAAAAGCCTTTTTTCTGTTCTTTCAATAAATCTAACTTACGTTGATGAAGAGCGATAGTATCGTCTAA
>NZ_JBEXDG010000172.1:0-1464 GCF_040605635.1 Dactylosporangium sp. NPDC005555
GCAATGAAAGGACAGTGTGTTCTTTGAAAGAAATTGAGAAACGAAAAATTGTTGAACATAACGACTTGATAACGTCCGTAGCAAAAATGGATAAAACGCCTTTAAAAATTTTTGAGTTGGCTGTTTCCTGTATTGATACGGAAAAACTGCCCAAAAATCATACAGTTTACCTCTCAAAAGCAGAACTCTTTGCCTTCTTTAAAGTAGACGACAGCAATAAACATAGTCACTTTAAAGAAGCCATAAAAGTTATGCAAAAAGAAGCTTTTTTTGAAATTAAGGAAGAAGCAGGGAAAGGCTTCAAATTTAAAAGCATTGTGCCTATCCCTTACGTGGAATGGACAGATTATAATGATGAAGTAAAAATTGAATTTCATCGTGAAATTATGCCTTACTTAATCAATCTTAAAAAGAATTTTACGCAACACGCCTTATCAGATATAGCCGAACTCAATAGCAAGTATTCAATTATTCTTTACCGTTGGTTATCTATGCAATACAACCAATACGAGCATTATAGCGTTAAAGGTGGACGGAGAGCGGAGCAAGTGGAAGCCTACCGCAATCCAACAATTACAGTGAAAGAATTGCGAGTGATGACCGATACCGTCAATGAATATAAAAGAATGTTTCAATTCACAGAATGGATACTAGAAAAACCTTTAGCAGAAATCAACGCTCACACTTCTTTTAACGTGTCCTATGAGAAAGTCAAAAAAGGGCGGAGTATTGATTCTATTGTCTTTCATATCGAGAAAAAACGCATGGCAGACGATAACAGCTACAAGTTAGACGATAAAGTATATCAAGAGGGTAATAAAGTCAAAGAGGAAACCGAAGATAAGCTAGCTATTGAAGCAATGAAAAGCAAATACACCAAGCTATTGATTGAAAATTTTCTTTTGTCACCATTAGAAATGACAGATACGGCAACAATGGCAGGCTTACAGAAAAATGTGTACCCTCTCTATGACGAACTGAAAGAATTGAGAGGGCTTAATGGAGTCAAAGACCACTTGTCTTATGTATCTAGCAAGCGTGAAGAATATTCTAAACGCAATGTAGCGAAGTATCTGAAAAAAGCAATCGAGCAATATCTACCTACGGTTAAAAGGCAGGAATTAGACCATGAGTAAGAATGTAAAAACCATAAAAGAGCTGGCTGACGAATTAGGCACTAATAAAACTAGAATTTCAAGAATAATAAACAAAAATTCAATCCCAACTCAAAAAATAAAAAATAAAATTGTGTTAGAGGACAATTCAGTAAGTCTTATCAGACAGTATTTTAAGAACGAAACACAACGACAGAACGAAACAGTCAGTATTCTTAGAACAGAACTTGATAAAGCCCATTCTCATATAGAAAAGTTAAGCAATCTTTTAGACCAACAACAACGCCTAGCTTTGCAGGATAAAAAATTGCTAGAAGAATACAAGGCAGAAAATGACAGCCTCAAAGCC
>NZ_JBEXDG010000173.1:0-1374 GCF_040605635.1 Dactylosporangium sp. NPDC005555
CGGCACGAGTCATCGTCAACGTCGAACTTCCTGTACTCGCCCTGCTCAGACCATGTTTCAGACCGCTTGTCTCATCTCAGCCTGACAGAGAGGGGGCGGCCGTTACAGGTGTGTCGGTGGATCAGTATCCGCGCTGCTGCGCGTCCTGACCCTCGGCTCACTGACGGGTCTGCTCACGCGTCGACGGCTCAGCGTGCTCGCCGTCAAGGAGGGGCCGGCGCACTTCGAACCGGTGGCCGAACGATGCGCGGCGGGTGACCTCAAGATTCACATCGACCGCACCTTCACCCTCGACGAGGTACCCGAGGCACTGGCCCGGGTGGGCGAGGGACACGCGCTGGGCAAGGTCATCGTCAGCGTGAGCTGACCTTCACCCACGCAGCCTCCACCGACCAGCAGGCGGCATTCGCACAAACGCCGCCGCGCGGGCCGGTGGGTGATGAAGCCGTGTTGATCTCTTTGAGAGCTGATCATGTGCGCGCTATGCCGCTGGCCGAGCACACTGATCTTCAGGCCATCGTCAGCGCTGCGTTGACAATGCGCGGGTGACATGCAGGCGTGCTGGTAACAGCGCTCCGTCATGCCGAATACAGTGCAGCCGATCTTGGCCGGACGGGCCGGCAAGGACCGCGAGCCGAACGGTGCACACCGTAGGACAAACAGGTCGCTGCCCCATAGGCGCTAATTGTGTTCTGAGCGCTGACGACGCGAGTGGCGGAGGGCGACGCGGGACTGCCTGGCCATACGCCGCCCTCTGGCCAGCGACATTGCGTCAGGCGGGCGGAAGGGTGTACCTCGGCGCGATAGTTACTGATCTTCTGCGTGAGCGACGTAGACAGTTGTCAACGGCGCTCGAAACTGGTTCAGGCGTGGTTGACAACAGTTGTCACTGCGCCACAACTTGAATAATCGCGGCCGTCACGCTCGCTGCGGCGGCAATGACAACGCCGAGCGCAACCCACCGCTGCGACCGTTGCTGGTGCTGTGAGTCACGTTCTACACGAGCCTGGCCGCTGACGAAGTCGAGCAACGCCCGCAGGGTCTCAGGGTCCAACTCCTCACCCCGCCCGTCTTGTTGCGAAGTCGGATCGCTTAAGGAGGGCTGACGACCATCGAATCCCTGTTGACCAATGGTTGGCTCGGGCCTAGGGCGACGCAGCGCATATCTGGCGTGGAGCGTGTAGGAGTGTTGAGGGCCGGCATCCGTCTGCTGGACTGAGCCTCGACGGAACAGCCCAGGAAAGAATTTGAGTGTCGCCGTGACGAGCTCTTCGTCGAGTGGGCCTGACCCGTTTTGACGGACATCCGAGATCTGTGGGCTGTGTGCCCGGGAGAGGATGTTCATCATGGAAGGCATGGGTAAGCAGCGGCGGC
>NZ_JBEXDG010000174.1:0-1344 GCF_040605635.1 Dactylosporangium sp. NPDC005555
TGAGGTTCCCCCTGAACAGTGGACAGGGCTTTAAGCAGCTCTCGCTGTTCCTGTCAGGGAATGCTCAAACCGGACGGGGCTATGCATCCCGATCGCGGAGTGGCGTCGTTCATGGTTGTACCAGAGGATCCAATTGTCAACCGCTGCAACGAGTTCCGCCTTCGTGGCGAAGGCGTGGCGGTAGTAGTACTCGTGCTTGAACGTCGACCAGAACGACTCCGCGGGGCTGTTGTCCCAGCAGATCCCGGTGTCACCCATCGACCGTTTCAGGTCGTGACGGCCGCACGCCTGCGCCGTCAGCGACGCGGTGAACTCCCCGCCACGATCCGAATGCAGCACCGTGCCTGCCACGTCACGGCCGCGGCAGGCCACCGCGGCGTCGATGGCAGCACAGACCATGTCAGCGCCGACGTGGTCCGCCACGACATGGCCGAGCACCCGTCGGGAGTGCCCGTCCCGGACCGCACACAGAAACATGTCACCCTCACCACACGTCAGATACGTGATGTCGGTCAGCCACACCGCGTCCAGACGACCCTGATCGAAACGTCTGCGCACCCGATCCGGCGGGAACGACGCCGCCGGATCGACCACGGTGGTCCGGACCTTGAACGACCGGGGGCTGATGCCCTCGATCCCGATGGCGGCCATCACCGCCGCAACGGTCTTCTCGTTCACCGTCGCACCACGCGCCCGCAACTCGGCGGCGACCCGCGGCGACCCGTACGTGCCACCGGAATCGTTGTGCACGTCCAGAATCTTCACCGCCAGATCGGCGCGATACTGCTGCCGCGGCGTCAGCACCCCCGCCGTGCGCCGTTGCACATACGCGTAGTACCCGGACGCCGAAACGTCCAGCAGCCGCGCCATACGCCGCACCGAGAACCCCGTAACGCCACGGCGTTCGTCGCCGGCCGTGGACCCAGACCTGCCGGCACCGGCGTACTTCACCATCAGATCGAACCGCGTGGATTCTTCTGCATCGCGGCAAAGTACGCCGAAGCTTTTACCAGGAACGCGTTGTCCTTCTCCAACTCGGCCACCTGCCTACGCAGCCGCAGCAACTCGCCCCGCTCCGCCGCCTCCAGGGGCACATCCCCGCGCACCTCGGCAGCAACGACCCGGCGCCGCTCGTCCTTCACCCAGACACTCAACATCCCCGGATCGATTCCCAGCTCCCGGGCGACCTCAGCAATCGAACGATCAGAATCGATCACCCGATGCGAGGCCTCAACCTTGTACTCAGCCGTATACGACCGACGCTTACCAGCAGGCACGACGGACATCCTCCCAGCAGAACCACAGTCCTGCTAACTCGGTGTCCACTCCCCGGGGGGAACCTCA
>NZ_JBEXDG010000175.1:0-1324 GCF_040605635.1 Dactylosporangium sp. NPDC005555
TCGAGGTCGTCGCGGCCCCAGCGAGCCAGGTCGGTGCCCTTGGGAAAGTATTGGCGCAGCAGGCCGTTGGTGTTCTCGTTGGTGCCGCGCTGCCACGGACTGTGTGGATCAGCGAAGTAGACCTGGACCCCGGTGTCGATCGTCAGTTGGACGTGCTGGGCGAGTTCTTTGCCGCGGTCCCAGGTCAAGGTCTGGCGGAGCTGTTCGGGCAGGATGGTGATCGTCGCGGCGATCGCGTCGCGGACCGCTGCGGCGCCGTGGCCTGCCAGCGCCGGGCCGTTCTTGACGCGGGTTTCGACGCCGTAGCCTTCCATGCGGGGCAGGTGCAGCAGCATCGTGAACCGGGTCGTGCGCTCGACGAGCGTGCCGATCGCCGATCGGTCCAGCCCGATGATCAGATCGCCTTCCCAGTGGCCCGGCACGGCGCGGTCCTCGACCTCGGCCGGGCGTTCGCTGATCATCACCTCCGGGGTGACCATGCCGTCGCGGCGCTTGCGGGCGCGGGCACGCGGAACCCGCAGCGCACGACCGGTCCGCAGGCAAGCGACCAGCTCCCGCTTGAGCGCGCCGCGCCCTTGGATGAACAGGGCTTGGTAGATCGCCTCGTGCGAGATACGCATGGACTCATCATCGGGGAAGTCCACCTTCAACCGGTTGCTGATCTGCTCCGGACTCCACGACGTGGCCCAGCGACGATCCTCACGCCGTGGCTTGTTGCGGCCCTTCCACGCCCGTGTCTTCGGCCCGGCGACCTGACCGCCGGGCAGGAGCACCGAACCAGACAGGCGATCTTGCACATACTCACGCAACCGCTCGTTCAGCACGAGCTTCGCGGTCTTCGGGCGTCTGGCCCGACGGTCGGCATGCCATTGGGCGTTGATGGCCCGATACTCCAGCTGACCGCCACGAGTGGCGGCGTTGCGACGCAGTTCCCGCGAGATCGTTGACGGCGACCTGCCCAGGGCTTGGGCGATCTGCCGGACCCCGACGTTCTGCGCTCGCAGCAGTGCAATCTCCTCCCGTTCCTCAAAGGACAGGAAACGGCCGGAAAGCGGTGCACTGCTGACATTGCGCATCCCGCCAGCATCACGGAACCACCGCGAACCGACCGGCTGCGACACACCCACCTCAAGCGCAGCCAGCTCGCTGGAACGCCCTTGTGCGATCAGGTCCCAGAAACCCTGCCGGTGCTCACGCCGCCAGACCGGCGGACGACCTGGCGACCGCATCGCCGGCCTGCCCGTCACCATCGTCGTCCAACCCTGCGCACGCCCCATGCCCACCTCCGAAATCGGGGTGTTGCGACCGCCGGTTGAATCCGCCC
>NZ_JBEXDG010000176.1:0-1321 GCF_040605635.1 Dactylosporangium sp. NPDC005555
CAGGTCCTTTTCCAGCGGCCCCCGGCCCGAACCCGCCGTGCCAGTTGTCCCGGCAACGGGCTCTCCAGTGACTACTGCGTGAGCGTTGTGGCAGGTTGCCGGTTGTGGATGCTGTCGTGGCAGGGCGAGCACACGATCAATGTCTTGCGCCGCATCTTGGCCATCAGTTGCGCCCACAACGGTTGTGGCCGCCCCGGTCTTGCGAGGTCGGTGAGCTTGGATACCTGGTGCACCCGCACGTCGGATCGTTGCTCACACAGGTCGCATCGGCTGCTGCGGAGACGGGCGAGGAGTTCGCTGCCTCGGCGGCGGCCGGTGACCGGGGCGGGTCGGTGGTCGTTGAGGACCGCCTTCTTCTGCCGTTTAAGGGGGATGCCACCGAACCGGGCTACCAGTGGTGGTCTGTCCGCGCGTTCGACGCTGGCCTGGAAGCACACCCGTGGCCCGTGCGGGGTGGCGATGGTGGCCTGGTGGTTACGGGCCATCGCCGTCACCGTCGCGCGGTGCTTGCCGGCCAGGGTCTTGAGCATGGAGATCAACATGACCCATTGCAGCCGGTTGAGTCTCCACACGTCCTGCGCGAGCAGGTAGTACTGCAGGTAGCCGCGCCATTCGGCGCCGTACTTGCCGACGATCTGCAGATCGGTGAGGTTCAGCAGGTCGGGGCGTCGCTCGGGTTTGCCGAGCTTCATGAACGGCGCGCTCTTGGCCGTGATCACGTCCCGGGGGACGCGCAGGGCGACCTTCCCGTTGACCGACCGCCGCCCGTTGGTGAGTTTGTGGTCGGCGTGGTGGACGGTGATCTCGTAGCCGAGGAACCGCGCTGCGCCGGTGCGCGCGTGGGTGATGAGCGTCTTGTCCGGCGATAGCTCCAGCTTGAGGTCTTCCCGCAGGAACTGCGCCAACCGGGCTTTGATGTCCTCGGCTTCGGCCTTGGGTCCGATGAACCCGAGCAGATGATCGTCGGCGTAACGGGCATACCACAACCGCCGATATCCAGGATCGCGGGGAACACCCCGCGGCAGGGTCCGCAACTGCTGTCGCAGTGTGCGGACCTCGCCCTGGTCGTAGCGGCGGCGTGCCCGCACGATCCGGTCGGCCACCTGCTTGTAGGCAGGGTTCTGGGCCCTGCCCTTCCCTCGCGTGTACTTGGGGATGAGCTCGGTTGCGACAAATCTGTCCAGCCGGTCCAGATAGATGTTGGACATGACCGGAGATGCGACCCCGCCCTGCGGACAGCCGCTGAGCGTGGCGTGGTACTCCCAATCCTCCAAGTATCCGGCTCGCAGCATGCTGCGCACCAGCCGGAGAAACCGGTTGT
>NZ_JBEXDG010000177.1:0-1319 GCF_040605635.1 Dactylosporangium sp. NPDC005555
CTTGTGTAGGATCAGAATCTATTGGCTCTTTAGACCATTTTAAGCGTAATCATCTTCAAGGCTATCAATATCTAGTATTTTGATTATCTTTCCTCGGCGCTCAATGAATCCTTTTTCTTCGAGTATTTTGAACTTACGAGAAATAGTTTCGGGTTGTTCCGATGAACGTTGCAAGATCTTTCATTTTCATTGGAATCATAACAGAATTTGAATCTACTACTTTGACGAGTTGCAAAAGATAATTAGCGATTCGACTTTCAACATCTTCCATCATGAGAAATTGTGCTTGATATTGCATTTCCGCAGCTCTTCTCACGGTGGTTTCAAGCAATTTCAAACTGAGCTCGGGATATTTTAACAACAAATTTTTGAAATCTTGTTGTCGCAAAAAGCAAATTTGCGTTTCTTCCAATGTTTCACCATAGAGATTATCATTCATTACTCCAAACAAGGCGTCTTCACCTGCGTATCCACCAGGTTCAATCACACGTAGTAACTGCTCTTTACCAGCACTAGAAAGCTGGTATATTTTCAAGGTACCATGCGCCACAATTGCAAGTTGAGGCACTGCAAAGGGGCTGATGACTGTTTCACCTTTTTCAAAAATTTTATGATTAACAACCTGCTCAACTTGCACTAATTCACTTTCTGAAAGTAAACCAAATAGTGGCACGAGCTGTACACAGTGGTGTTCATGATGACTAAAATGATGTTTATACTTACTCATTTTGGGGATTCTCCTTATCTTATTATCGCGCTAAAATTATCAAACTGCAAGCCTCATTCAACTAAAGCCTACAGTTTCGTAAAAACTAATTATCATTATCTTCATCTTCGTCATGAAAATCAGCAACGCTTTTACCCAAGTCACCTGCCAAGTTGCGAATAACTTGAAGATTGTAGCCGTAAAGTTCGACTACACCAGCCGCCAAAGCAAATTTTTCTTCTTTGTTTGCTAGCTTGATTGCTCGCGTAATGAACATATTTTGTGCTTGGAAATCCACAATGAAGCTTTCAAGCAGATCTTCATCAGTCCAATATTTGGCTTTTGGATCCTCGGTAATGAACTTGTGATACTTTAAAAATTCTTCAGTTGTACTTGGTACAATCTCATTTTCATCAAGAAGTAAATCCGAAATTTTAAAGAAATATTCAACTTCCTTTTGTGCAATTTCACGTAAATACTCACACTTAACTGGGCTTTTCGCGTATATTCCTGCTTGAGTCAGTCGTATATTTTCTATGAACAAATTGGATAAGACATATCCTAGCATCGCACCAGCCGTAGGTTTGTGGTGGTCAATCTCTGCTTTATCAAG
>NZ_JBEXDG010000178.1:0-1315 GCF_040605635.1 Dactylosporangium sp. NPDC005555
TAAAAAATGAATCTATAGACGATTTGTTTTTTATGTTATTACTTTTGGCTTTGGGACATGAAATATATCTGTTCAAAAAGAAGAGGTCGATGACTAACATCATAGTAATTGTAGTATTATTAATTGCTGTTTCTGTGATGGGCTGGAATTTAATGAGTGGAATTTTTAAATGAGGGATAAAGGAAAACTTGAGTTAAAGAATAGGTTAAAAGTGGCTCGTGCTGAAAAACAAATAAACCAGAGTAATTTGGCTAAAATTGTTGGTGTTTCGAGACAGACAATTAGCAATATAGAAACCTATGAGTACGTTCCATCTGCTAAATTAGCATTATTACTTTGTATAGCGTTGGATATAGAATTTGAAAAATTATTCTATTTTGAGTAGTGAAGACTTAAGTATATTAAAACGACTTAGGTCTTTTTTATTTTAGGGGCGCAAATGTCAGAGTTTGCGTTCTTATATTAGTGAAATAGCAAGGAGAGTCTTTATGCAAGTAACAGGAAAAACTAAAACTGGTGAGGAAAAACAGTTGACAGTTGAAATTCGTGATGTTGAAATCGTGAAACCTAAGATTGAGAAATCGGTTCTGTTGCAAAGTTTTCTGATAAGTCTATTTTAGTGTAAAATGAATAAAAATGACAGCGAGGATATATCAATGAACTATTTTAAAGGTAAACAATTTCAAAAAGATGTGATTATTGTCGCTGTTGGTTATTATCTACGTTACAATCTAAGCTATCGTGAAATTCAAGAATTCCTTTATGATCGTGGCATTAACGTTTCTCACACAACAATTTACCGTTGGGTTCAAGAATATGGTAAGCTGATCTATCAAATCTGGAAAAAGAAAAATAGACAGTCCTTTTATTCGTGGAAAATGGACGAAACTTATATTAAAATTAAAGGGAAGTGGCATTATCTCTATCGTGCAATCGACTCAGAAGGCATGACACTGGATATTTGGCTAAGACGAAAGAGAAATACTCAGTCTGCTTATGCTTTCTTTAAACGACTATACAAGCAGTGTGGGGAACCGAAAGTTATCGTGACAGATAAAGCACCATCAATTGCTAGTGCTTTTAGGAAGTTACAAAAGCAGGGGCTATACAGCGAAACTGAGCACCGGACAGTCAAGTATCTCAATAACTTAATTGAGCAAGATCATAGACCTGTTAAACGTCGAAATAAACTTTATCAAAGTCTTCGTACTGCATCAACTACGATTAAGGGCATAGAAGCATTGAGAGGTATATACAAAAAGAACCGAAGAAATGGAACGCTCTTCGGCTTTTCGGTATCTACTGAAATCAAAAT
>NZ_JBEXDG010000179.1:0-1264 GCF_040605635.1 Dactylosporangium sp. NPDC005555
TGTTGTTGTTGTGACGCTGGAACCATCACCCACATTCGTGGCCGGTGTCCGGCCAGGGGTGCGGGTGGCGATGGTGGCGGCCGCGAACAGGTCACGGTGCCCGGTGAGCTGACACGGCCGGCAGGTCATCGTCCGCCCGGCCGGTTTCCTGATCCGCTGGCGGCAGGTGGGGCAGGTCGAGGAGGTGCCGCGTTCGTTGACGAGGTGCACGACGATCCCGGCGAGTTCGGCCTTGTCCCGCAGCATGCCGATGGCCCGGCCGACCTGCCACTGCCGCAGCCGCAGGTTGTGCCTGCGCCCGGCCGGCAGGTCCAGGACGCCGCGGGGGTCCCCGACGGTCAACGTCCCGATCCTGTGCTGCACAGCCCAGTCCACGACGGTCTTCGCCGCCTCATGCCGGGCTTGGCGGACCCGCCGCCGGTGCCGGCCCTCCACCAGCCTGGCCCGGCGCCGTGCCTGCCGCCACCGCCTCGACCCGTGCTGACCCGGTTTCGGTGCGCGGGCGGCGGTCGCCCGCCGCCGCTGCTTGGTGTCCGCGAGGTGCATGCGGTGTTCGGCGCGGACCGCCCGACCCGACACGAGCAGCCCGTGGCCGTCCGGCCCGGCGACCGCGTACGGGTGGATCACGCCCAGATCGACCCCGGCGACCCGACCCGGGTCCGGTGCCGTGCCCTGCGGGTAGCTGGTGACGGGGACCTCGGCGGTCACCTCGATCGACAACCGGCCACCCTCGGCGAGGAGGGTCACGGACCGGACCTGTCCCATCGGGTACGGCACGTCCCGGTCCAGGCGCAGCCACAGCGGCGGGCACCCGGCCGCGGTCGGCAGCCGCAGCCGCCGCCCGTCGAGGGTGAACGTGCCATGGTAGTAACGCACCGGCAACAGCCCACGCCGGCGCCGCGGGAACCGAGCGGTCAGATCACCGGCCTTGCGGCGTTTCGCCGCCGCGAACCACGCGTCGGAGTACCGGCGCAGCACCGACCTCGCCCCGGTCGAGTCGAGGTCACCGAACGTACCCGGCCCGGCCGCGGACAGCTCCCGGCACAGTGCCTGATACGCAACGATCGGCGGCGAGTCGTGCCGCCACCGCCAGTGATTGACCTCCAGGACGCACGCCCACACGTCACCCGCCGACCGCAACAGGCCGTAACACCGGTTCCGTTGTCCTCGGGTCAGGCGCAGCCCGACCCGGGCGGTGCGATGCACCACCCGAACCGCGTCAGGATCCCGGCGTCGAGGCATACCGACACCCAAGCACAGGGGT
>NZ_JBEXDG010000180.1:0-1263 GCF_040605635.1 Dactylosporangium sp. NPDC005555
CGTGGCAACCAGATGCCGGGCCAGCAACCCACCCAACACCCCGGTCCCACCAGTGATCACCACCGTGCCACCCGAACCCAACCCAGCCGGCAACCCGTCAAGGCCGGGCAGGGGCAGCCGTCCAGCACCGGCCCGGGTCAACCGCCGGGAATACAGCTCACCAGCCCGTACCACGATCTCCGGTTCACCGCTGCCGACCACCGCCGTGAGGATTCTGCCTAGTTCGTCACCGCGGCCGGTGTCATTGTCCAGGTCGAGCAGGATGAACTGGTTGGGGTGTTCGGACTGTGCGGAGCGGACCAGGCCCCATACCGCGGCCGCGGCCAGGTCGCTGCCGTCGGTGGCGCCGCGGGTGATCACCACCAGCTGGGAACCGTCCGTGGCCGGGTCGGCCAGCCAGGCCTGGACCCAACCCAACACCAGCGTGCTCGCCGCGTGCGTGGCCTCGACAACCCCGACAGCATCGCCCGGAGCCGGGAGCTCGGCCACCACGAGCGTGGGCAGCGCACCATCAACCTGCCCATGCCATCCGTCGGCCGGCTTCGCAGCCTCAACAACGGCGTCGTGCAGCGCACCAGCAACCTGCCCATGCCATCCCCAGACCGGTTCGGCAGCCACCGACCCGGCGTCGGGCACCGCGCCCGGCACCGCGCCCGGCAGTGGCACCCACTCCACCGCGTACAGCGACTGCGCCGCATCCGGGACCCCGGCACCCAGCCGGTCGGCGGTCACCGGCCGCAACACCAACGAGGCCGCGGTCAGCACCGGCTGGCCAGCGGTGTCGAACACGGCCACCGCGATACCACCATCGATACCGCCGTCGCCGGTCGGTGTAAGCCGGACCCGTAGCGTGCTCGCCCCGGTCGCGTACAGCCGGACGCCGCTCCACGCGAACGGCAGCACCGGCGCACCGTCGCCCTCGTCGTCGCCGACCAGCCCGGTCAGCCCGATCGGGTGCAGCGCCGCGTCCAGCACCGCCGGATGCAGCCCGAACCCATCCACCCCGGCCTGCCCGGCCTGTTCGGCGTGTTCGGGTAGTGCCACTTCGGCGTACACGTCCCGGTCGGAACGCCACACCGCCCGCAGACCCTGGAACACCGGCCCGTACACGTACCCGTCGCCGGCCAGCCGTTGATACAACCCGTCAACAGGCACCGGCCGGGCACCGGCCGGTGGCCACTGCCCCAACCCGGCCGGAACCCGGCCGGCCTCCGGGCTCAGCACACCAGTGGCGTGCCGGGTCCACGAACCCTCCACACCCCC
>NZ_JBEXDG010000181.1:0-1257 GCF_040605635.1 Dactylosporangium sp. NPDC005555
CTGCGATTGAAACGTCCGATATCGTGCTAATGAAGTCTAGTTTTGATGAACTTGTCCACGCATATGGTTTAAGTAAACGCACGGTTGCCAACATGACACAAAATATTGTGATTGCGATTGTAGTTGTGCTCTTTTTACTGGCTAGTCTAATCCTTGGAGGTACAGGCTTAGTACCTAGTTTCGTCAACATGGGAACAGGTATGTTCGTCCACGAAGCTAGTATCCTCATCGTCATTGTCAATGGCATGCGACTGATTAGGTATCGAGAGAAATAGAAGAATGGAAACAAACCAAAATTTACGCGGTTTGTTTTCTTTTTTTTTGAGAGGAATTAATTTTTTGGTATCAATAAATTTTATAATAACTTTATCAAAAATAATTTGATAAAATCATCGAGACATTTTCGATGGCTTCTAGAATCTTTACAATTAAAGTTTTCCTTGCTAATAGGGACGTTCAATACGAGATTGAATTTGAGGTCGTGAAGTAGACTATCGCAGGCAATGTAGCAAGTTAGGGATTTGAACTTATTTAAAAGCTTTGATAGCTATCTCAATATAACTTTTTTATAAAAATAGATAGTGAGTTCCAAATGACAATTATTTAAAAAAGGGAAACTCGCACATTTACTAGATAGGAGGATTATCAGGTAAGAAGGTATATGTCGTTTTCAGAGCACTTCAAACATTTTATGGATGAAGGACGCTTACAAAAAGTGACTAATGGATTTGATCTTTTAATTTTATACAGGCAAAATTAGGGAATAATTTAAACACCGTTCCGCGGACCGTCTCGGTAGACTCTAGTTGATGCTACTTTACGCTCCTCATATCAGGTTATTCAGCGTTAAAAAAGAGAGTTGAGAAATTTTATCATTTTGTAGATAAAAAAATAAAACTGTTATTCTTGATAGATATCAATTTTTTGTTAGTACTGACGAGCTATAATTAATTTATAAAGAAAGAGAAAGAGGTAAATCTTATGTCAAAAGTAATTATGAGACTCAATGAATTAAGCTGCCCATCTTGTATGGCAAAAATCGAAGCTGCAATGACTACAACTAAAGGCGTAGCAAATGCAAAAGTACTTTTCAATGCATCAAAAGTTAAAGCAGAATTTGACGAAAATGTTGTCAGTACTGATGAACTTATCAGCAAGGTTGAGAAACTTGGATATCCTGTTTTGAGTAGCAAAGTAACTGTTGTGTGATTTATACCAGGAAAGATACCACTATAAATTGAATAAAGGAAAAAAATG
>NZ_JBEXDG010000182.1:0-1229 GCF_040605635.1 Dactylosporangium sp. NPDC005555
TAATTTGCAGAACCGCAATTTTGATTTGAATCAAGTACCAGCTACTGAACATCATGGTTCAATGTTCCATCATGAACAGGTTGTGCGTGACGTTGAATCTGATAAGCCTATTCGATACAATGCAAATCCTAAAGAATTGTATGAAGTATCTGGATCGTCCGGTCACGTTGCGGCATTGGCTGTCCGCTTAGATACATTCCCAATGGATAAAAAAACACAAATGTTTTACATTGGAACGAATAATCCCGATGAGTTGGAAGATATTCGTCGCCATATTATGACGACATTCAAAGAATTGCCTGTTTCTGGTGAATATATGCATAAAAATGCTTATAAATTGGCCAAGAAATATGGTAAAGACTCACTAATTGTGATTGAAAAAATTGGTACGGGTCATTTGCCCCAAATGTTTGCGCTAAAAGCATGGGGCGAACGCTTTTTGAAGCACATTCCGTTTTTCAAACCTTATTTCCCAGATCGTTTGCTTCAAACATTAAGTAATTTATTTCCTAATCAAATACCAAAGCGGTTAGATGATTATTACGAAAAGTACGACCATTACCTACAATTGAAAATGGCTGGTAATGGTATTGAAGAAGCGCGAGAGTATCTCAAATCTTATTTTGACAAAGCCAGTGGCGACTACTTTGAAGCCGATGCCAATGAGACCAGTAAAGCGGCAACTCACCGCTATGTAACAGCTGGGGTTGCGATTCGATATCAAGAATTAAAACAGGATAGTATTGACATTTTGCCACTAGATATAGCGTTGGCAAGTAATGATTATAAGTGGTTCGAGCATTTGCCTAAAGAGATTGAAGACAAAATAGAACACAAAATTTATTATGGTCACTTACTTGATCACGTTATGCACCAGGATTATATTCTAAAACCTGGCGTCGATGCGCATGAACTTAAAAAAGAAATGCTTAAAATTTTGGATGAGCGTCACGCTGTTTATCCAGCCGAACACAATGTTGGGCATCTATATTTGGCAGCACCGGCCTTAATCAAGCACTATAAGAAAAATGATCCAACTAATAGTTTCAACCCTGGCGTTGGTAAACAAACAATGTCTAAATATTGGGGCGAATACTAGAATAAAAAGTTTGTTAAAAAATAACCGTTATCGTCATTTGTCGATTCTGTAGTGACCCCTACTGATTGTTCTTAAAACAGTAACCAAATATTTAAAGATATACTTTAAAAAAACTTTTTCAAAAATTTTT
>NZ_JBEXDG010000183.1:0-1216 GCF_040605635.1 Dactylosporangium sp. NPDC005555
CAATTGATGCGGATGGATTGACTTTAGACATCTGGCTACGCAAGAAACGGGATACTCAAGCTGCTTATGCGTTCTTGAAACGACTACATAAACAGTTTGGTCAACCAAGAGTAATTGTCAAGGATAAAGCGCCCTCTATTGGTTCTGCATTTAGAAAGTTACAGAGTAACGGTTTATATACTAAGACAGAGCATCGAACCGTGAAGTATCTCAATAACCTCATTGAGCAAGACCATCGACCAATCAAACGACGCAATAAATTTTATCGAAGTCTACGAACTGCCTCAACCATGATTAAGGGCATGGAAACAATTCGAGGAATATACAAAAAGAACCGAAGAAATGGAACGCTCTTCGGATTTTCGGTATCTACTGAAATTAAGGTATTAATGGGTATTCCTGCATAAAACATCTAGGACTTAACATTCATTGCTTTTCATTTTTGAATTTTGCAACAGAACCATGCCACGATCATATAACATCTCTTGAACATCACGATAACTCAAATTATAGCGAAGATAATACCCAACAGAGATAATAATCACGTCTTTTTGGAATTGTTTGCCCTTAAAATGATTCATCTGTTGTCCTCGCATTCTTTTTTATTACATTTTACAATAAATCAGGTGTTATGGGGAACTTTGCAACAGAACCAAACGAAACATGATACTACTCGCAGACAAGCTCGAAGATACATTAGAGACTTTGCGACTGAAGAAGATATAAGTGAACTTAAAACGTGGATAGAGCTTGTAGAGCAGAGAAAAAATGAGGAAATTAAATGATCAATAATGTTACTTTAGTGGGCCGCCTTACACGTGATCCTGAACTTAGATATACACCCCAAAATCAAGCAGTAACTACTTTTTCCCTAGCTGTAAACCGTCAATTTAAAAATGCAAACGGAGATCGTGAGGCTGATTTCATTAATTGTGTCATCTGGCGTCAACAAGCCGAAAACTTAGCCAACTGGGCTAAAAAAGGCGCTTTGATTGGCATTACTGGCCGTATTCAAACACGTAACTACGAAAACCAACAAGGACAACGTGTATATGTGACTGAAGTTGTGGCAGACAGTTTCCAAATGCTCGAAAGTCGTCAGGAAAGAGGAAATGTACCCACTCCACCACCTTCAGCAACCCAAAATAATCAAAAACAAAGTTCCCCTGCAGATAGCCATGATCCATTTGCGAACTCAGAACCAATGAACATTCAA
>NZ_JBEXDG010000184.1:0-1214 GCF_040605635.1 Dactylosporangium sp. NPDC005555
TGACGGACTAAGCGGTCTAGTTCTGGAACGTGACTGAAATCAATTTTACCATTTTTATAAGCATTTAATACTTGAACAACGAGTTGTTCATCTTTATTCATCGACTCATCCCCCGATCATGATCTTTTGTTGGTTTCTTTTCAGACTGTACGTCTCTATTCACTTGTTTTTCTAGGCTTTTCTGTTGTTCTTGCTCGTAATTTTTCATGTCTTTTGAAAAGCGACGTTCAAAATCATCGAGGATTTTCTCTTTTGTTTGCTTTAATTTTCTTGTAACGCGTTGAGTAAGTTCTGGTACTCGTCCTGCAAGCTGTTTGATTGTGTCAATAAATCGATTAATTTTTGATTCTCGCTTGAGAGCTTCTGATTTTCTTGGTTCAATTGCTTGTTCAAGGCTAACAATTTCTGATTCTCTTTGTTGAGTGTCTCGCTCAAGCGGAGTAATCGCTGGTTCTCGTTGTTCAACAGCTCTAAATTCGTTTTGTCTTGCTCGGTTTTCCAACTCATGTAAAATGGTCTCCCTTCCAAAATCAGAACCCAATCGGGTCTCTCGTGCTCGTCTTTGCTTGTTATTGGCGTCTAAAAAGGCATATGAGAACGTTTGGCCTCTTTCTGATAGAATTACCCCATTGTCAGATAATCGTTCCTTAAACGCTTCGTATGAGCTCACAGAGACATCTTGAAGCGATTTATTGATTCTTTCTCTCAAATCATCCATGTAAGAATACTCATTTTTGGCGATTAGTTCTTTTTCTGTCTCTGTTTGGCGCTCATTTGGTGGCTCTAAAATGTGCCAGTTCTCTCGAGAAGCGAGTCGATCATTCATTTCTCGTGCTCGTTGAACGCTTTCTCCTTTTTGTTCTCTTAATTTATTGCCTGTCTCTAAATTGACCTTATTGACAATGATGTGGTTGTGTAAGACGTGATTTTTTCCGTCTAAATGCGTATACACAGCACTTTGATGGTTAGGATAGAGATTTTCTGCTAATTCAACGCCTAAATCATTGGCTTTTTGCCAGTCTTTTTGAACTTTCGGATTCAGTTCATCTAAGGCGAAAGATTGGGTAATACGCAAGACTTGATTGGATTCTTTGGTTTGGTTATGAAGTTGTCGAATGACATCAAATTGTTCTTTGGCGATAAAGGGATCAATCCCGTTGGTTCCACCCACGGCAACTGCCCGACAATTTGTCAGCTCCACAGGACGTTCCAAT
>NZ_JBEXDG010000185.1:0-1210 GCF_040605635.1 Dactylosporangium sp. NPDC005555
TTAACACTGGGATAACTGAAATCAAACGCGTAATTAAGCGTCTTAGCCAAATTGGCATTCTCATATGAATGAATCCCTCCATAATTACTTGTCCAGTTAAAGTTCCGGTAATCGTTGAATTTTGTCCAGAAGCTAGTAACGCGACTGCGAATAATGTAGAAAGAAGACCTGATTTTGCAACGGTGATTAAAATTCCGTTACTCAATGTATCCGAATTTGATAAAGCCTCATACAACCCAAAGAATGATGGATCTTTCACTGCCCCTGTTTTAAAAACAGCAACTCCCATTATGAGCAATAAGGAGTTAACAAAAAAAGCGAGAGTCAATTGAATGTTAGAATCCCATGTTGAAAATCGTACAGCATTGGCGATTTCATCTTCATCCGTACGATTTATCTTTCGAGTCTGAGACACAGCCGAATGTAGATATAAATTATGAGGCATAACGGTTGCACCAATAATCCCTAATGCACCAGTTAAAGGCGTTTGACCACCAATTGAATGTGTAGAGGAGAACGTTTCACCAGTCGGAACCAATCCTTTAAGTACATCCCCCCAATTAGGATCAGACAACGCTACTTGATAAACAAACACAAAAAGAATTACAAAAATCAAACAGACAACTATTGCTTCAATTTTTCTAAAACCAACTTTCGTTAACAACAATAATATTAAAACATCAAATACCGTAATAAAGACTGCGACGACAAGCGGAATATTAAAAAGTAAATAAAGAGCAATTGATGCGCCAATTACTTCCGCAATATCTGTTGCCATAATCGCTAATTCCGTTAAAATCCATAAAATGATTCCTAGTTTTTTACTCGTTCTCGCTCGAATTGCTTGAGCTAAATCCATTTGACTAACAATTCCCAATTTAGCAGCCATATATTGTAATAGCATTGCAATTAAACTAGACATTAAAATGACCGACATTAATAAATACTGGAAGTTTTGCCCACCCGTAATCGAAGTAGACCAGTTGCCTGGATCCATATATCCCACAGCAACTAATGCTCCCGGTCCAGAATAGGCGAACAGGGTTTTCCAAAAGCCTTTGCCTTTGGGTACCTCGACAGTTCCGTCCGACGCACACCCGCGCGTCGCCCAGCGGCAGCGAGTACACCGCCCGCACACCGGCACCGGTGGCCTCCTCGGCGAAGACGGGCCAGCGGCCCGCGTCGGCGCCCCGCGTCAGGTCCCAGGCGA
>NZ_JBEXDG010000186.1:0-1179 GCF_040605635.1 Dactylosporangium sp. NPDC005555
GATCGGGATGCATAGCCCCGTCCGGTTTGAGCATTCCCTGACAGGAACAGCGAGAGCTGCTTAAAGCCCTGTCCACTGTTCAGGGGGAACCTCAGGCCGCAAACTGGGCGAGAAGACCGTGGCAGCAACCAGCGAAGGCCATCTCAGCGCAGTGCAATGGGCCGGGCAGTGGCCCGGCGTGCGGTTCGCGGTCGAGGACTGCCGACACCTGACCCGCCGCTTCGAAGGTGACCTGCTGCGTGTCGGCTATTCAGTAGTGCGTGTGCATACCCGGTTGATGGCGGCGGCGCGACGCACCGGACGGCAGCGTGGCAAGTCCGACCCGATCGATGCCGAAGCCGTCGCCCTGGCTGCGTTGCGCGACCCCGACCTGCCCGTGGCCCGCCTCGACGGTCCGACTCGCCAGGTGAAGCTGCTGTCTGGTCACCGGCACGACCTCGTCGTCGAACGCACGAAGTTGTGCGGCCGGCTGCAAGGAGACCCGGTGAACGTGTACCCGTTCATCGAGGCGGAAAAGTCTGGCCAGCACAACGTCGCTCGAGCGTGTGTTGCTGAAGGTCTCCCGGTCCGCCTACTACGCCGCCCGCACCGCCAGCCCGTCCAGGCGCGTCCGGGACGATCAGGACCTGGCCCAGGCGATCGCTGCCGCCCACGACGAGTCCGACGGCACCTACGGCGTGCCACGGGTCCACGCCGAGTTGACCGCGCAGGGACGCCGGCACTCCCGCAAACGCATCGCCCGGCTGATGCGCGCCGACGGCCGGCGTGGCAGAACCCCGAAACGGTGGCGCACCACCACCGTGCCCGACCCGGCAGCCATCCCACCCGCCGACCTGGTCCGGCGGGACTTCACCACCACAGCGAGGGGTGTCAACGCCCGCTGGTGCGGCGACATCACCTACATCAACACCTGGGAGGGCTGGCTCTACCTGGCCACCGTCATCGACCTGACCTCCCGTCGTGTCGTGGGCTGGGCCACCGCGGACCATCTGCGCACCGACCTCATCGACCAGGCCCTGAACAACGCCGTCACCAGCCGCCGCCCACCCACCGGGGTGATCTTCCACTCCGACCGCGGCTGTCAGACCGGTTTCAACCAGTCGTCGCAACACCTGTGTCCTGAGTGGACAGTAGCAGTTCGTTCATCGCTTCGGCAGGTGTCTTCCAGCCGATAGCCTT
>NZ_JBEXDG010000187.1:0-1171 GCF_040605635.1 Dactylosporangium sp. NPDC005555
GCGGCCCGTCGCTGCCCACCACCGGCACCAACATCTGGCTGCTCACCGGTGGCGGCGCCGCCCTGATCGCGGTCGGCGCGGTGCTGTTCATGGCGCACCGCCGCCGGCAGAGCGTCAAGTTCGTCGCGTAACACGATCGGCCTGGGCCGTCGTGCGGGTTCACCCCGCCCGGCGGCCCTTTCCGCGTCCTACGCTCCGATCGTGAGCCACTTCCCTGGCCTCCACGACGGCGGCGGCGGCTTTGGCGGCGGCAGTTTCTGACCCGGCTCGACGGCAGACGGCTGGCGCGCGAGCGCCGGGCGGGCCCGTGAAACGTTCACGCCCGGACTGCGGCCGCGCCGTATGTGCGGTATCGGCGCATTGACAGCTTTCAGCGGGCGTCTCTACTGTCCGGCGCGCCGTCCCGGACAGGGCGGGTTTCGAAACCACTTGGAGGCGTCATGGCCGGTTTGCTCGGCGGAAGGCACACACTCCGGGCCCGGCTGGCGCTGACGATCGGTGCGGTCGTCGCCGTACTGACGGGTCTCGTCGCGGTCGTGACCACCAACGCCTATGCGGCGGCAGGGTGTCAGGTGACGTACCGGATCGCGAGCCAGTGGCCCGGTGGGTTCACCGGCGACGTGGCCGTGAAGAATCTCGGCGATCCGATCAACGGGTGGACGCTGCGGTGGACGTTCGGCGCCGGGCAGACCGTCACCCAGGCATGGAGTGCGACCGTGACCGCGTCCGGCGCGCAGGTCACGGCCGGCGACGCCGGGTACAACGGGGCCATCGCGACGAACGGGACCGTGTCGTTCGGCTTCAACGGGTCGTGGACCGGCAGCAATCCGGTGCCGGCGTCGTTCACGCTCAACGGCACGGTCTGCACCGGCGGCGTCAGCTCGGCCTCCCCGTCAACGAGCACCTCCCCGTCGCGCAGCGCCTCGGCCTCGCCGAGCACGTCGACGTCGCCGCAGCCGACCGGCGACGCCATGGCCGCCGTCGCCGCCATGCAGCCCGGCTGGAACCTCGGCAACAGCCTGGACGCGACCGGCGCCGACGAGACCTCGTGGGGCAACCCGCGGGTCACCGCCGCCCTGCTGGACAACATCCGCGCCCAGGGCTTCAACAGCGTCCGTATCCCGGTCACCTGGGGCCAGCACATGGGCGGCGCGCCGAACTACACCGTCGA
>NZ_JBEXDG010000188.1:0-1165 GCF_040605635.1 Dactylosporangium sp. NPDC005555
CTTTGCACCGAATAGTTTACCTAACCAAAAAAAAGGAACGGCTACCGCAGCACCACTCGAAATAATCAAATCTGGTTTTTCTTTTCTAAGTATTTTAAATGCAAGAATGGTATTTTTTATCGTGTTTTTTACATTTCTATTTGTGGGATAATAACAAGGATAAAATCTTTCTTCTTTCAATATAGATTTTGCATCTGTTTTATCAAATGTGACCCAAAATCTATCTTCGTTTTCCCAAAACTTTTTTAACAAATACAGGTGTGTCAAATGGCCACCGCTGGAACCTACTAATGCTATTTTCATTTTTTAATATGCGTCCGATCCGTTAATACTTTGTACAATTGTGAGTACTAGAAGCTTGATATCATTTTTGGTGCTATGGTACTGGAGATAATAGAGTTCTAAATCTGCTCGTTGAGGAAAAAGAACTTTACTTCGACCATGTGTTGTCCAATAACCAGTAATTCCAGGTTTACACATGAGTAAGTAAGAGAGGCGCTCCCCATATTCTTTCGCTTCAAAAAGCAAAATTGGTCTTGGGCCAACCAATGCCATATCCCCTTTAAGAACATTGATAAATTGTGGTAACTCATCAATTGAGTGTCGCCTGATAAATGACCCAATCTTCGTTACCCGTGGATCATTTTCTAATTTGTTGCCATTGGTATGGTAGGCAGCTTTAATTTCTGGATGGAGCTCTAGATAATGCTCAGCATTAATTATCATTGTTCTAAATTTCAAAATATAAAAAATTTTACCATTTTTTCCATACCGTTTTTGTTTATAGAACATTGGCCCTTGATCTTTTTTTGAGCTCATTTTGTAAGGGACATAAAGCAATGCAGCCGCAATAAGAAACAAAATTGAACCTGCTAACCCTCCTAAAATATCAATTGCTCTTTTTATAATTAGCTCTCTATAAGTAAATTTTTTTAATGCTACTAACTTGTGTTCTTCCAATTCAGGTGATGAGGAATCCTCAAAAACTTCCATTATTTACTCCAATTAATCCCTTTAAAATAATCCTAAAAATTTTTTTGTTTTGATCTTTGTTGGTTTTTCTTGATATAAACTTTCGTTTATAATCACTGACTCTACATTATTTTGAAACATTCGTGATACACCAGAACCATAACTATCTTCAATAATTTCAAATGCTTCCTTC
>NZ_JBEXDG010000189.1:0-1138 GCF_040605635.1 Dactylosporangium sp. NPDC005555
TTATAAAGTGTTGAACATTCGATAAATTCTTTTTTGACTTCTTCATATTCTCTTGGAATCAGTTGATCAAAGTTTTGATTTTCATTTGAGAATAGACGAAACGTGTTTTGCACATTTTCTTTCATGGTGAAGGGCTTTCTAAAAGAGACAATCAACCCAGAATCTTTTCCTGTATAAATACGATTCGTTCTTGAGAACGCTTGAAGGAGCTTTTGATAGTTCATTTCTCGATCAATATATAAGGTTTGAATCGTTGGAGAATCAAAGCCTGTCAATAAACGATCGACAACAATGACAAAATCTAGCCACTGACCATCCGATTGATATTGCTTTTCCTTACGGGCCAACCGTTTATTAATATTTTGATTGTAGAGTTTCTCATCTTGATAAGGAGAAGCATCAAACTGTTTCGCATACTCTTTCATGATCTCTACTAATTCATCGTCTTGTTCATTTTTTTCTAATTGATCCGGATTGGTTGAGAAGGTAATAGCTACTCTTGGGAAATCTTTATCAATCAGTTGATGACGTTCATCAAATTGTCGCCCATTCAAGAGTGTCCCATTATCTTTCATTTCCTTTAAAATCCGGTAAATATGTTTGGCTTGGGCAATCGAGTGAGTGGTAAGAATGGCTGACATCGTAGGAAAACCATTCTGTACCTTGAACTTTTTGACCACACTTCTCCGATTAAAGATTTTTTGTAACATGGTACGAATATGTTCATCTGTTTCATAAAGTTCCGTAGGCAACAATTTTTCTTGTTGTAAGACATCGTCTGGTAACTTTCCTTTATTGAGTTGGGTGACAATTACCTCTTGATCCTCTTCTGAAATCAGTGAATGATACTCGACTTGAAAGCCTAAAACAGCGCCATCATCCATAGCGTTTTTGGTTGTATAGGAGTGAAGGAGTGGCCCGTATTGCTGGCTCGTCGTTCTGGCAAAGGTTCCATTTTCTTGCTTTTTATTTTGTTCAAAAATAGGCGTCCCCGTTAATCCAAACCAGGTTGAATTGGGTAATATTTTCTTAATTCGCTTCATTTCCTCATCACTAACCGCACGATGAGCCTCATCAACAATAAAAACAATATGTTCTTGCCGTAGCTTCTCAAATTGATTCGAGCCTTTTTCTTCAC
>NZ_JBEXDG010000190.1:0-1100 GCF_040605635.1 Dactylosporangium sp. NPDC005555
GTTATCCTCTCAGCCATTCTCATTGTACTCGGATACCTTGGTAAATATGGTGTAAATCAAATATGGATTTGGAATTCGACAATGATTATTGCAAGTATTATCGGTTTTATACCTGTTGCAATTCATGCCTATCAAGCAATCAAAGTGAAACAAATTTCGATTGACCTGCTAGTTTCTATTGCAGTTATCGGTGCTTTGTTCATCGGTGAATATGAAGAATCAGCAATTGTCACTTTTCTCTTCGCTTTCGGTGGATTTTTGGAGAAAAAAACGCTTGAAAAAACGCGATCAAGTATCAAAGAACTCACGAATATGGCACCCAGCACAGCCCTATCTGCTGATGGCGAAGAAATGGACATTGATGAAGTTGAAATTGGCGACAAACTCTTAGTAAAAACCGGACGTCAAGTTCCTGTTGATGGTCGTATTTACCAAGGATCTGGCTATGTCAACGAAGCCAGTATCACAGGTGAATCACGTGAAATCAGAAAGGAAGCTGGTACCAAAGTTTTTGCAGGTTCTATCTTAGAAAACGGTACAATTTACGTAGAAGCAGAAAAAGTCGGCGAAGATACAACCTTTGGTAAAATTATTGAACTTGTCGAAGAAGCCCAAGATACCAAATCTCCTGCTGAGAAATTCATCGACCGCTTTGCTAAGTATTACACGCCAGCGGTACTTGTTATTGCAGCTATTACTTGGGTTTTTAGTCATAATCTAGAACTAGCCATCACGATTCTCGTACTTGGTTGCCCTGGTGCCCTCGTGATTGGTGCACCTGTTTCAAATGTTGCAGGAATCGGGAATGGTGCAAAAAGAGGCGTCCTTATCAAGGGAGGTGATGTTATGAATACCTTCAGTCACATTGATACGCTTCTGTTTGATAAGACGGGTACTCTGACGAAAGGCAATACAGAAGTTGTTGTTGTCAAAAATTATGGTGCTTCAAAAGAATTGATTGATGCAGTTGCTTCAGCAGAAAATGAATCTGATCACCCATTAGCAACGGCAGTTGTACGCATGATCGGAAAATTCAATCCTATCAAATTTGAAAAAACGGACGTTGTTAAAGGACAGGGAATCATCGCAGACAACCTATT
>NZ_JBEXDG010000191.1:0-1090 GCF_040605635.1 Dactylosporangium sp. NPDC005555
CTTGGGGCTGATCTCCGAGAGCGCGGACACCGATCCGCGGTCGAGCAGGTGATCGACGCCGCGTTCACCGACCTGGCCGCATTGACCTCGGCCAAACGCGCCTGCGCGGTGCTGGGCAAATCCCGCGCCACGCACTACCGGCGGCAGCGGCCACGCCCGGCCACGGCTGGGCCGCGGGCACTGCGGCAGACGCCGCCGAACACGCTCACACCAGCGGAACGGGCCACTGTCCTGGCAACGCTGACCCACGAGTCCTTTGTGGACAAGTCACCGGCTCAGGTGTGGGCGACGCTCCTGGATGAGGGCACCTACCTGTGCTCGGAGTCGACCATGTATCGGATCCTGCGTGAGCACGGCGCGGTCCGGGACCGCCGCCGGCAGGCCACCCACCCGCCGCGGACCCGGCCGGAGCTCGTCGCCGACGGCCCGGGCCAGGTGTGGTCCTGGGACATCACGAAGCTGCACGGACCAGTCAAGGGCGTCTACTACGACTGCTACGTCATCATCGACATCTACTCCCGCTACATCCCCGGCTGGCTCGTCGCACCGACCGAGACCGGTGACCTCGCCAAGGCGTTCATCGCCGCCACCATCACCACCGCCGGCGCACCGCCACGGGTGATCCATGCCGACCGGGGCACCTCGATGACGTCGAAACCCGTTGCGTTGCTCCTCACCGATCTCGGCGTCGTGCGCAGCCACAGCCGCCCGAAAGTCAGCAACGACAACCCGTTCAGCGAAGCGGCGTTCAAAACCCTGAAGTACTGCCCCGCGTTCCCCGACCGGTTCGGCTCCATCGCCGACGCCCGCAGCTTCTGCGACGAGTTCTTCACCTACTACAACCACCAGCACCGCCACAGCGGCATCGGCCTGCACACACCCGCCTCCGTCCACCACGGCACCGCCGGTGAGATCCAGCAGCTGCGCGCAGAGGTCCTCGACACCGCCCACACGCGCCACCCGGACCGGTTCCGGCGACCGCCGCGACCACCAGCCCTCCCGCAGCAGGTCTGGATCAACCGACCAGCCCTGGAAACAGTCATACAGAACAACTAAAAAGATCTTGTCTCAATGATCTTGACAGATTCCG
>NZ_JBEXDG010000192.1:0-1085 GCF_040605635.1 Dactylosporangium sp. NPDC005555
ATCGGCCACACTCAGGCGGCCGCGGGGGTCGCCGGGATCATCAAGATGGTGCTGGCGATGCGGCACGGGGTGATGCCCAGGACGCTGCACGTGGACGCCCCGTCATCACATGTGGACTGGTCGGCTGGATCAGTGCAACTACTGACCGAGGCCACACCATGGCCGGGCAACGGCCGGCCACGGCGGGCCGGAGTCTCCGCGTTCGGGATCAGTGGCACCAACGCCCACCTCATCCTGGAAGAAGCCGAACCACTCGAGAACCTGGAAGAGGCCGAACCCGCACCGGACACGGCGTCGGGTAATGAACCCGCCCCGCTGCCGGCCCCGCTGCCGGGCGGGGTGGTGCCGTGGCTGCTGTCGGCGAAGACCGAGGTGGCATTGCGGGCACAGGCGCAGCGGCTGGCCGGGTTCGTGACCGACCGGCCGCAGGTCGAGCCGGTCGCGATCGGGCGGGCGTTGGCGGCCAGCCGGGCGACCGGGTTCACCCACCGGGGTGTGGTCCTCGGCCGGCATCGGCCGGCGTTGACGGACGGGCTGCAGGTGCTGGCCGCGGCCGGTCAGGCACCGGGAGTGATCACCGGGATCGCCGGGACGGCTGGGGTCGCTGGGTCCGGCAGGTTGGCGGTGGTGTTTTCTGGGCAGGGTAGCCAGCGGGTCGGGATGGGTCAGGGCCTGTATGCGGCGTATCCGGTGTTCGCTGAGGCGTTCGATCAGGTCTGCGCACACTTCGACCGGCATCTGGATCGGCCGTTGCGGGAGGTGGTCGCGGGCGAACAGCAGTTGTTGGATCAGACGATGTATACCCAGGCTGGGTTGTTCGCGGTGCAGGTGGCGTTGTACCGGCTGGTCGGTTCGTGGGGGGTGGTTCCGGAGTATCTGGCTGGGCACTCGATCGGTGAGTTGAGCGCGGCGCATGTGGCCGGGGTGTGGGATCTGGCCGATGCGGTGGCGGTGGTCGCCGCGCGGGGCAGGTTGATGCAGGCGCTCCCCGCTGGTGGAGCCATGGTGGCGTTGACCGCCAGCGACGCTGAGGCGCGGGAGCTGATCGCTGGGCACACCGGCCTGGTAGGGGTCGCGGCGGTCAA
>NZ_JBEXDG010000193.1:0-1054 GCF_040605635.1 Dactylosporangium sp. NPDC005555
CCGCCGGTGCTGCGGGTCCACGCAACTTCATGACCCTCACCTGCGGATGAAACCGTCCTACGGGCGATGCCACCAACACCATCTCTGGCTCACCCGATCTCGTTCTGCCGTGCCGAGCGAACCTGCGATGTTGCTGCCGGCTCTGCTCCTGCGCCCAACGGGTGGGGCGGTTCGTCAGCGTCTTTTGTGTTCTCTGCTCTCGACATGAAGAACGTTAGCCGACGGCAGTGAGCATGTCTAGCGTGTCCACCATAGATTTTCTCGGCGGGTCGCCAGCGCCTCGGGGGCGGCGTCACCTGCCCACCCATCTCTGAACAGTCACGCCCGCCGCCCCGGAACCACCGCCCCCGGCTCGGGAATCCCCGGCCGCACAGTCGCATCCATCTCCTGTCGCATCGAGTTGCGGGTGACAAATGGGTCGGTATCGTCGAGCCCGAGCACCGAAATGGATCGAGGTGAACGATGCCGCTCTTGACCGAGATCGGCATACCGTCGGCCGGCAGGGTCACGATCGTCCTCAGTGGCGAGCTGGAACAGCAGACCGCTGATCAGTTCCGCACGACGGTCCGTGCAGCACTGCAGCTGGAGCCGACCGTGCTGGCCGTGGATCTCGCACTGATCACGTTCATGGACTCGTCAGGTCTCGGCGCGATCGTTGCCGCCAAACGCTGGTGCGACGACGCCGGCTGCAGCCTGGACCTCGAAGCGCTGACCCCCGCGATGCACCAACGGATCCAGGTCAGCGGCCTCGCCGACCTGTTCGGCCTGCCGGAACCACCGGCATGACAACGCCGCGACGGCGCCCCCCATCAGGGTCAGGCGTCGCCACAGGATCGCTTGACAGTGACCGGCTCGACGGGCCCGCCGCCATGGTCACGTGCGCGCTCATCGGCATGTCAGGCCACCGACGGCGGAAGCGCCGGTCACCCGCTGTGACGAACTGACTGTCTCACCCGCGGGTGACTGATCAGGTGGTCAGTTGACGGCGGGTAGCCAGGGCCGACCGATGATGAGGTCGGTGAGTGCCCGGAAGGTGTTGTGGCCGTGGGCGGTG
>NZ_JBEXDG010000194.1:0-1051 GCF_040605635.1 Dactylosporangium sp. NPDC005555
GGCTCGCCGCCAACTGCATGGCGTAGTCGTGGTACATGAGGCCCACATACACGCCGGTGTCCGACCCGCGGAGCCCGGACGGGTCGATCCCGGCCCGCTCCAACGCCTCCCAGGAGACCTCCAGCAGCAGCCGCTGCTGCGGATCCATCGCCACAGCCTCCCGCGGACTGATCCCGAAGAACCCCGCGTCGAACATCCCAGCCCCGGACAGGAATGTTCCGTACCCGATCCCCGACCGCTGCCGACCGGAGTCGTACAGCGCCGTCAGATCCCAACCCCGATCCGCGGGGAACCCACCCACCGCGTCAACACCCTCGACCAGCAACCGCCAGAACCCCTCCGGGTCAACAACCCCACCCGGATACCGACACCCCATCCCCACAATCGCCACCGGCTCATCGAGCACACTGACCGCGGCAGCTGGTCCAGTCGCCGGCTCAGACACCCCGTCCAACCGCTGCTGCAGATATCCCAGCAGTTTCACGGGGGTGGGGTAGTCAAATAGCAGGGTGGTCGGCAGCCGCAGCCCTGTCACCGCGGCGAGTCGGTCACACATTTTGATGGTGGCGTATGAGTCGAAGCCCTGCTCCCTAAAGCTCCGGTCAGCGTCGACAGCCTGCGGCCCGGCATGACCAAGCACTGCAGCCGCATGGGTTCGGATCAGGTCAAGTAGTTGCCGCTCGCCCCCACCCGCTGCCGGCTCGATGCTCACACCGTCGAGCGCGGCCGCGCTGGCCTCGATGTCATGCCGCTCGACCGCGTCCTGGGACTGGTCGATCGTGGCGATACTGCGGCCAGGGAGCTCGGCCAGCGTGTCCGGGAGCCAGTGGCGCTGCCGCTGGAACGGGTATGTTGGCAGCGGCACGCGTCGGGGCAAATCACCGGCAAAGGCCGGGGTCCAGTCGATGGTGACGCCGGCCACGTGGAGGGTGGCCATCGAGCGGAGCCAGCGGTCACGTCCGCCGTCGTCACGACGCAGGGTGCCGGTCACGAGCAGGTGTTCGCCGGCCTGTTCCACCGCCATGGTCAGTACCGGGTGCGGGCTGACTTC
>NZ_JBEXDG010000195.1:0-1047 GCF_040605635.1 Dactylosporangium sp. NPDC005555
ATCCCCTCCCCGGCCCACAAACCCCACGCCACGCTGGTCACCGCCCGCCCCACGGCACGCTGCTGGGCGGCGTAGGCGTCCAAGAACGCGTTCGCAGCCGCGTACACCCCCTGCCCACCACCACCCCATACACCGGCGTTCGAGGAGAACAGCACCATCGCGTCCAGCCGGTGCCCGGACCCCTCAACCAGCAACTCGTGCAGATTCCGCGTACCTGCAACCTTCGCCGCCAAGACTCGGTCCGCCAGCTCCGGATCGACGTCATCAATGACCGCATGCTGACCGACCCCGGCCGCGTGGACCACCGCATCGATCGGCCCGACCCCGGCCAGGGCCGCGGCCAACCCGTCACGATCTGCCACATCGCAACCCAGCACACTCACCCGGACCCGGCCGCCACCGGTCAACTCACCGGTCAACTCACCGGTCAGCTCGTCGATCAGCTCGGCCACGCCCGGCCCGTCCATGCCCCGGCGGGAGATCAACACCACATGCTCCGCGCCGTGCCCGGCCACCCAGCGGGCCACGTGTCCGCCCAGACCACCGGTACCACCGGTGACCAGCACCGTCCCCCGCGGCTCCCACACCCGCGGCGACGCATCCGGCCTGGCATGCACCAACCTGCGCCCGTACACGCCACTCACGCGCACCGCGACCTGATCCTGTCCACCCCACCCGGCCAAGACCTGGGCACAACGACGCGCTGCCGCAGCCGCGTCCCGCGACGTATCCGGCCAGACCGCGGGCAGATCAACCAGACCACCCCAACGGCGGGGGTACTCCAACGCCGCGACCAGACCCAAACCCCACGCCTGAGCCTGGACCGGGTCAGCAGGAGCGTCGAACCGACCGGTACCCACCGCGCCACGGGTCAGCACCCACACCCGCCCGAACAGGCCGGCATCGCCACCCATACCGGTGTCGTTCAGACCCTGCAGCAACGCCAGCAGCTCATGCACCGGCGCCCGGCCAGGCAGAAACACCACCCCACCCAACCCAGCCCCGCCCAACCCAGCCCCGTCCGACCCAGCCCCGTCCGGCCCGGCC
>NZ_JBEXDG010000196.1:0-1034 GCF_040605635.1 Dactylosporangium sp. NPDC005555
GTGGACGTGCTCGGCCAGGATCGAGAGCATCACATCGTGATCGAAGCTCCCGAAACAGTCGGCGATGTCGCCCTCGATGAACCAGGTCGTCCCGGTCCAGTGGTTGGCCACGTCGGTCAACGCCGTGTGGCAACCCCGGCCGGGGCGGAACCCGTGGGATCGAGGGGAGAATCTCGGTTCGTAGTACGCCTCCAACAACAGGCGTACCACCTCCCCGACGAGCTTGTCCATCCACGAGGGCAGGCCCAAAGGCCGCAGCTTCGTCCCCTGCTTCTTGGGGATGTAGACCCGCCGTGCGGGCAGGAACCGGTAACGCTCGTGGCGCATCGCATCGATGATGCGGCCGATCTTGCCCATGGACATGCCGTCAGCGGTTTCCCCGTCCGTCCCGGGCGTCATCGCGCCGTGGTTGGCGTAGATGCGCCCGTAGGCCATCAGGTACAGGCCCGGGTTGAACAGTTGTCGATACAGCTCAGTGCACGGCAGGCCACGCCTGCCGCGCTCACGCAGGACATCCAGTACCGTTTCGGCGTTCTGCATTACGCATACCTCCCGGATTGTTGATGTCCGATCACCTGGCCCCCTTCGCCCTGTGTCCGGCTTTCCCGGACCCCTCGGCAGGTCGTGACTCCTGCGACTACTACGAGGCCTCCGTCGCCATAGGACTCGCGTCCCGTAGGCGATCCCGCGTTCGTCCCTGTTGTACGTATCGAGCGGAACGTAGGTGACCCACTCATCTCCTTGAATACCCTCACTGGGCATCGCTCCGCGCTCCGGAGGTTGCGTCGGCTGAGCGGAACACCAACACAGGGCACGGCACCGGTTCAGACGTCTTTCCGGTGGATGGCGGCTTGCATCCGCTGGAGATTGGGCTTCAAGCAATCCAGCTTTCACCATATTCCGCGGGTCCCGCAGCAGCCCGCACCCGTACGCCTGGGCACGACCACTGCTTTCCTGGCATGCTCTTGTCCCCTTCACCTTTCAGATCCAGGTAAGCCATCAGACCCAGGAACCTCCCTCCGAGTTCCTC
The DNA here is from genome assembly GCF_040605635.1 of Dactylosporangium sp. NPDC005555. Taxonomy (NCBI): domain Bacteria; kingdom Bacillati; phylum Actinomycetota; class Actinomycetes; order Micromonosporales; family Micromonosporaceae; genus Dactylosporangium; species Dactylosporangium sp. NPDC005555. Next base: position 1,031 of record NZ_JBEXDG010000196.1, read on the forward strand.
CCGG
>NZ_JBEXDG010000197.1:0-1016 GCF_040605635.1 Dactylosporangium sp. NPDC005555
TGAGCCATTCCGCGTAACGATGGATGACGTTGGGTAACTGGTCGCGGTCGGGCAGGGCAACACGCCGGATCCGTTGTGGTGCAACAAGAAGACGCAGAACCCCGGTATGAAGGTGGTCCTCTCACAGATCAACTTCATAAGGGTTCTGCGTCGACGATGAGTGTCACATACACCTCGGTGCTGCCGGTACGCGACAAGACGGTGGAGTTCCTGGCCGGCCTGCTGGCCGCCGAGCGGACGCGGCGGGGTACCCGTGCCGATACCCGGGCGTTGTCCTGCCATGAGCAGGCCGTGCTGGTGCTGCGGTGGTTCCTGGACGGCACCCGGATAAGCCAGCTGGCCCGTGACAACGCGATCAGCAAGTCCACCGGCTATGACTACCTACACGAGGGCATCGACGTGCTCGCCGCCCGCTCGCCCGGCCTGCACGGAGCGCTGCTGGCGGCCAAAGCCGCCGGCTACAGCCACGTCAACATCGACGGCACCCTGATCGAGACCGACCGGGTGTCGACCCCCGGTCCAACCCCGGGCGTCGATCTGTGGTGGTCGGCCAAGCACGCCAACCACGGTGGCAACGTGCAGGTCGTCACCGTCCCGGACGGCTGGCCGATCTGGACCTCCGGCGTGCGGCCCGGCCGCGAGCACGACACCACCGCCGTGCGCACCCACCCCGAGATCCTGCCCGCCCTCACCGCGATCGGTACGGACCTGCGCACCCTCGGCGACCTGGGCTACGAAGGCGAGGCCAGCACGATCACCGTGGCGTTCAAGAAACCCAAGGGCGGACACCTCACCCTGGTACAGCAGCAGCTCAACAAGGCCCACAACAGCCTGCGCGCCATCGGCGAACGCGGCAACTCCCTGCTGAAGATGACGTACAAAGCGCTGCGCAACGTCAGCCTCAACCCATGGCGGATCGGGAAGATCGCCGCCGCAGCGCTCGTCCTGCTCCACTTCGACCACGACCGCACCACATGACGACGCCCAGTGGTCAAGTCGTTGCGCGGAATGGCTCA